>NZ_CP166625.1:2183125-2535000 GCF_041320595.1 Pleomorphomonas sp. PLEO
CTCAGGGCAAACCTTGACAAAGTTCCCCTGGCTGCTACATGCCTCGCCCATCGGGGAGTAGTCACCGCCCTTGGGCGGGATCGTGTCAACAGGCTTGCGTGGATGCGCATGGCACGATCAGCCGAGAAATCGGCCCGGCAAGACCGTGGCGCCACCTGCTTTGTGCGGACAAGCGGGGCTGGAGCGCCCGGTCTGTTGTCCGTCGGAGCCTATCGATGTCGCCCTTTTCCATTGCCGTTCTCGCCGTCAGCATGTCGGTCGATGCCTTCGCCGTTTCCGTCGGGCGGGGCGCCGCCATTGGCCGGCCACGCTTGCGCGAGGCGCTGCGCACCGGCCTGGTGTTCGGCACCGTCGAGGCGCTGACGCCGCTGATCGGCTGGGCCGCCGGCTTCGCGGCCGCCCGCTACGTGGAGGCGGTCGATCACTGGATCGCCTTCGTGCTCCTGGCCGGCGTCGGCCTGCACATGCTCTACGCCGCCTTCCGCAAGGAAGACGCGGCGGCGCCGACCGGCAAGTCGCTCGCCCTCCTGATTGCAACGGCCATCGGCACAAGCCTGGATGCCATGGCGGTGGGCGTGTCGCTGGCCTTCCTCGACGTCAACATCATGGTCGTTGCCATCGCCATCGGCCTTGCCACCTTCGTCATGTCCTCCGGCGGCCTGATGATCGGCCGCCTGATCGGCGAACGCTTCGGCAGGATCGCCGAGGTGGTCGCTGGCATCGCGCTATGCGGGCTCGGGATGTTCATCCTGTTCGAGCACCTGACGGCGGTGTGAGGCCGATCGATCGCCTCCATCGACGATCAGGAAACGTGACGCAGGTGATTTGCCCGTGTGGTCTCTTCGCGGGTTCGCGCCAGGACGTCGCGTGCCGGCATCGGGCGGGAATAATGGAAGCCCTGGACCTGGGCGCAGCCCAGGCGCCGCAGCGTTTCGGCTTCCTGCGCCGTCTCGACGCCTTCGGCCAGTACCTGGAATTTCAGTCGCTCGCCAAAGCTGATCAAGGTGCTGACCAGTTGGGCATTTCTCTCCCGGCTGTCGATGCCGGAGATCAGGGATCGGTCGATCTTCAGCTTGCCGAAGGAGAGCGACGCCAGCTTGACGAGGGAGGAGTGTCCGGCGCCGAAATCGTCGATGGCGATCTTGACGCCGAAGGACATCAGCCTGTTGAGCTCGGCATTGACGCCCTTCAGGTCCTGGATCGTGTCCTCGGTGATTTCCACCTCGAAGCGGTCGGGGCGGATGCCGAGCAGGTTGATGGTGTCGAGCAGAATACCCACTGGGTTGCCGGTCAGGAACTCGACCGGCGAGATGTTGATGGCCACCGTGGAGGTGGCGTCTCCCACCTTGGTCAGCGCTCGCAGCAGCCGGCAGGCCTGACGGGCGACGAACTCCGTCAGCCGGTCGCCCATGTCGGCATTGCGCACCGCCGCCAGGATTTCCGCCGGGCTGATGGCGCCGAGTTCGGGATGCGTCCAGCGGATCAGGGTTTCATGGCCGATGACGGCGCCGGTGATCAGGTTGTGCTGCCCCTGGAAGACCACGTGGAGGCGGCCCTCAGCCAGGGCATCGCCAATCTCCGCCTCGATGCGCTGGCTTCTTTCGAGCTTGACGCGGAGGTCGGCGTCGAACCTCGATACCCGGTGCTTGCCCTTTCCCTTGGCCGCATAGAGGGCGATGTCGGCGGCGGCGAACAGTTGGGACAGCTCGTCGGCATCCTGCGGGAAGAGGGCGAGGCCGATCGACGCGCCGATCTCGAATGGGGTGCCATCGGTGGCAAATGGTCTTTCCATCTCGGCCACCACCAGTTCGCAGAGGGCTTCGGCCCGCTGTTCGTAATCGGTGGAGCCGATGATGATGGCAAACTCGTCGCCCCCGAGCCGGGCGATGAACTCGGTCGGCTGGCAGGCGTGGGAGATGCGGGTGGCGGCCTCGATCAGCACCTTGTCGCCGACGAGGTGTCCGCGCGTATCGTTGACCAGCTTGAAGTTGTCGAGGTCGACGATGGCGAGCGCCAGCCCCGCGCCCTTTGCCGGACCATTGCCCGAGCGAGCGAATAGTTCCGCATTGAACGCCGCCCGATTATAGAGACCGGTGAGGCTGTCGTGATTGGCGAGATAGTCCAGCTTGCGGTTGGAATCGTTGATCGTTTTGGCAAGTGCAAGCGAACTCAGGCGAGCTTCTTCCCCGTTGCAGAACCGCGCCGAACCGCGCCGGGCCTGGAGAACCATCATGGTGAGCAGCAGCAGGGTGTTGGCCCCTATCACGCCACAGGCGAGGTTACCCTGGGCAAAGAAGGTGCCGGCTGTGGCCAGCAGGATGGGCGTGAAGAACAGGATGCCTTGATCGGCAAGGGTCATGCTCTGAATGAGCGCGCCGGCGGATATGCCCGCCATGAGGAACGCCGTGATCGCCCCCGACAGCGTTTCGATGTGGCCAATCTGCAGAAGCGGCATGCAGGCCCACGGCACGCCGGCCAGGAAGGCAAGAAGGCGCAGCTGGAGCAGGCATCTCTCGGTATTGCGGACTGTCACCGACTTGTGGCGAATCACGAGGAGCCAGATGCCTCGCAGCACCGATGTGCCGATCACGGCGGCCAGCCACCAGGGGATCCATGAATAACCGGACTCGATATCGAGGACGATCGAACCCGACACGGATATCAAAATGGAGGCGATCAGGGTCGTAGGGAGATTGTTGAGAGCAATGTTCAGCTGTTCGGCCCGTATCTCCTGGCGATACGGCCGTTCATTGGGGTTTCCGCCCTGTGAAACCTCTGAACCGCTTGCCCCCATATACGCCCCCAAGGCAAATTGGGTGTTAAGTGTATCAGTAGAAATTATACTCGTTTTCTGTAGTTCTTCTCTGGCATGCGTGTTGTAACATATATTGTTTGAACTTCCCTTAAACGACGCTTCTGATTTCATTGATCGCGTCGTTGTGCACAACATCTGCGTGTGTGATCCACTCAGGTGGTGGTAATTACTTGAATGTTTACTGATAAAAATGCCTAATACTCAAGGTGCCCTGCGCCGGCAGGTGCTCGGTGGATAGTCTCACGACCGTCCCACGCGACGACCTCTCCAGAAAAAGAGGGGGATGCTGGTTCGCCCCGCCGTGCAGAGCGACAAGCCCGGCCGCGATAAAATCCGCGTGCTCACCGACCTCTCGGGCTTCCATGGTGGCGGCATATCGCGGGCCGACGTGGCGCGCTTCGTCCTCGATCAGGTGGAGGGCGATGCCTGGCTGCGTTAGTCGCCGCTGATTGCATGGTGAACCGCAAGATCGGTGGAGCGCGACCTATCTCAAAGGGCGTTGCTGACGCGGCATGCGGCGGCCCACATGGCGAGCGTCACTTGTCCGGGAACAATATCCGCTCATAGTCCTGCGCGGCATGCAGAACATGCAGGATTTCAAGGGCGTCGCCTCTGACGCGGTAAAAAATCAAATAGTCGCGGAAGGGGCGGCGGCGTATGCCGCTGAGTTCATAGCGAGGCTCGAGCGGGAAGCCCAAGGGCACCTCGGCAAGGGCGAGGCACTTGTCCCGCAGGGTTTGCACAAAGGTGACGGCCCGAAGCGGGTTATCCTCGGCGATCCAATCGCCAATTTGTTCGAGGTTGGCTTCCGCCTCGCCGGTGATGACGACGATCATTGCCGCTTGGCGTCCGCCATGGCTCGGTATTTCGCTTCGAGGCGGTCGAAGACTTCATTGGCGGGCTTAACGCGCCCGGCCTCGGAATCGGCCAAGCCTCGCCGGATTGAGGTGTCGAGAGCGGCGAGTTTCATTTCGCGCTCCTGCACCATGCGAACGCCTTCCCGCAGGACTTCACTCTTGGAGTTGTAGCGCCCCGATTTCACCAGCTCGGTGACGACCCCTTCGAGATTTCCCAGATCGACACTTTGCGCCATGGCCATGCTCTCCGTGCGCTCAATATGCATGGGCCAATAACTATTATCAAGTTGGCCACTATCCGACATCGGCAGCTAAATGCTGAACTGCTGGCCGATCTCGATCACCCGGTTGGAAGGCAGGCGGAAGAAGTCGGAGGCGTTGGTGGCCGACTTGGTCAGGGAGATGTAGAGGCGGTTCTGCCAGCGCGGCATCGCCGAGTTGACCGCCGGTCGGAACCAGCGCCGATTGATGAAGAAGCTGGTCGACATGATGTCGATCTTGATGCCGTACTTGCGCGCCTTCTCCAGCGCCATCGGCAGGTTGGAATCGTCCATGTAGCCGAAGGTGACGTGGATTCGCTTGAAGTCGCCGTCCAGTGGCAGCACCTCGATCCGCTCGTCCTCGGGCACATGCGGGGTCATGGCGTAGTCGACGGTGACGATCAGGTTGTGCTCGTGCAGCACGTGATTGTGCTTGAGGTTATGCATCAGCGCGCTGGGCGCGATGGTGGGGTCGGCGGTCAGGAACACGGCGGTGCCCTTGGCGCGGGCCGGCGAGGAGCGGGAGAGCATGCCGATGAGATCGCCGAGCGGGATGGCCTCGGCCCGCGCCTTGATGAGCGTCAGCCGCGTACCGCGCATCCACGACCAGATGGTCAAGCCGATGGCGCCGGCGACCAGCACCGGCACGTAGCCACCATCGAACAGCTTCATCAGGTTGCTGGCCAGGAACACCATTTCCACGGCCAGCATGGGCGCGATGATCGTCACGGCCCGCCACAGCGGCCATTTCCAGGCATAGTGGAACACGATGAAGGCCATCAGCGAGGTGCTGACCATGGTGCCGGTGACGGCGATGCCATAAGCGTTGCCGAGTTCGCTGGAGCTATGGAAGGTGAACACCAGGAACAAGACGCCGACCAGCAGCAGCCAGTTGACCTTGGGCATATAGATCTGCCCGACCTGCGCCGCCGAGGTGTGGCGGATCTCAAGGCGCGGTAACAGGCCGAGCTGGATCGCCTGCTGGGTCAGCGAGAAGGCGCCGGAGATGACGGCCTGGCTAGCGATGATGGTCGCCATCGTGGCGAACACGGCCAGCGGCACCAGCGCCCATTGCGGCGCCATCAGGAAGAACGGGTTTTCGATGGTCTCAGGGTGCGCCAGCACCATGGCGCCTTGGCCCATGTAGTTGAGGGCGAGCGAGGGGAACACCACGGCGATCCAGGCCCACTGGATCGGCTTGCGGCCGAAATGCCCCATGTCGGCGTAGAGCGCCTCGGCGCCGGTGACGGCAAGGAACACTGAGCCCATGACGGCGAAGGAGCCGAAGCCGTGATCGGCGAGAAAACCGATGGCCTGCAACGGGTTGATCGCCCAGAGTATAGAGGCGTCGTCGCCGATGTGCTCGATGCCGAGAACCGCGATCACCACGAACCAGACCAGCGTGATCGGGCCGAACCATCTGGACACGCTGCCGGTACCGCGCGCCTGGATGGCGAACAGGCCGATCAGGATGACGACGGTGAGCGGTAGCACGAAGCGGCTGAAGCCGGGTGAGGCGAGTTCCAGGCCTTCGACGGCTGAGAGCACCGAGATGGCCGGGGTGATGATGGCGTCGCCATAGAACAGCGCCGCGCCGACCACGCCCAGCACCGTCAGCGTCAGCGTGCGCCGGCCGATCGTCGCCTGGGCGAGCGCCAGCAGCGACAGCGTGCCGCCTTCGCCGCGGTTGTCGGCGCGTAGAATGAACAGCACGTATTTGACGGTGACGATCAGCGTCAGCGACCACAGCAGCAGCGACACGATGCCGATCACCTCGGCGCGCGTCAGTCCGTCGGCGGCGGCATGGTTCAGCGACTCCCTCAGCGCATAGAGCGGGCTGGTGCCGATATCGCCGTAGACGACGCCGATCGACCCAAGCGCCAAGGCCCAAAAACTCTGAACCTGCTGGCCGTGTGCTGAAGAACCCGACATGACAAGGCTAACTCCGAACTGTCCTTGCCGTGGAGATATATATCCGCTGTGCTGGGCGCAAATAAAATTGGCTTTATGGCGGGGCTTATCTTCTTTATGTTTTCTTTATACGGAGGATGGGTGGGTTTTGAAGCAGATTTGCTTTTAGTTGAGAAGTAAGAAAACATAAAGACGCTCCCTGGGCAGGCCGCACGGGGAGCCGCATTGCGTTGATCTGGAAGCCTATTAGGATGCAACCTGATCGCGTCCGATGCGACCAAGGGAGATCGCCTTGAACCTCAATGTCTCGCTGACCGAAGAATTGATGCGGTTCGTCAAAAGCAAAGTGGATTCCGGGCGCTATACCTCTGCCAGCGAAGTGGTGCGGGAAGCGCTGCGTCTCCTGGAGAGGCAGGATAGTCAAGAGGCGGAGAAGCTTCGTGGGCTTCAGCAGGCTTGGAAAGACGGCATCGAGAGCGGCGGTAGCCGTCTGGTGGCCGAGCTGCAGGCGTCTCCTCTCAAGGATCTTGCAGTCGAGCGGACGTCCTTCAAGGCGCCGGTACGGGATACTTCCTTGTGAGAGGTCGTCCAGGCCTCCGGCGCTGCTGAGGCCGAAAATGAATGGCAATAGGCCTATTCCGTGCTAGGATGCTTGCATGAAACAGAGAGCATCCAAGAGTTCAGTGGCTTCCGTTAACAGCAATATCGTTCTGGGGCGAGCTGCATTCAGGAAAATCAGTGCCGTCGAAGGTATAAAGCTTTCACAAAAATCAGAAGCTATGTTTGATGAATTCGACAGAAACGGTCTTTCGGCTGAAGAGCGTCGTCGGATTCTTCTGAAAAAGCACGCCAAGAAGGCCTGATCCAGGTGTTTTACGATGCTGTTCCCGATCCATACTGCTATTCGGGAACTACGGTACTCAAAAATCGCCTGGGGTTGAGAGATCAAGCGGAGCTGGATGCCTTTGAGCATGAGCTGACAGCTCAGCGCTTTAACGAGCCGCTTCCCATTGGTCGGTTGAGCGTCACTCATTATCGGGCGATTCACTGGCATCTTTTCCAAGATGTGTACTCGTGGGCTGGACGGTTTCGGACGGTCCGGATATCCAAAGGCGGAAACATGTTCTGCTATCCGGAGCACATCGCATCGGAAATGCGGAAGCTTTTCAGTGAGCTTAAGTCCGGGGCTTTCTTTCACGACCTGCCGTCAGCGGACTTCGCTGCACGCGCGGCACATTTCCTCGCCGATCTCAACGCCGTTCACCCTTTTCGCGAGGGCAACGGACGGACGCAACTGGTGTTCTTCACGGTTTTGGCGCTACAGGCCGGGCATCCCCCCAACCTGGATGGGCTTGATCCCGATGTCTTCCTCGCGGCCATGGTGAAGAGCTTTCATGGCGAGGAAGCCGCCTTAGCTGGGACGATTACCAAGCTTATAAGCGGAAAGCTTTAGCTAAGTTTGGCCGAAGGCCCACGAGAGCAGTGTTTTCTGGACAGCTGAAGGCTCGGATTATGTCGGATCTAAACGCGGAACCGATGTTGTCTTTATCCCGGTTTGCCCCTCAAGCGTGTTGTGGAACTGCCGTAGCATTTCCAAAAGGTGTAGGCTTTTGATCATAAATTTTTCGAAACGCCACGTCTCGAAATACTCGCCGATTATGCTGTCGGTGTCTTCGGCAAATTTGTGCCAGACTACCCAGGGCTTGTCGTCAGCCATTGTCCATGCGCCATGAACCACCAGGTTTCGATCGTCTGCAAGCTGCCGAACGGTATCTTTTAGAGCGTTGAGTTTTAGATCTGGCTGTGTTTTTTCAAAAGAATCTATGATTTCTGTGAAGTTTTCTTTCGTTGGGGCGCGTGCAATTTTAATGCGTTGCTTTAAGTCTGCGCCACTAATTATCCACGCAATTTCTATTAATTCTTGCTCTATACGGCCAAAGGCGATCACAGCGTCGGCAATGGCGAGCTTTATTTCACTAGGGATGTCATGCGAGAGCCGGACGCCTTGGGACATGGGAATATGCATAATGATCTCTGACAGCAATGACTCTGCACCGTATTGGCTGCCGATGGGATGTCTCGACTGGAACTCAATTTTCTGTCGAAGCTGGCCGGTACGCAATTCACTATTCGCGCAATAGATCTAGCCGTTCTTGGTTGATGATGCCGCCAGCCCGTTCGTTCATCCCCCTTTCGGCCTCCCGCACACCAAATAGACCCCCGCCATGATCATCGCCATGGCCCCGGCTTTGCCGAGAGTGAAGGTGTCGGGGAAGGTGGGGAGGGCGATGGCGGCGAGCCAGACGATGACGTAGCTGAGGCTGAGCAGCGGGTAGGCGATGCTGAGGGGGAGCGATTTCAGGGCGAAATACCAACTCAGCATCGACGCGACATAGGTGACAAGCCCGGCGGCGACGGCCAGCGTTGCCGGCCAGACGTGCCAGAGCGCCGGAACGAAGGTCGCGAGGTCGGCCATCGGTGGCAGGGCGGCGATGCCTCCCTTCATCAGCAGCTGGGCGGTACTGGCCAGCAGCACGCTGAGCAGCGCCGGGCCGGAGCCTTTGGGCAGGCTCATGCGCCGCGCCCCATGAAGATGACGCCGAGCACGATCAGCGCGATGCCAATCCATTGCCTCGGGGTGATCGTTTCCTGCCAGAACCAGCGGGCGGCCAGCGTCACCAGGATGAAGTTGAGGCTGAGCATGGGGTAGGCGACGCCCACCGGCACCCGCTGCAGAACGGCGAGCCAGAGCAGCATGGCCGACCCCAGGCAGATGAGGCTGACGCCGAGCCAGATCAGAACATGGCGGCGGCGGGAACCTCGCGTCGGCTCGCCGCTTGCCGCCTGCTTTTGCGCCAGTTGGCCGGCGCAGGTCAGGATGTTGACGGCGAGAATGTCGATCATTGCTGCTTGTACCAGAGAAGCGCCATGCGTCCCTGCCGGATGACCCGGTCGGGAGGCGGTGTCATGGTCATCGGCTGGTCCGGCTTTGCCAGCGGCAGGACGAGCGCCACGCTTCCCTTGTGCCGATGGATGGCCAGCCAGTCTTCGAAGTCATCGGCGGAAACGAGACGGTCGGAGCTGTCGGGATAGCTCAGGCCGTCGGCTACTTCGCCCGGCCAGCTGTAGATCAGCACATCGTCGCGCCCCTCGGCGAAGGCGATGGCTGATGCCCAGGCGGGGCCGTAGGCGAGAATGGTGTTGCTATCCTGAAGTTCCGGCGACACCTGCGAGATGAACCATTGCGGGTTCTTGTCGGTGACGACCGATTGGGGAAGCACGCTGCCGACCACCAGCGCCACGCCGACCGGGCAGAGCGCCGCCCAGTGCCAGCGCCGCTCCGGCTTTCTCAGCGACAGCCAGCCGATGCCGCCCCAGACAAGCAGGGCGAGGGCGGCGAGCGCCACCTTGTTGGCTTCGCTTGGCGCGTAGAGAGACCTGATGCCGATGGCCCAGGGCGACAGGAGGACGAGCACCGTGAGGGCAAGACCCAGCCCGAGCGCGAGGTTGATCCAGCCGTTGACGACGAACAGCCTCATCGTGCCGGCCGTCGCGGCGCGGCGGGCCATCAGCATGGCCAGCGGCGCCATTGAGGGCAGGATGTAGGTCGGCAGCTTGCCTTCGGCGAGGCTGAAGAAGAGGAGCGGCATCACCACCCAGCCCAAGAGATAGATCAGCGCCGGGTCCTTGCGCCGGCCGGTCCAACCCAGGGTGAGCGAAGCGGGGAGAAGCGCCAGCCAGGGCAGCGTGCCGGCGACGAGCACCGGAAGGTAGAACCAGAAGGGTTGCTTGTGCTGGGCGTGGGCGCTGTCGGCGAAGCGCTGGATGTGTTCCACCCAGAAGAAATAATGCCAGAAGTCGGGCTGCTCGCGCCACACGGCGATCGCCCAGGGCGCCGACACCACGGCGGCGCTCAGGATGGCCAGCGGGCCGTAGGTCAGCACCTGCCGCCAGCGGCGCTCGACGGCGACGAAGGGCAACACGGCGACCACCGGTACGGCCAGCGCCAGGAAGCCCTTGGTCATGAAGCCGACGCCGCAGGCAACGCCGAGCAGAAGGTAGCCACCGATCCGGCCGCTCCGCGTCTCCGCCTCGGTCGCCAGCCAGAAGGCGCACATGGCGGCCACCAGGCACAGCGTCACGGCGGCATCGACCGACCCATAGGTGCCGACGGCGTAGACCAGGAAGGACGACAGATAGATGGCAACGGCGACAAACGCCGTCCGCCGGTCGCGCCAGAGGCGCATGGTCAGCCAGTAGACCAACCCGGCGGCCAGCAGCGTCGAGAACACAGCGCCGGCCCGGACGCCGAAATTGTTGTCGCCGAACAGCCCCATGCCCACGGCGTTGACCCAAAGGCCGCCGGCCGGCTTTTCGAAATAGCGAAGCCCCAGGAAATGCGGCGAGATCCAGCTGCCGCCGTCCAGCATTTCCTGGCTGATTTCGCCGTAGCGCAATTCGTCGGGCAGCCAGAGGCGGCGGCCGGGCAGCGGCAGGACGTAAGTGAGCGGGATCAGGGCGAACCACAGCCACGCCTGCCAGCGCTTGATCATCGGCCCGCGCTTTATCATCGGGGGGTCTCCGCCGGCAGCTGTACGCCCAGCCAGCCATCGCGGCCGGCGACGGCGCCGCGCGTCACGCACCCCTCCGGCAGGGTGGAGAGATCGTCCGGCAGCAAATCGCCGAGGGGGCAAAAGGTGATGTCGGCCCGCGAGGCTTGCTTCAGGAGGTCGCCGAACTGGTCGGCCATGGCGATGCCTTCCACCTCCGCGTGGATGACGTAGACCGGCGTGCCCGTATCGTCGGCGATCTTCTTGAGAATGAAGGCATTGTAGTCGGCGGCCGAGGTTTGCCGCCCGGCCACCTCGTCCCAGGTCGGGAGCGTCGTCGGAATCTGTGGCGTGCCGAGCGATCCATCGGCAAGGCGAGGGCGGAACGGGCCGGTGCCGCGACAGTCGCTGTTGTAGCGGAAGCCCAAAGCCTGCTTGGCCGCGATCGCCGTCTGATCGGCCCGCCAGCCGGCAACCGCCGAACAGTCGATCTGGCGACCGACGATGCACTCCAGCGCCGTCAGGCCCTTGTGGATATCGCGCGCCATGCGGGTCTGATCCCAGAGTCCGGCCCAGGTCTGCCAGGCGAAATGATCCCAGGCGTGCAGGCCGATCTCGTGGCCTTCCGCCGCCGATCTGGCGATGATGTCGGCGTGCGCCCTACCGATGGAGCGGCCGGGCCAGGCGGTGCCGGCGAGCAGGATATCCCAGCCGTAGAGCGAGGCGGCGTTGGAGCGCAGCATCTTCTTGAGGAAGGTCGGGCGCATCAGGCGCCAGAGGTGGCGGCCCATGTTGTCCGGCCCGACCGAGAAGAAGAAGCTCGCCCTGACATCGTGCCGGTCGAGCAGGTCGAGCAGGCGGGGCACGCCGTCGCGCGTTCCCCGGAAGGTATCCACATCAATACGCAGGCCGACTTGCTTCATCTGACTGTTGCAAAAGCGACTTTTGAATGTGCCATCCGAACGGACGGCTTTGCTTCAACGGCGTCAAGCGTCAAGTTCGTCCCGTTGGCGGTAGGGTCGCCGTCCACCGTCCTCAGGAAGAAATCCAGCGTTTCGCCGACCGTGTGCGTCATGTCAATGCTCGGGCGCCATTTCAGCAGGCGTTCGGCGTTGCGGATGCTCGGCTTGCGGTGCTCCACGTCCTGATAGCCCTTGCCGTAATAGCTGCTGCTTTCGACATCGCGGAAGCCGGCGAACGGCGGGAATTGGTGGCGCAGCGGGTGCCTCTCGAAGCTGTCGAGCAGCATCTCGGCCAGCTCGCGGATGCTCGCCTCGTTGTCGGGGTTGCCGATGTTGATGATCTGACCGTCGCAGGCGCCGTCGCGGTTGTCGATGATGCGGAACAGCGCCTCGATGCCATCCTTGATGTCGGTGAAGCAGCGCTTCTGGGCGCCGCCGTCGATCAATTTGATCGGCGTGCCCTCGACGAGGTTGAGGATCAGCTGGGTGATGGCGCGCGACGAGCCGATGCGCGCCGCGTTGAGGGTGTCGAGGCGCGGGCCCATCCAGTTGAACGGCCGGAACAGGGTGAAGCGCAGGCCTTCCTTTTCGCCGTAGGCCCAGATGATGCGGTCGAGCAACTGCTTGGACACCGAGTAGATCCAGCGCTGCTTGTTGATGGGGCCGACCACTAGATCGGAAGTGTCCTCGTCGAAGTTGGGGTCGGTGCACATGCCGTAGACCTCGGAGGTCGACGGGAAGATGATCCGCTTCTTGTACTTGACGCAGTAGCGGACGATCTTGAGGTTTTCCTCAAAATCCAGCTCGAACACGCGCAGCGGATTGCGCGTATATTCGATCGGCGTGGCAATCGCCACCAGCGGCAGGATCACGTCGCATTTCTTGATGTGATACTCGATCCATTCGCTGTGAATGGAGATATCGCCCTCGACGAAATGGAAGCGCGGATTGTGAAGGAAGCGCGAGATGGCGTCCGAGCCGATGTCGAGGCCGTAGACCTCATAGCCATCCTCGGCGAGCAGCCGTTCGGTCAGGTGATTGCCGATGAAGCCGTTGACGCCGAGGATCAAGACGCGGGTCGGCCGCTTGGCCGAGACCGCCGGCGCATCGGCGAGGACGGCGCCGGCGACGAGGCCGAGGCTTTCGGCGAGCTGTGCGCCCTGAAGGTAGACGCCCTGGTCGCCCTGGCCGGTGGTGATCTCCAGCGCGCCGGTGCCGCAGGCCATCACGAAGGGGGCGGTGCTGAGCACCGTGCCCGGCCGCGCCGGAGCGAAATCGTCGCGCACCTTGGCCTGCCAGACGATGAACTTGGTGGCGCCGGCCTGGCCGAAGGCGCCGGGCCACGGCTGGGTGACGGCGCGGATGAGATTGTAGATGTCGCGCGCCGGTTTCCGCCAATCGATCCGCCCGTCATCAGGGGTACGGCGGCCGACGGTGGTCGCCTTGGCGTGGTCCTGTTCGACCTCGATGGCGGTGCCATCGGCAATGGCGGGCAGCACGTCGGTCAGCAGGCTTTTGGCCGCGCCCTTCAGCTTGTGGTGCAGGCTGAGCGCGGTGTCGTTGTCGTCGATGGCCACCTTCTTCTGGGCGAGGATGGCGCCGGCATCGGCTTTGGCCACCATGCGGTGCAGCGTGACGCCGGTCTCCGCCTCGCCGTTGACCAGCACCCAGTTGAGCGGCGCCCGGCCGCGATAGCGCGGCAACAGCGAGCCGTGCAGGTTGAAGGCGCCCTTGGGCGCCAGGGCCAGCAACTCGGGCTTCAAGAGGTGGCGATAGTAGAAGGAGAAGATGACGTCCGGCGCCATCGCCCGGATGCGCTCGACCCATAGGGGATGATTGACATCCTCCGGCGCGTAGACGGGAATGCCGAGTTCGGCGGCGGCGCGGGCGACCGAGCCGAAGAACTGGCTTTCCTGCGGGTTGTCGGCGTGGGTGAACACCGCCTCGATGGCATAGCCGGCGGCGACCAGGGCTTTCAGGCCGACGCAGCCGAGATCGTGATAGGCGAATACGACAGCTTTCATGGTTTGTTGCCCTGTGCGGTAAAACGCGGGTCTTGACCGACGATGGTGTGGACGAAGTAGCGGGGGCGGGCGCGGACGTCGTTGTAGATGCGGCCGATGTATTCGCCGAGCAGCCCCATGGCGACGAACTGGGCGCCGATGAAGAAGAACAGGATGGCGAACAGCGTGAACACGCCCTCGGCCGCCCAGGTGGCGCCGAGGAACAGGCGCATCGCCAGCAGCAGGATGGTCAGCGCGAAGCCGCCGAGCGCGATGAACGAGCCGACGACGCTCAACAGGCGCAGTGGCGTGGTGGTGAGGCAGGTCACCAGGTCGTACATCAGGTTGATCAGCTTCATGAAGCTGTACTTGGATGTGCCATGCTCGCGCTCGGCGTGGCGCACCTCGATCTCGGTGGCGCGGCGGGCGAAGGTGTTGGCGAGGATGGGAATGAAGGTGCTGCGCTCGTGGCAGTTCAGCATGGCCTCGACGATCGGCCGGCGGTAGGCGCGCAGCATGCAGCCGTAGTCGCTCATCGCCTTGCCGGTGGTGCGCTTGATCAACAGGTTGATCATGCGCGAGGCGGTCTTGCGGAACAGGCTGTCGCGCCGGTTGGCGCGGATGGTGCCGACCACGTCGTATTTGGCCGCCATGTCCACCAGATGGGGAATTTCCTCCGGTGGGTTCTGCAGGTCGGCGTCCAGCGTGATGATCAGATCGCCGGAGACGTGGCCGAAGCCGGCCATGATGGCCGAATGCTGCCCGTAATTGCGGTTGAGGATGATGGCGACCACCCGGCTGTCCGGCGCCTCGGCGGCCTCGGTCATCAGGGCGGCGGAGCGGTCGGAGCTACCGTCGTCGACCAGCAGGATCTCGTAATCGCAGTCGAGCAGCTTGCAGGCGGCGGTGGTGCGGGCGATCAGCTCGGGCAGGCACTCTTGCTCGTTGAACACGGGAATGACGACCGAGACTTTGGTGATCGGGGGCATATCCGAGAGGTTCATGGCTTGACGATCTCCCTCAGCGCGGAGACCACCCGGTCGACGTCGGCGTCCTGCATGTCGGGGAACAGCGGCAGCGAGCAGATGCGCGCCGAGTTCCACTCGGTGTTGGGTAGCCAGAGCGTCGGATAGCGCTCGCGGTAGTATTTCTGGGTGTGGGCGGCGCGGAAATGCAGGCCGGTGCCGATGCCGCGCTCTTTCAGCGCCGCCATCAGCCCGTCGCGATCGATGCCGCAGCGCGCTTCGTCGACGCGGATGATGTAGAGGTGCCAGGCGTGCTGTTGCGGCCAGGCGGGCAGGGCGAGCGGGGTGAGCGGCAGGCCGGCCCATTGCGAGACATAGCGGGTGGCAAGCTCGGCGCGGCGGGCGTTGTGGGCGGCGAGCGTCTTGAGCTGGACCAGGGCGATGGCGGCGTTGATGTCGGCGAGATTGTACTTGAAGCCGGGCTGGATCACCTCGGCCTGCGGCGCCCGCCCTTGCGTCAGCCGGTCGAAGGCATCGACGCCGAGGCCGTGGAACTTCAGGCTACGGACGCGGGCGGCGAGATCGGCGTCGTCGGTGACGATCATGCCGCCTTCGGCGCAGGTCATGTTCTTGATGGCGTGGAAGGAGAAGATCGCCGTGCCCTGGGCGCCGATATGACGGCCCTTGTAATACGTGCCGCTGGCGTGCGCCGCGTCCTCGATCAGGGCGATGCCGTGGCGACGGGCGACGGCGCGGATCGGGTCGAGGTCAAGCGCCGCGCCGGCATAGTGCACGGGAACGATCGCCTTGGTGCGCGGCGTGATGGCGGCTTCGATGGCTTCTGCCGTGACCATCAGCGTGTCGCGGTCGACATCGATCATCACCGGCGTTGCGCCCAAGAGCTCGATCATGTTGAGCGTCGAGACCCAGGTGAGCGATGGCGTGATCACCTCGTCGCCGGGCTTAACCCCGAGCGCCATCAGCGTCACGTGCATGCCGCCGGTGGCCGAGCTGACGGCCACCGTGTGCCGGGCGCCGGTCAGCGCTGCGAAGTCGAACTCCAGCTCGGCGGTCTTGGGGCCGGTGGTGATCCAGCCGGAGCGCAGCACGTCGGCGACGGCGATCAGTTCGTCCCCGCCCATGGACGGGCGGGAAAAGGGGAGGAAGTCAGCCATAAAGAACGCAGTTCACCTTGCTTGCCGAAGCCGGGGCCAACTTCGGCGTGTTTCCTGCGCCGAGGCATATGTCGGCAAACTGAAATGGAACTGAAGTTCGTCAGCGCGGCGGAGAAGCCTTGTTAAGGCCCGCTTTTTGTCGCGTTTTCTCCCGCTTTCGCGGTGGCTTGGCGCCGGTTTGCGGACGGCAAAATGAAAAATCGCCCCATCGTTGCCGAGGGGCGATTTCAGGCTGCTCGCTATCTCTGATTTCAGAGGCGGTTGTCGCGATTAGGCGGCGCGAACCGTCTTCAGGAACCGGTCGACCTCATCGCGCATCTGATTGGCCTGGGCCGTGAGCTGGGACGATGCCGACAGAACCTGCTTGCCGGTCGCGCCGGAATGCAGCGCCGCCTGCGCGACGCCGGTGATGTTGTGCGTCACATCGCTCGCGCCGACGCTGGCCTGCGAGATGGAATGCACGATCTCTGAGGTTGCCGCGTTCTGCGCACCGATCGACTCCGACACCTGAAGCGTCAGGCGGTTCATGTTGCCGATCATCTCGGCGATGCCGCTGATGGCGGTGACGGCCCGGCCGGTCGAGTCCTGGATGGCGCCGATCTGCGAGGAGATGTCCGCCGTCGCCTTGGAGGTCTGGGTTGCCAGCTCCTTGACCTCGGACGCGACGACCGCGAATCCCCGCCCGGCTTCACCGGCGCGCGCCGCTTCGATGGTGGCGTTGAGGGCCAGCAGGTTGGTCTGGCCGGCAATGTTGGAGATCAGGCCGAGCACGTCGCTGATGTGCGTGGCGGCCTCGGACAGTTCGCTGACCAGTCCGGCGGTGGTCCGCGCCTCGTTCACGGCAGCCTGTGACATTTCGGCGGAACTGGTGATCTGCCGGCCGATCTCCTGCACCGACGCGCCAAGCTCCTCGGCGGCTCCGGCGACGTTGGCCACGTTGGCCGAGGCCTGCTCGGCGGCGGCGGCGACATTGTTGGAGCGCAGGCTGGTTTCGTCGGTGGCATCCTGCAAGGTGCTGGCCGCGGCTTCGAGTTCCTTGGCCGAGGTGGACACCGAGGAGACGATGCCACCGACCACCGTTTCGAACCTGGAGGCCAGATCGGCCAGCATGGCCTTGCGATCGCGTTCCGAAGCCTCGCGTCCGTGGGCGCTTTCGATCTCCAGTTCCCGGTTGCGCCGGAGACTGTCGCGGAAGATCGCCAGCGTGCTGGCCATGGCGCCGATCTCATCGCGGCGACCGATGCCAACGATTTCCGTCTCCAATGCGCCGTCGGCAATGGTCTGCATGGTCTTCGTCAAGTTCTGCAGCGGGTTGGTAACGCGGCGGCTGATCGCCAGGAACACCGCCAGGGTGAAGAGCAACGACGCCGCGAGCAGGCCAATGGAAATCTCAAGGCTGACCAGGGCCGAGCCGGCCTTGGCGTCGGCCGCCTGGCTGGCGGATTGGATCAGAGCCAGCGCAACGTTGGCCAGCGTCGCGACCCTCGGTATGACCTGCGAGTCCCACTGGTCGCGCGTCATGTCCAGCTTCTGGCCGGCCATCAACTGCTTGAGGAAGGCGATCTGCGTGGCGCGGAAGGCGGGGTCGAAATACTGGCTCTCGGCATCGCCCAGGGCCTTGGTCAGTTCCGGGGACTTGGGCAGGGCCTTGAGGCGGTCGTTGAGCGTCGCCCAGATAAAGTCGATGCGGCCGTGCATGGACGCCTGGTCCGACAGCGCGGTGGCCGGGATATCGCCGATGGTGGTGACGTTGTTGGTGATGTTGGTCAGCGCCTCACCGGAGGAAGAGCGCATGGTCCAGCCGAGATTGTGCAGGGACACGAACTGGTCGACCAGCGAATCCTGCAGCATGATCGATGCCTGCAGCTTGCCGCCGACATCGGTCAGCATGGCGCGGGCCGCCGTCGTGAAATCGGTGTATTTCTGCTGCAGGTCGGCCGGGCGATCCGCCTTTGGCTTGGTGATCGCATCGGCCGTGGCCTTGTGCAGTGCCTTCAGCGCTTCCAGTTCATCCCGCAGCTGCTTGATGATCTTGTCGCTGTCGGCGAGGTCGGCGCCCTTGATCGCCTCGATGGCCTGGGTCATGCTCCTAACCTGGGCCTCGCGGGCCGGCGCCCAGTTGGGCAGCGGCGTTGCGGGGTCGGGGCGCCCCAGCATTCCCTGGGTCAACGATCCTTCCATGCGCAGGTTGGCCATGGCCTCAAACAGGCTGGAGGAGGCGCTGGTTGCTGCTTCGATGCGCCTTGCATCGCTGAGCTCGTTCCACGATCTCAGGGCTGATTGACTGAGCACCCCTATGGTAACTGTGAGCATCACACCAAACAGCAGTCTTAAGAAATTACTCACAGTCATCATGTTGAGGATCTCCATTTGAACGCATTATTTGTATGATAAGATTGAAAAATCGCTTAACGTGCAGGTTTCAACTTTCGCCTTTCTCTTTCACCTCGGAATGATGCTTACTGCGATCCAATGAATGCGGATCACCGCGCGCACAGTTGCGAAGGGCTTGCCGATGCCAGCAAAGGCTACGGCGTGTTCCCTGCGCGAGGCCTGCGTGGCAAACTGCAATGAACGGACGTTCGGCAGAGCGGTGGTCAGGCTTTCGCGCGCCAAGTAAACATGAAGACCATCCTTCGTTGATGCGGCCAGCAAATCCAGCTACGACTTGAAAGTGACTTCGGAGGCAGTCCGCCGCGCCCATGGTTGTCGAGACCCCACCACGCTTCGTGCCCCCGGCGCCGGGGAGCGCCAACCAGTCGGCCGTCGACCTCAATCTGGCGACGCGGGCCGAGTGGCTGCGGCCGGGGCCGCTGGTCGGCTATGTCGAGGCGCTGGTCAGCGTCTCCGTCGGGCTGATCCTGGCCGACAGCGCCCGTCGCTGGTTCGACCTGACCGACATCGCGCTGATCCTGCTGCTCTCGGTGCTGTTCCCGGCGATCCGCTATGGCATCTGGCCGGCCGTCCTCGGTTCGCTGGTCGCCTTCCTCGGCTACAATTTCTTCTTCCTCACGCCGCTCTACACGCTGTCGGTGTCGCAGCCGCGCGAACTCTTGGCGCTCGTCGCCTTCCTGGTGGTCGCGGTGCTAACGGCGGCGCTGGCCGGCCAATCGCGTGAGCGGGCGCGGGTGGCGATGGTGCGCGAGCGGGCCATCGAGCGGCTCTATGCCTTCACCCGCCGGCTGTCGTTTTCCGCCGACCGCGTCGAGGTGGCCGAGGTGGTGGCCAGCGAGGTGCGGGCGATCACCGCCAAGCGCTGCGCCGTGCTGGTTGGCGAGGGCGAACGGCTGGCGCTGAGGGCGGTGTCGCCGCCCGAGACGCAGCTCGATGAGACCGCGCAATCGGCGGCCGACTGGGCGTTCGGCTGCAAGGAAGTGGCCGGCGCCGGCAGCCCGTTCCACGGCGACAGCGCCTGGATGTTCCTGCCGCTCACCATCGGCCGGCGGCCGGTGGGTGTCCTTGGTGTGGAAGTCGACCATGAGGGCGCACTCGACGATGACGAGGTGGCGCTGCTGCATGCGCTGGCCGAGCAGGCGGCTTCGGCCATCGACCGCGCCGCCCTGTCGCGCGAGGCCGACCGGGCGCGGACCGAGGCGGAAACCGAGCGCGTCCGCAACACGCTGCTCGCCTCGATCAGCCACGACTTCCGCACGCCGCTCGCCTCCATCCTCGGCGCGTCGACCAGCCTGATCGACTTCGGCGACCGGCTGCGCCCCGACCAGCGGGCCGACCTTCTCTCCTCGATCCGCGAGGAGAGCGAACGGCTCGACGGCATGGTGCGCAACCTCCTTTCCATGACGCGCCTCGAGGCCGGCGCGCTCGATCTGCGCAAGGACTGGGTGGATATCGGCGAGATCTTGGAACGGCTGGTCGATCAGGGCAGACGGCGGGGGATGGGCGGCAAGATCAAGCTGGCGGTGGCCCAGGGCCTGCCGCTGGTCAGGGCCGACGCCAGCCTGATCGAGCAGGCGCTTGCCAACGTCGTCGCCAACGCGGCGCGCCATGGCGGCCGTGAGGTGTCGATCGTGCTCGGCGCGCGGCGGGACGACGGCTGGCTGCGGCTGGTGGTCGAGGACGACGGCCCCGGCATCGCCGCCGATCTTCTGCCGCGCGTGTTCGACAAGTTCGTGCGCGGCGCGGCGCGCACCGGCGATGGCGGCGATGGCAGCGGCCTCGGCCTTGCCATCACCGAGGGCATCGTGAAGCTGCACGCCGGCACGGCCGAGGCGGAAAGCCCCATTGCCAACGGCCACGGCACGCGGATCACTCTGTCGTTGCCGATCGAGGACCTGACATGACCGACAAGACGGTGCCCGACAAGATGGTACTGGTCGTCGACGACGAGCCGGCCATCCATCGCTTCCTGGCGCCGGTGCTGGAACTGGAAGGTTACGCCGTGCGCCGCGCCGACACCGGCCGTCAGGCGCTCGACGCCATGGCCGAGGCGCCGGCCGACATCGTCGTTCTCGACCTCGGCCTGCCGGACATGGACGGCAAGGCGGTGCTCGCCGAAATCCGTCGCACCCGGACCACGCCGGTGGTCATCCTGTCGGCCCGCGACCGCGAGGCCGAGAAGATCGAGGCGCTCGACCTCGGCGCCAACGACTTCGTCAACAAGCCGTTCGGCGTCGGCGAACTGCTCGCCCGCCTGCGCGCGGCGCTCCGCCAGAGAACCAGCGAGCCGGAAAGCCCGGTGATCACCACCGGCGACCTCGAAATCGACCTCGCCCGCCACCGAGTGCTGAAGGCCGGCAAGGATGTGCGCTTGGCACGCAAGGAATTCGACCTCCTGGCCCTGCTCGCCCGCAACGCCGGCACGGTGCTCACCCATAGGCAGTTGCTCTCGACCATCTGGGGCGACGAGCACCAGGGCGATACGCAGTATCTGAGGGTTTATGTGGGGCAGATAAGGCAGAAGCTGGGGGACGATGGGGAGGTGCGGCTGATCGTGACCGAGCCGGGGGTGGGGTATCGGTTTCGGGATTTGGGGTAGGGGGAAGCGCATTTCAATCGCTAAGCTCTGCCTTGACGCTGAAGAGGGCTTGCTGGGCTCCCCTCTTCAGCCCGTGCTTATTTAGCAGTCGTCTTGCTCACAACCGCCTAAACTCGCCACATGCATCCCTCTATGCGGGCTTCTGCGGCTTATCACTCTCGTTCTCAGCATCCTTCTCGATTGCTCGCATAATATCTCCCTTCCTAATTCTTACTGACAATGGCTTTATTGCTTCCTCAGCCATGTCGAGCAAGACGAGTCTGTCGTCCTTTTTCCAATGATTCCAATGGACGCGAGTTAGAAAATGCGATGCTAGATTGATGCGAAGAAACATTGACGCTGGCAACGCCCGGATGGCCTCATGCAAGGCTTCCTTTCCTCGGCCACTCTCGATGTCAGTTAACCAGGCGCTGTGGATCACCTTTTCCACTGGGTGTTCAAATTTCGGCTTTGACACGCTTTCCGCTAGAACCTTTTGCCGTGCCTGCTCGCAAAGGTGGCCAAGTGTTCGTCTTAACGGCTGAGAAAGCATGTAATACTCAATTAAGTCCACCATCATCTCAATTAATTTTTTAGCCTCGTTTAGATCTTCAATGTGTTTCCCATTTTCGTTGAAGAAAATACTGACATTCTCATCTGAAGTTAGTTTTCGCTTCATGTCTTTGAAATCTATCTGAAGACGATTCTTGGTCCACCTGTGAACCAGCATTGATCCAAGGCGTACAATGTCATTTGTCAGTGTTTGCTTTGTCTCACCTGTCAGATGTTCCGCGCCTGATCCAAGAATTACGACGCCCAGCGCCCACACACCAAGCGCGTGCTGAAGGCTGTTTATGTTTTTTTGATCACCCGCCTCTTCAACGTTATCCTCTGGTGGCTCACCTTCCTCAATTTTACTTTCCTCTGCGATAGAAACTTTTACGTGGTCTACTATATCGAGGATGCGCTGTTTCGCCTTCACGTCACCCTTGCCGTCAGCGACATCTTCTTGCGCCTTCCGGACCTTCTTTTGGAGCATTTGAAGTCTATCCTGAGATCCTAACATTACCGGATGAATTTTGTCGGATAGTAAAATATGCTCTTCATCGGGGGGGATCTGAAACTGATCGAGCAAACTCTTCAAAGTGTCCATGTATTCGCGGATCAGCGCATCAGAAGGGGCGATCTCGCAGTAGAGATCGAATGAATGAAAGTCAAATTCTTCCGATTTCAGGTCATAATATTGACTTGCCAATTTATCTTTTTGACTTAGTTCGCTTGCCAATAGATAGCTCTCCACGAAGGGGAGAGAAAATTTCATGAATCCACTGCTGTCGAAATGAATGATACCTTTGTCAATGAACCCTTGAATGAACCGTATCGGGGTAATGGCAAAATCGTATTTTTTTGAGAATTCACTTGTGTATTCGATTAGTTCCGACTCCGAGAAATTCCTTTTTTCAACATTAGTTTCAATGACAAGGTTCCGTAGGAACCGAGACCTTGTGGTTCGACTTAATGTCACGTCTGACTTATCGTCAGCAACAACAAACGTGAGAAACCCGTCAACGGCAAGCTGAATCAGCTCTGATCTTCGATTTGCCTGCAGTAGAGCTGATAGTGTTTCTCTCGGAATTCCCGCAAAGTAGCTTGGATGAGCTGCGAGCTCGAACTGATTAAAGGTTCGGCTCAATCTATAGGCAACCACTTCCGCCTCGGGAGGAGACATGGAAAAGTTCTTTTGTAAGAATAAGGCAATATCACGAAATGAAACCGGGCATATTTGATAAATGTCTGCGGATTGCTCGTTTGAAAACTCAGTAAGCTCCACAATCTGCGTATCGGTTCGGCAAACAAAAATAAATTTCGCGCCAGGTTTCGATTTGATTTCCTCTTTAAGAAAATTCATTTTAGATCTGGATGAATATTGTAATCCATCAATAATATAGACAACTTGTATTCCATCATCAGGCGCGATGTCATCGACATTGTTTGATGCTAGGTGGGAAATTGTGCTTTTTGGAGGGCTTATATTGTTTCCATGAATGACGGCTGGAAGAACTTGCTCTTTCCCGATGCCGTTCGCCAGAAGGTGATCGGCGATCACCCACGAAAGACTATCGTCCGGATAGGTTGTAGGCAGAATTACAATCAATGAATCTTTAGATTGTAGTATTTCAACGATATCTTCTGGCTGATTTGTGTCGCTTTCCTCGATATGTTTATCCGTATCTAGTTTTCGCACTCTCGGAATTGGGAGTCTGTAGCCTTTCTGTTGTAGCTGATATTCGGGGCAGAGCTCCTTAAGCTTATTTCGGATAACCTGCTCCGCCTCCTCAAAGGCTTCATGGAGAGGGCGTTTGATAACCGTAGAAACTTTACTGGACGCGGCCGCAATACCAAGCCCTTCACGCAGCTTCGTGACGTAGCCAACGAATTCAGGGTTCGCCAATTGAAGTTTCAAAAAGTGCGCTGCGTTCGATGCTGCGATCTTTCTCACAGCACCCTTCGAAACTGATTCAAGCTGGTTCTTGGAGGTGTCGGCGTGATCCGAGATGCCGCGTATGGCCAGGGCCCTAATTGAATGTTGAGAAGCTCTCTCGAAGACCGAACCACTTTCGGTCTCAACGGCCATTACTTTCCTATCAACATCTCTTAGTTTTTTGTTGTATTCTTCGCTTTTTGTAACAAACGCGCAAGCTATGACACCTTCTACCGCCTTAGGCTCGGTCAGAGTCTCCTTTCGGCCGTTTCTTCCGGGTACGTCTCCGGGCACCAACTTTCCAGCAAATGTTCCTCGCCCAGCTTGCCACTCCTTATAGAGCGGCTTAAGATTTTTTTTCATCCTTATAAAATTTAGGGCGGCGATGAGTGGTCTGTCCGCTTTATAATGAGACGGTGAAAACTCCAAATTTAAGTTACCGTTCTCTAGGTCGCTAGCCTTAACGTTATCCAAAACATCAAAAACATGAGTGCTGTAGCAAACGTCGCCTAAGCATAGATCATCAGTCAATGACCCGGCAATTCCAAGGCATATGACCAGTCCGATGTCAAATTCTGTAAGCAGCGATGCAACTGCGTTGCCAGCGTGCGTTCGCCCCATGCCCTCTTGCTTTACAAATATCATGGATAGGTCATCGTTCGGCATGACGACCGATGATCTGAATAGTATATCTGTCGAAAAATCTTCGTCTAAATCAAAGGCTTCTGTAAATTGCTCGCATTCTTCTTCGAGTGGAATGACGACGGCAATATCGAAACGGCGACGAGTTTTGCTAGGCGATTCCATCAACTTGAGCCATCCCCAGGAAAGAGCTTTCGCCCTTTGCTTTAACGGCGAACCCGGCGGATATGCAACTTTTATAATAACTTATAGAGATAATACGTTCGGTGACGCGATGGAAAATTGCACGCGTGGGCCGACTAGTTTGGGCAACTCATACCAGATTTGACGCCCACGCTAGACGATACGGACTCTTCCAAACAAGTGTTTGGCACATTGAGCAAAGTGCCTGTTGGTTCGCGATGGATTACGTCGATTATGCCCTGAGATTGTGGTTCTTAGGCAGAAAAGCCTCTCAACGCGCCTCCCCCTAGCCACCCATCCACCCCAACCACACCACCCCGAACGCAATCGACAGCACCGTCAGCGGCGCGCCGACCCGGAAATACGGCCAGAAGCCGATGATGATGCCGCGTTGGCGGGCGCGTTGGGCGACGATGAGGTTGGCGACGGAGCCGATCAGGGTGAAGTTGCCGGCCAGCGTCGAGGCCATGGCGATGGCGAGC
This sequence comes from Pleomorphomonas sp. PLEO, assembly GCF_041320595.1. Classification (NCBI taxonomy): domain Bacteria; kingdom Pseudomonadati; phylum Pseudomonadota; class Alphaproteobacteria; order Hyphomicrobiales; family Pleomorphomonadaceae; genus Pleomorphomonas; species Pleomorphomonas sp. PLEO. The sequence continues at coordinate 2,207,385 of NZ_CP166625.1, forward strand.
CAGGCGCGCTCTGGGTCCGCGAGGCCGGCGACGAAGGGTTTCAGCACCAGCACGGCCGGCACGTTGCTGACGATGTTGGAGAGCACCGCCGTCACGGTGGCCAGGATCGGCAGGCTGGCGAGGTTGAGCTTGCCGACCTCAGCCACGGCGTCGGGCGTCAGCACCGTTTTTTCCAGGCCGGCGACCACGATGAACAGGCCGATGAACATCACCAGGAGCGGCCAATCGATGTCGAAATAGACCTTCTCCGGCTTCACCCGCCGGGTGACCAGCATCAGCGCGCCGGCCAGGATCGCCACCTGGGCGATCGGCAGGCCGACGAAGAACAGCACGATCATCGCCACCACCGTCAGCACCGTGCGCCACACCAGGGCGCGGTGGTAGCGGCTCGGCTGCGGGGCGGCGGCGGCCAGCTTCTGCTTGGTCAGGAACTCGGAGCGATAGATCAGCGCGATGAGGATGATGGTCAAGAGCAGGCCGACGACGGCGACCGGCGCCAGCGTGCTGACGAAGGTGCCGTAGGGGATGTGGGCCAGCGAGCCGATGATCATGTTCTGCGGGTTGCCGGTGATGGTCGCCACGCTGCCGGCGTTGGACGCCAGGGCGACGGCGAGCAGGTAGGGCACCGGGTTGCGCTCGAGGCGCTGGACGACGTCGACCACCAGCGGCGTCATCACCAGGCAGATGGTGTCGTTGACCAGGAAGGCCGAGAGGATGCCGGTGGTGAGCACGATGGCGGTGAGCAGCACGATTGGGTAGTGGGCGCGGGGGACGACGAAGCCGTTCACCAGGCGGAAGAAGCCTGATAGCCGCAGGTTGGCGACGACGATCATCATGCCGAGCAGCAGGGTGATCGTTTCCATGTCGATGGCCCGATAGGCCTCGTCGAGGGTGAGAACGCCGCAGCCGACCATCAGGCTGCCGCCGAGCAGGGCGGCGCCGGCCCGGTCGAGCCGCCAGCCGGGCAGCTTGCCGACGGCCATGACGAGATAGGTCATTGCAAAGATGAGGATGGCTGCGATCATCGGGGGTCCTCGTGGATTCCCGTACATCTGCCAGAAATCCGGACCAAAGGTTAGAGGATTTCGCGCGCGTCGGGGCCGCGGTCCGCGAAGGCGGGCCGTCGGCGCGGCGCTTGTGCCGAGCCTTTGCGGCGAAAACGGGTCTGCCGGACGGGCAATCGGATGATGTACTGTGGTTCAGGCCACTGGCGTTCAAGAGGATGGGGTCCACGGTGAACCATTTGCTGGCCGAATTCGATGTCGGGTTGCTCTTGACCTTCGATGCCCTGCTCAAGGACAAGAACGTCACCCATGCGGCGGCCCGGCTGAACATCACGCAATCGGCGCTGTCGGCCCGTTTGACGCGGCTCAGGCAGTTGCTGGGCGATCCGCTGTTCATTCCCTCGACCTCGGGGCGCGGCATGGTCGCCTCGCCGCATGCCCTGGCGCTTCAGCCCGAGCTGACGCGGCTCTTGGAGCAGTTGAGCGACTTCATCGGCACGGCCAAGGTGTTCGATCCGGCCACCAGCAAGCGCGTCTTCCGGATCGCCGCCACCGACAATCCGGTGTCGATCCTGGCGCCCGACCTGATCCCGCTGATCAAGTCTAGGGCGCCCGAGGTCAGGATTGCTTTCACCAGCCCCGACAAAGCCCGCATCGCCGAAGCGCTCGAACAGGGCGAGATCGACGTGTTCATCGGCGTCGCCGAGGATGGCGCGCCGGGGCTGATGGCGCGCAAGCTGTTTCAGGAGCGTTTCGTCACCGCCCAGCGGCGCGGCCATCCCAGGGGCAACGGGCCGCTCTCCCTCGACGAATTCTGCGCCCTCGATCATCTGTTGATTTCGACCAGCGGCGGCCACTTTGCCGGCATGGTCGATCAGGCGCTGGCGGAAATCGGGCGGGAACGCCGCGTCAGCGTCTCTGTGCAGAGCTACGCGCTGGCGCCGCTGATCCTCGGCAGCACCGACCTGATCTGTACGCTGCCGCGCCGCTTTCTTCAGCGGTTCGATCAGCTGCTCGATCTCGTCGACGCCCCGATCGAGCTGGCGCCGTTCGAGATGAACCTGTTCTGGCATTCCCGCATGAGCGCCGACGCGGCGCACGCCTGGCTGCGCCAGCAAGTGCTCCGCAGCGCCGGGCAGGCTGGAAGGCCGGACAAGCTGCCCGGCCCCCCGTCTGATTAGAACTGCTGCAGCAGGTAGTCGCCGACCTTGGCCGCCTTGGGGTCGAACAGCGTGTCGAGGCGGGAATTAAGGACGTAGACGTCTTTGCCCACGGTGACAGTGGCCGTCGGCATGGAGAGCTTGCTGGCCTCCGTGCGTGTGATGGTCGCCGACTGCCAGCCATCGCTGGAGGTCAGTTCGACCGTCCGGTTGGCGGCCAGGTTCTGCGCCACCAAGAGGTGCTCGCCGTCGATCAGGTGGATGCCGTCGGCGCCGGTCAGCGCCTCGGGTAGTTTTACCTTGCGGATGTCGGTCGGGTCGGCCGTGCTGATGCGGAACAGCTCGCCGCTGTTGTACTTGCCGACCAACAGATAGCCGTCCTTGTGCCAGGCGATGCCGTTGAGGTTGAAGCCCTCGCCGGAGAGAAACAGCGGACTCTCGGCGAAGATCGACGCTTTGCCGTGGCTGTCGATCTTGTAGATCAGCGGCGCGAAGCTGTCGGTGACATAGGCATTGCCGGCGGCGTCGAGCGCGATGTCATTGGCAAAATGGGCGCCCGGGCTAAGGCTGCCGAGATCGTAGTAGGCCTTGGGCGCGCCGGTGGTGGCGTCATAGGTGGCGATGGCCGCCAGCTTGCCTTGGGTGGCGGCGGCGGTGCGGGCGCCGGCGCCGGGATCGGAATTGGTCACCCAAAGCGTGTTGCTGGCGTCGTCGACCAGCAGACCCACCGTCGAAACCAGACGATCATCCGTGATGAACGGGGCGTAGGCGCCGGCTTTGTCGAGCTTGGCGACGAGGCCCTCTGTCACCGAACCCAGCAGAAACACGCCCTGGTGCGGTGAGTAGGTGACGCTCTCGGGATAGGACTTGTCCGAGGTGAAGGCGATGTCCTGCGCCAGGGCCGGCGAGGCGACGGCGAGCAGGGTGGCCATCGCTATGGAGGCCAGGAGAGTGCGGCGGATCATGTGGTGTTCCTTTCGATCATCGAGGACCATGATCTAGGGCACCGGGAAACGCGGCTGAAATTCCGATCCTCGATACGACCCATCGACGGGCTTAATGGCTTGGGGGATTGGGCAGCCATTCTTTGGGTCGATGGCACCAACGCCCAGCATCAATTTGTTTGGGCCACTCGCGGCAAGGCAAGGTTGGGCCAAGCCGCGATCGCCGCCCAACCGGTCGGCGGAGGGCCAAACCGAGGATCAGATACGATGATCGATTTCTATTTTCACGCGACGCCCAATTCGATGAAGGTGGCGGTGCTCTTGCAGGAGCTTGGCCTGCCGTTCACGGTCAAGCCGGTCGATATTTTCAAGGGCGAGCAGCACGCTTCGACCTTCAAGGCGATCAATCCCAACGCCAAGGTGCCGGCGATCGTCGACGATGGCGTAACCGTCTTCGACTCGCACGCCATCCTCATCTATCTGGCCGGCAAGCACCGGGCCTTCGTGCCGGAGGACCGCGCCGCGTACGCCTGCACGTTGTCGTGGCTGCAACTGGTGGCGACGGGATTGTCGCCGTTTTCCGGCCAGGCCGTTCACTTCCTGCACTACGCACCCGAGCAGCTTCCCTACGCGATCAATCGCTATGTGAAAGAGGTGGCTCGCCACTATTCCGTGCTAGACGAGCGCTTGGGGCAGGCCCGGTATCTGGCCGGCGACAGCTACACCATTGCCGACATGGCGCTGTGGGGCTGGGCGGCATCGGCCGGATACATCTTTGGGGCGGAAGGTTTGGCCGCTTACCCCCATGTCCAGCGCTTCATGGACGACATGGCCGCTCGCCCCGCCATCCAGCGGGCGCTCGACATGAAGGCGGCCCACACCTTCAAGGCCGACCTCGATGCGCAGTCCCGCAAGGCGATGTTCCCGCAGAACGAGCGAGAGGACGCCTGAGGGGAGAGAGCCGGTAGGGCGGGTGGCTGTATCCACCCGCCTCTAGCCGTAAGCCGATCGCCTGACATTGCATTGCAATACCAATAAGAAGTCCGTTATCCAGCAAGACTGTGGCCTGCCGCCATGCATGGGCGGGCCGCGGACAAGAGGTCGGGCGAGCGCTTCGCGGCGGTGTGGTTCGAAGGGGGCACGTCGTAAAACGGAGGGCCGGATTTCCGAGCTGACCCGTTTCATTGACGGTATCTGGCGGCTATCAGATAGTCTCGCCTAGTCGATGCGGGCTGCTTTGACGTGGCCCTCGGGGATATATTTAACATTTATAAATAAAATATCCATTCCCCGTAACATTGATGTAACTTAGCCACATCTCAGATTGTTTCTAGTCTGCATCAACTTTAATGATTGCGGAGCAGCGCGTTGTCAGTGCAATTCTAGATGGAAAATATTCGCTGGTTTGCGATTCATCGGGCGTTTTCTTCGGGGGCATTGGCGTGGTTTTTCAACCTGTTCGGCGGGTCTCCGGGACCGTTCGCCGCATTCAGCTCGCCATCGCCACGGCGCTTTTGTATCTGCTGATGCCGGTGATCGGCGCTTATGCCGCGCCTTCGGTCTATTGTACGACCCAGACCGCGACCGTGAACCAGGGCGGTTCGGTCGTCTTCGACGTCACCAACTGCGATGGGCCGTCCAATGTGGGACTCGGTTCGGATAGCAGTCATCCGGCGCACGGCACAAGTTCGCTCAGTGGCCAATTAGATGGGGCAGGGACGGAGAGAGTCACCTATACCCACAATGGTGATACCGCGACGTCCGACAGCTTCTACTTCTTCGACGAAGATGGCGACACCATCACCTTCAACATCACGATCAACCCGGCGACGTCGGCCAGCATCGCGGTGAGCCCGGCCAGCCGCAACGAAGACAGCGGCGCCGCGTTTACCTATACGGTGACCCTCAGCCAGACCAACGCCTCGTCGACCACGGTGAACCTCACGCGCAGCGGCACCGCCACCAGTGGCACGGATTACACCGGCGCGGTGAGCAGCGTGGTGGTGGCCGCCAATACCAGCACGGCCACCTTTGCCGTCACCCCGGTCGCCGACGCCACGGTGGAAGCCGACGAAACGGTGACCATGAGCGTCGCCAGTGGCAGCGGCTATTCCATTGGCAGCCCCAGCAGTGCCACCGCCACCATCCTCAACGACGACGTGCCTACCGCCACGATTGCCGTGTCGCCCTCCTCCGTGGCCGAGGACGGCGCCACGAACCTGGTTTATACCGTCACGCTGGACCAGACGCCGACGAGCGCGACATCGGTCGGCTTCAGCGTCGGCGGCGGCGCCACCTCGGGCGTCGACTACGCGGCCGTCAGCTCGCCGCTGGTGATCGCCGCCGGCCAGACCAGCGGTACGATCACCATCAATCCGACCGCCGACGGCACCGTCGAGGCGGACGAAACCGTGGCGCTGACGCTGGCGGCCGGCTCCGGCTATAGCGTCGGTTCGCCTTCAAGCGCGACCGGCACCATCCTCAACGACGACCAGCCGTCATTGTCGATCAACGACGTCTCGCTCAGCGAAGGCGACGCCGGCACCAGTTCCGCCACCTTCACCGTATCGCTGAGCCAGCCGGCCGGCGCCGGCGGCGTCAGCTTCGATATCGCCACCGCCGATGGCACCGCCACGGGCGGCGTGGACTACGTGGCTTCGAGCCTGACCGGCCAGACCATCGCCGCCGGCAGCAGCAGCGCCACCTTCACCGTCCAGGTCAATGGCGACACGCTCAACGAGCCGAACGAAACCTTCTTCGTCAACGTTTCCAACGTCTCCGGCGCAAGCGTGGCCGATGCGCAGGGTCAGGGCACCATCGTCAACGACGACGGGCAGCCAACGCTGTCCATCGACGACGTCAGCGTCAACGAAGGCAACAGCGGCACCACCACGGCCACCTTCACGGTGAGCCTGAGCGCGGCCAGCGGCCAGACCGTTTCGGTCAACTACGCCTCCGCCGATGGCACCGCCACCGCCGGCAGCGACTATGTCGCGCGCTCCGGCACGCTGACGTTTGCGCCCGGCACCACCGCGCAGGGCGTGGCGGTGACGATCAATGGCGACACGGCGATCGAGCCCAGCGAAACCTTCAGCGTCAACCTATCCGGCGCCAGCAACGCGACCATCGCCCAGGCCACCGGCACCGGCACCATCCTCAACGACGACGGGCAGCCGTCGTTGTCGATCAACGATGTCTCGCTCAGCGAAGGCAACGCCGGCACCAGCGCCTTCACCTTCACCGTATCGCTGAGCCAGCCGGCCGGCGCTGGCGGGGTCAGCTTCGATATCGCCACCGCCGACGGCACCGCCACGGCCGGCGTCGACTACGTGGCCGCGAGCCAGGCCGGCCAGACCATCGCCGCCGGGGCCAGCAGCGCCACCTTCACCGTTCAGGTCAGCGGCGACACGCTCAACGAGCCGAACGAGACCTTTTTCGCCAACGTCACCAACGTCTCCGGCGCCAGCGTGGCCGATGCGCAGGGTCAGGGCACCATCGTCAACGACGACGGATCGCCGACGCTGTCCATCGACGACGTCAGCGTCAACGAAGGCAACAGCGGCACCACCACGGCCACCTTTACGGTGAGCCTGAGCTCGGCCAGCGGCCAGACCGTCTCGGTCGGTTACGCCTCCGCCGATGGCACCGCCGTCGCCGGCAGCGACTATGTTGCCGTCTCCGGTACGCTGACGTTTGCGCCCGGCACCACCACGAAGACCTTCACGGTGGCGATCGTCGGCGACACCACGGTGGAGCCCGACGAAGCCTTCAGCGTCAACCTATCCGGTGCCAGCAACGCGACCATCGCCCGGGCCACCGGCACCGGTACCGTCAGCAACGACGACGCCGCCGTCACGGTCACGGTCACGGTCGCGCCGGCGACGCTGCCGTCGGCGACGGTGGGCAGCGCCTATAGCCAGACGCTGAGTGCCAGCGGCGGCACCGCGCCCTATAGCTTCGCGATCACGTCCGGCACGCTGCCATCCGGGCTGAGCCTGAGCGGCGCCGGCGTGTTGTCCGGCACACCCACCGCCAGTGGCAACTCCAGCTTTACCGTGACCGCCACCGACAGCGCCGGCAGCCCCGTCAGCGGCGGCCGTGCCTACACGCTGACGATCAGCGCGGCGCCGGCCAGCTTCGTGTTCACGCCATCGGGTGGTGCGTTGCCCGAGGCCATGGTGGGCGAGGACTACAGCCAGGCGATCTCGGCCAGCGGTGGCAGCGGCTCGCTGCTCTACAGCCTTGCTTCCGGCACGCTGCCCGATGGCCTGGTGCTGAACGTCTCCACCGGCGCGCTGACCGGCCCGCTCGCTGCCAGCGCCACGGTGGGCGACTACAGCTTCACCCTTCAGGTGACCGACGGCAACAGTGCCACGGCCACGGCTTCCTTCACGCTCAAGGTCAAGGCCCGCGCCGTCGCGGTGACCGACAAGGTGGTCAACGTGCCGGCCGGCGACGCGCCGCTCAACGTCGACCTGACCCAGGGCGCGACGGGCGGGCCGTTCATCACCAGCGACCTCGTCAGCGTGTCGCCGCCCAATGCCGGCACAGTCTCCATCGTCAACGGCGAGTTCGCGCAGGTGGGGCCGGTAGGCACACTCGGCTGGTATCTGAAGTTCATCCCCAACCCGACCTACAAGGGCCAGGTCACCGTCAGCTACCGCCTGACCAGCGCGCTTGGCGTCTCCAACCTCGGCGTCGTCGTCTACAACGTCGCCTATGAACCCGGCGAGGTGGCGGAGGACATCGACACGCTGGTGCACGGCTTCGTGCAGACGCGGCAGAACCTGATCGCCACCACCGTGGCGGTGCCGGGGCTTCTCGATCGGCGACAGATGGCCGAGGCGCGCTCGCCGATCACTGGCCGGATGTCGCCCGGCGACACCGGCCTCACCACCACATTTGCCACCAGCCTGACGCAGCTTCAGGCGGCCAAGGCCCATGCCGATGGCGTCGAGGCGGGATCGTCGGACTTCAATGCTTGGGTCAATGGCACCTTCATGTTGCACGACCGCGACGAGAACGGCGGCAACTGGGGCAGCTTCGGCATGCTGTCGGCCGGTGCCGACTATCTGCTCACCGAGCACGCGCTGATCGGCCTATCCCTGCATTACGACCGGATGGTCGATCCCACCGAGGAGGACGGCGAACTGACCGGCAACGGCTGGCTGGCCGGCCCCTATGGCTCGTTCGAGATGGCCGACGGCATCTACTGGGATACCAGCCTGCTCTATGGCGGCTCGTCGAACACCATCGACGCCAGCTTCTGGGACGGCGAGTTCGAGACCAGCCGCTACATGCTGGACACGGCGCTGAAGGGCGAACTGGCATTCGCCGAGGGCAAGCTGTCGCCTAAGCTGAGGGTCGTCTACTTCTCCGAACAGGTGAAGGACTATTCGGTCGACAATGCCGACGGCGACGTGATGGAGCTCAAGGGCTTCACCACCGACCAGCTGCGTATCAGCGTCGGCGCCGACTACAGCCGCCAGATCAAGCTCGACGACGGCGGCATATTGACGCCACGGGTCGGCGCCACCGCCGGCTTCTCCGGCCTCGATGGCTCCGGCGCCTTCGGCACCATCACCGCCGGCATCGCCTACAGCCCCACCGACGCCTGGGACCTCGACCTTGGTCTTCTCGTTGGCGTGGAGGGCGACGGCCAGACCTCGACCGGCGCGAAAGTCGGGGTGACGGGGAAGTTCTAGAACCGCCCCGGTGAATGTCCGCTTTGGGAAAGAAGCGGTCACTCGACAACCTCATCTGCTTGCGCATAACGTTCGATCCGCCCTTGAAATGAAGGATGCTGGAACGATGCCGCGGGGGATCAGCATCAAGTGCCTCAATGAGACGGCATCGCCCGTCATGAAGCTCTGGGATGAGGCAAGCTCATTTGAGTCTGTCGCGTCGATGAGGCAACTTAATTACCCGCCGCACATCACGCTGGCTGTTCTCACCGAAAATCTTGCCGGGGTCGATGCGGTGCTCGACGACGTTTTCGGCTCGCAACCCAGCCTTTGCATCCCCTTTGTCGAGATCCGATATTTCGAAAACGATTTTCTGGTGCTCTGGGCGAGGCCGAGGGACGATCATGATCTTCTAAAGCTTCACGCGAGACTCCATCGGCACATCGACCCGGCCATATGCGAACAACACTACCGTGTCGGCGGGTGGACTCCGCACTGTAGCTTGGCGACAAGGGTGCCGGCTGCTAGCGCAGGCGAAGCCAAACAGTGGGCCCAGCAGAAGCGGACTGAGTTTACCGTGGTGTTTGATGCCGCCGACATCGTGCATTTCCCGCCAGTGGTGGTGGAGAGAGAACATCGCCTCAGGTGAGACGTCTCTTTCTGGCGAAGAACCGTCGCGAAGTTGTTGCAAAAGCCAGTCGCCGAACAGCGATTTTCTCGATGATATTTTGCGGCGTCATTGCCGCCTTCACCGTCGACCTGTCGCCGGAGGCTTTAGGCTATACGCTGCAAGCCATCGTTCGCATTCGAACGTTGCCGGGCAAGCTGCACATCGTGCAGCAGCTGATCACCGAAATCCCTGAAATCGTCGAATGCGATAAGGTCACCGGCGATGACTGTTTCATCGCTCGTCTCCATGTCCGATCCATCGGGCAGTTGGACAGCATATTGGACAGAATAGCCGACAAGGCCGAAACCAACACATCGATTGTCAAATCGCAGCCGGTCAAACGCCGCAATCCGCCGCTGGGATGAGCTGGCAAGCGGCACCGAACGCCGGAGCGAGCCGGCGCGCCGCGGCCGTTCGATTTCGAGGCGTTCCTGGCTCGGAAATGCGTGGAGGGCGAGGGGCGATGAAGCCTCTCACCGTCTGGCCGGCCGCCTAGAACGAGAGTGTCCCGGCGCCCCGGATGATGGCTGCGTGCATTCGGCTTGCCCCGACGATTTCGACGCCTTCGATCAAGTCCGCCTGCTCATAGCCACGCGCCTTCACGCAGGGAGGGCACGCCCATATCTCGCCGCCACGGCCCAGGAAGTCGGCCATCATGGTCATGAGCGGTTCCAAAGGTGGCACATGCGTCATCGCGGCGCCGCGTTTGCGGACGAGATCGATGGCGCTCGAGGTGAGAAAGAGCGACACCTTCATGCCGGCGGTGATGCCGCCGCAGGCGACCACCAGAGCCACGGAAGATAGTTCACTGTCGATGCCCTTGGTGATGAGGACGACGAGTTCCTTTTTGTCTGTCATTTTGTTGTATTCCGTTGTTAAGTTATCGGATGGGATGGAAATAACCTCTTCGCCGCGCGGCGTATTTGGCCGCGCTTCGGAATTGCTTGACCGGAAGTCCGGGACTGGTCCTGGCATCCTCGTCGGGGTCGTATTTCGATTTGGACGTCAGGTTCCGGCCGAACGCACGGCTGTTTGGGGCGGGATGCCGAAAGGTGGAGCAATCGAATTTTCAATCGCTTCTGGGGGAGGTGCTGCGGCGCGTTCGGATCACCGAGGCCATGCAGTATTGCTACATGCCGTCGGGGGATTGGGAGACCGACGCGACACCGGTCGCGTCCAGGCCGAAGGACGGCATCGGGTTTCACATTCTGGCCACCGGCACCTGCTGGCTTGAGTTCGGCGGCCGGCGAACGACACTGCGCGAGGGCGACATCGCGGCCTTCCCCTTCGGCACGCCGCATACCCTCGGCGCGGGCAGCGGCGGGCAGGTGTTCGATCCCGGTGGCGCGCTGCCACCGATGCCGTGGCCCGAAACCCCCATGCTGCGCTTTGGAAATGCCGATCGCCTGGTTCGCATCCTCTGCGGCTACGTCCGTTGCGAAGCGGTGCACTTTCTGCCCTTCCGCCAGGCGCTGCCGGAATTCATCCACGTTTCCACAGCCGCGAACGAAGATTGGCTGTCGGGCGTCGTTTTACAGATCGTGCGCGAAGTGGACATGCCCAGGGGCGGGGGAACGGCGATCCTGGAACGCTTGACCGAAATCGCCTTGCTCGAAGTTCTGCGCCGGCAGCTCAGCGCGGAGTCAACCCGTGAGATCGGCTGGCTCGCGGCGATCCGGGATCCGATCCTGGGAAGATGCCTGAAACTCATCCATGACGATCCCGGAAAGCCCTGGAGCCTCGGGGCTCTGATCGACGGGGCAGGCGCTTCGCGGAGTGTGATTTCGGAACGCTTTACGACGATGCTGGGGACCGGACCGATCTCCTATATTCGCGACTGGCGTCTGTTTCTCGCCCGGGAACGGCTGAAGCAGGGCAGTCCGTCGATCGGCTCTGTCGCCGAGGCGGCGGGATATTCATCCGAGGCAGCCTTCAACCGGGCCTTCGCCCGCGCCTATGGCGTGCCGCCGGCGGCCTTCCGGGAAAGCCAGCGGAATTCGTCCTGAAAGACCAGAGAAGCGCGGCAATCCGCCGCTGGACTAACCTTGTGCTGCGCCGGCTTCCTCAACCAGCCAATCGCGAAAGTGCGCCACGGCGGGCCGCTGCAAGGCCTCCGGCCGGCTCACGGCGTAATAGGCGAAGGCGGTCGGCCACTGGATCGACAGCGCCCGGATGAGACGCCCGGCGCGCAGGTCGTCGTCGGCATAGGTGTCGCGCACCAGGGCCAGCCCTTGCCCGGCCACGGCCGCCCGCACCATCAGATGATCTTCGGAGAAGGCCGAGCCGGGGAGCTGCGCCGGGATCGTCACGCCATGCGCCGCGAACCACAGCCGCCAGTCCGCCCGCTCAAGGTCGTGCAGCAGCGGGAAGGCCAGGCAATCGGCGGGTGTCTTAATAGTCGCGCGGTCGTTCAGAAGGCGCGGGCTGGCGACGACGATCAGCTCGGGCGCAATCAGCGGCACCGAGACGAGGCCGGGATAGTCGCCTAGGCCGTGGCGGATCGCCACGTCCACCGGCTCGCGCTTCAGGTCGATGACGCGGCTATCGGTTTCCAGTTCGATATCGATATGGGGATGAAGCGCCGAAAAGCGCGGCAGGCGCGGCACCAGCCAGCTGACGGCAAACGACGCCATGGCGCTGACCCGGACACGATGCGCCGACGGCTGGCTCAACCCGCGCCGCGCTTCGTCGATGCGGCGGAAGGGCTCGTCGAGCGCGGTGAACAGCGCTTGCCCCGCCTCGGTCAGGCTCACGCCCTTGGCCGTTCTGACGAACAGCCGCTGCCCCGTCATGTCCTCCAGTTCCCGCACCCGTTGGCTGATCGCCCCCGGCGTCAGCGACAGGGATTGGGCGGCATCGCGCATGCGGCCCGATCGGGCCACGGCGACGAAAGTTTCGAGGAGGAACAGCGGGATCGTCATCGAGCATGTTTAGCACAGGTAAACTTGCTCGATGAAACCATCGTTTGTCGAAGGCGGCCCGTTGGCGGAAGTGTCTCATGACCACAGTCGGAGACACGTCATGGACACGCGGCCATCATCTACATCCCCCAGGCAATGGGCGGTTGTCGCCTTCGGCTTCCTGGCGCTGGCGCTCGCCTTCTCGGCGCGGGCAACGCTTGGCCTGATCATGCCGATCTGGTCGCAGGAGCTTGGCTGGTCGCGCAGCTTCGTCTCGGGGGCGGCGGCGGTGGCGCTGCTGGTGATGGCGGCGGTGGCGCCGTTCGCCGGCCGGCTGGTCGACCGGCACGGCGTGCGGTCGACGCTGACGCTCGGCCTTGCGCTGGTCGGGTCCGGCTGCCTGGTCGTCTCGGCCACCAGTCATGCCGCCATCTTCGTTCTGGCCTTCAGCGGAGTGTCGGCGCTCGGCTTCGGCATCGTGGCGACGCATGTAGTGTCGACGGCCATCGCCCGGCAGTTCCAGGCGAACCGGGGGCTGGCAACCGGCATCGCCACCTCCGGCTCAACGGGCGGGCAATTCCTCATCGTGCCGCTGATCGCGGCGGTGCTGACGGCCTTCAGCTGGCGGTGGAGCTTTCTTGCCATCGGGCTTGCCTGCCTCATGCTCATCCCGCTCCTGTGGTGGGCGCTCTCGACGAAGGAGCCGCCCCGGCAACAGGCATCCGCCGATCTGCCGGTCCCCTCGCTTAGAGACGATCTCCTGGCGATCCTCAGGACGCCGGCGTTCCACGTGCTGTTCTGGAGCTTCCTTTTGTGCGGCTACACGACGGCCGGCGTGATCGAGACGCATTTCCTGCCCTACGCCGCCTTCTGCGGCTTCGGGCCGGTGCCGAGCGCGGCGGCCTATGGCGTGCTGTCGGCGGTCAACCTCCTGGGCATGATCGGCGCCGGCTGGCTGACCGACCGCATGAACCGGGTGGTGCTGCTCGGCTCGATCTACATCCTGCGCGGGCTGACCTTCCTCGTTCTGATGAAGGTCGGCGCCAGCTACGACATGCTGGTGGTGTTCGCGATGCTGTTCGGCGCCGTCGACTATGCCACCGTTCCGGTGACCGCCAGCCTCGTCGCCAGCCACATCGGCCTGCGCACCATGGGCCTTGCCATGGGCCTGATCTCGGCCGGCCACTCGCTGGGCGCGGCGGCGGGCGCCTATTCCGGCGGCTACATCTTCGACCTGACCGTGCGATACGAGGGCGTGTGGCTGATCTCGCTCGGCCTCGCCGTCGGCGCCGGCCTCATGGTCTTCCTGCTGCGCGAGGCTAAGCCGGCGACGGTGGGATGAGGAAGCGGGGTTGGAAGAGGGGGGTGGATTACGTCAGCTTTGCGCCGCGTTTTGGTCGTAGAGCTCAATCTTGCGCTTGCCCGAAAGCAGACTTCTCCAACGACTGCGTTAGAGGTCGAGGCTGCGCCATGGGGTGGGCGGCTTCCGTGGGCAACAGACCTTCTCGCTGTGCTGCTTTGTTCGGTGCGTCCAACCGACCTATATCGCGGAGACTGAATCCCAACGTGTTCTTTGGCTGAAGCTTCAAGTCGTGCCCGCCCGCATTCTTGCCTAGTGGCCAATCCGCAAGACTTGATGGACGTCATACTGGGTGCCTTTTCACGTTTTGATAAGTCCCTTGCCCTCACCGGCTGACGGACAACGTGCTTCACGACATTCACGCTACCAACGGGTGCACCACGTCGCGGGCTGCGGCAATGGGTTGAGCCGCCTGCCAATAGCGACACTCGGGTCGGGGCTTATCGCAGCGTGTAGAGTTTGCCGTCGACCCCAGTGAAAAACCTTTTGAAACGATCCAGTCATTTTCTCTTCTGCTTGACCGTCTTCAATGATGCCTAAGGCCTGCGTCTCCAAGCGAAGTTCTTTCCGAACTCACAGCGCTCAGATTTGAGAAGAAATTTAAAATAACGTGCTTTCCTACTGTTGACTCGCCCACGAGTTGAAGTGCACACTGTCGGTGAAATAGTGCCTTGAGCCAGAATTCTTTTTAATGCGGACTACCAAATAAGCAGCGACGGCTAGTCGAGCGCACGGGGGTTTTCGTCATGAGGAAATTTGCTGTACTGCTTCAGTGTGCTTTGCTGCTTGCAGCTTGCACAAACAACTCCAAGCAAGAATCGGCAGCAAGCCTCAACGATACAATCAACTCCCTTGGTTACGATTCACTGGCACTTCCTTCCACTGCCTATGGGCCGGGCTCCCTGGTAACGTCAGCGAAAGGCAATGGCCTGACGCCGCCGCTGAAGCTGACTTATCTATGCAGGCCGGATTTTACCCATGCCCCACCAGCCATCATCGACCATGCCGCCACATCGGAGGCTTCGGGCAAGCTAACCGGCTCGTTCCAACTGGACGTCTCGACCCTGGCTAAGCTGGGGCTCGGTGCCAAGCTCACCTACATCCGTTCGATCACGGTAAAACTGAGCAACGTTACGGTTGAGCAACTGGCGTTGGACGACCTTGAAGCCGTTCGATCGCAGCTCGGCCCGGCATGCCAAAACATCGTTCGAGAATATTCCCGTCGGTCGCTGGCTTATCAAACACAGCAAGCCATCAGGGCCGACGTGACCTATTCCGTGCAGCTTAACAAGGGTGCTTCGGCGGACGTCAAGGGCCTGGTCTTCAAAGCGTTGACGGCGGCCTTCGGCGGCTCGATTGAAAGTGACTCCGGTCTGACCGCCACCGGAAAGGGCCTTTTCTATGGTCTTTTGCTGACTAAGGTCTGACGTCGCGCGAATGGCTGAGATAGGCGGCAAGCTTAGAACGCTATTCGATCTGATTGAATCAGATCGGCGCTCTAAGTTCTTGGTTTGGAAGCATCATCTTATCGATCCTCGTTTCACTCCGGTCGGACGATGCTCTAATGGGGCCGTTCAACAAACGAAAGGTATTTGGAGAAGGTTCTTCGTGAGAAAATTCCTCTTAGCCGCTCTCGTTTGGACTGGAGCTCTAATACCCGGGCTCGCTTTTGCGGAATGGGTATTGCAAATCGACTGGTCAGCACAAGGCCGTTGACCTTTCAAACCCGCTAACGGATCGATTTATGAGCAGGATGAAGTCCATAGGCGTCGACACGGTCATCCTTTATTATGACTACCCCGATGAGACCATCAAGGGTAAGACGCTGCGGCCGAGCGAGCATCTTAAGATTGCGGCAACAATCCAACAGTTAGTGACGGCTGCTTTTGACGAAATGGGCCCGATCCCACGGGTCCGTTATCTGGCCCGTCGTCCTGAAACCAGACTGTCCGCTTACGGCCCATTGTTGCCGCGAAGCGCGCAGGGCAGGGCTCTGTACGCTTTCTCCCTGACCCCCTGCCTGAACCATTCCCGCGTTCACACGGCCCCCCGTCGCCTCACTCCCACAGTATCGGTACAAGCGAGACGACGAGCAGGCCGGCCATGGCGTGATTGAATATGCGAACGGCGCGGGGCGAGCCCATGAGCCTGCCGACGGATGCGCCCAGGGCGGTCCAGGCCATGACGCTGGTGAAGGTCATCGCCCTCTCGCCTGCGGCGACTTCCTTCGGAAAATCTTGCACCTGAGCGATTATCTACCTGCACTCAAGGAGGGTGTCTTGCCGAACTCATTGCATGCGTCAGCCGACGCCCCGTGGCTTAGCAGGATGCGGGCAACATATTCCGTTTGTGCGTAGTGCAAGGCGGTATTGCCCATGTCGCCCGCTTTATTCGCGTCGACACCGGCTTCCAACAGAAGCTCTAGCGTTCGAATATCTCCTCTCTGAGCTGCGATGTGGAGCAACGTGTCACCGTTGGAATCCACATAGGTGAGAGGGTTGATTGGAGCGTCTGCTTCTTCGGCCTCATAGTTTGTCAGATAGGCGTATTTGCCTTGGAGTTCCTGGGTCTCAGCTTTCGTAAGCGTCATGGGTAACCACGCATTTGGCAGAGTTCGAAACCCAGAAGCACCCGTCCTCAAGGATTGTGACGCTCCCTCACGCCGCGCTCAGTTCCTTCACGAAGTCCTGCACCTGATGCCGGAGGTCGCGCGACTGGGTGTCGAGCTGCTCGGAGAGGGTCATCAGCTGGGTGGCGGCGGTGCCGGTGAGTTCGGCGGCGGCGCCGACGCCGGTGATGGTGTTGGTCACGTCGGAGGTGCCGGAGGCGGCACGCTGGGTGTTCTGGGCGATTTCGTCGGTGGCGGCGCCCTGTTCCTCGACGGCGCCGGCGATCGCCTCGGAGGTGTGCTGGATGGTGTCGATGGTCTGGACGATGCGTGAGATGGACTCGACGGCGAGGTTGGTCGCCGACTGAACCTCGGCGATCTTGCGGCCGATCTCGCCGGTGGCCTTGGCGGTCTGCTCGGCGAGCTGCTTGACCTCGGCGGCGACGACGGCAAAGCCCTTGCCCATCTCGCCGGCGCGGGCCGCCTCGATGGTGGCGTTCAGCGCCAGCAGGTTGGTCTGCGCGGCGATATTGTTGATCAGCGTCACCACCTCGCCGATCTCCTGGGCGGAGACCGACAGGGCCTCGACGTTCTTGGCCGAGGTCTCGGCTTCGGCGGCGGCGTCACGGGCGATCTGCGAGGAATGCGACACCTGCTTGGAGATTTCCTGGATGGAGGCCGACAGCTCCTCGGCGCCGGCTGCCACGGTCTGCACGTTGGTCGAGGCTTCCTCGGCGGCGCCGGCCACCTGCTGGGCTTGCATGGCGGTTTCCTCGGCGGTGGCCGACAAGTCGCGGGCGCTGTTGGCCATCTCGCCGGATGATTTGCCGAAGCCGTCGGATAGCGCCTCGATGCGGGCGGCGAAATCGCGGGTGAGGGCGGCGGTCCGCTCCAGGCGTTCGCGCTCCACCGCCTGCCGGTTGGACATGTCGTTGCGCAGCTGATCGGCTTCCAGAAGGTTGCGCCGGACGACACTGAGCTCGGTGGCCATCTGGCCGAATTCGTCGCGCCGGGTGGCGCTGTCGCCGGATGTGGTAAGTTCGCCGCGCGCGATGGCCTGAAGCGAGCCAGAGATGGTCCGGACGCCGCTGGAAACGCTCCGTTCAATCTTGAAGCTGAAGATCAAGATGGCAACGAAGGCCACCAGCAGGAGGGAGATCGTCACCGTCTGGAAAGTGGCGGTGATGGCGTCGAAGGATTGATCGACCAGTTTCGCCTGCTTCTCGGCCAGCGTTCTGAGGGTGGCAAAATTCGTGGCGATTTCGGTGACCACGTCATCGATCTTGCCGTCGAGATCGCGAACGTCCTGGGTCATCTCCGCGGACTTGTCGAGCTTGGGCAGCATCTCGGTTTCGAATATGGAGGCCAACTGGTCGAGGGCCTTCTCGCCGGCGGTCAGCGCCGCCGCCTGATCGGGATCTGCGATCCAGGTTTTGAGGTTCTTGATAACGCCGCGTTCGGACTCGATGGCCTTGGCCCAGTCGCGCCGGCTGACATCGAGATCGCGGTTGATCTCGGTATCGGCGATGATGCGGTAGAGACGGGCACCGACGGCGCTGGCGTCGGCTGCTTCGTTGGCGTGGAGGGAGAGGGTCGCGCCCTCGTCCTGAAGCGTCCTGATCCACGTCAGGCTATACCAGGTTCCCAGCGATAGAACGAGCAGAAGGGTGGTGAAGACTACGAGCAGAGATCTCAACTGGAACTTGATCGACAGCATGTCTGAAACCCCGGCTTGATCGCGGTGATCTACCCGCCTTGAAAATAGCGCTGTTTCCAAGCGTATCGTGTTGAAGGGGTACTATTGCCGAAGGCATATAATTTTCGGTTACGCCGGCCATACTTGCCGATATCGGGCGGTGACGGATCCGCTGTTCTGCCTTTTGGATTTCAAGGTGTGGGGAGGGGCATCATGCGGTGGTTGCTTGGGGTTGCACATATAGCCACTTTTGCATGTGCTCTAGATGTAGTTGCGCTCAGTAAATATACCACCAAAGATTGCTGATGTTAATAGTGCGTAGCGTTAATTTTGCATCAATTGTTTATTGTTAACCCTAACTGGCCAAGCTTGGGACTTGTACCGATTAAGGTGCACAAAACCGATCTGTTGGCGGGGCAGGTGCCAACGGACATCGCCGTTGACGCCGAAGGGGTGCGAACCTGATCTGGTTCGCTCAGGAGGGGCTTATGGCGTTTCGTCTTCAGATTCGTGGCCAGTTGATGCTAGCATTTGGCGTCGTCATCGCTGGCGGTCTCGGCAGCGGTTTATTTGTCCAATTGGCCAACCAGACCCTGAAGCAGAATGTGGACTGGACGGTCCATACCTACGAGGTCATGCAAACCGCTGACAGTACCCTTGCCACGCTGGTCAATCAGGAGACCGGCATGCGCGGCTACCTAGTGACGGGCAACGAGGGGAACCTGGAGCCGCTCAAGGCCGGCGAGGCGGATTTCAAAGCCTCGTTCGATTTGGCCAAGAAGCTCACCAGCGACAATGCGAGCCAGCAGAAGCGCCTTTCCGACCTTTCCGATGAGGTTCAGGCGTGGCAGACCGACGTGTCGCACAAGGCCATCGCGCTGATGGCCAAGCCCGAAACGCAGGAGGCGGCGCGCGACATCGAGCGCCAAGGTCTGGGCAAGAAGAACTTCGACAAGATCCGTAGCATCATTTCCGAATTCAAGTCCGCCGAGGCCTCGTTGCTCGACAGCCGCGCCGCCGCCATGAGCACGGCCCAGAGCACCATCACGTTCGCGACCTTTACCTCGATCTTCCTCAGCCTTCTGATCGGTCTTGCCTCGGCATTCCTGCTCAACCGGCGCGTCGCCGCGCCGATCCGCGAGAGCATCGATGTCATGCGCGACATGCAGGCGGGCAATTACACCGTCAAGATCGCCTATGCCGATCGCGCCGACGAGATCGGCGCCATGAGCGCGGCGCTGAGCGCCTTCCGCGACGAACTGGCCCGTGCCGCCGAGATGCGCACGCAGCAGGAAGCCGCCCGGGAAAAGGCCGAAGCTTCGATCCGCGCTCGCGCCACCCTCGCCGAGCGCTTTGTCGGCCGCATGGAGGCCCTCGCCACGACGTTCGGCCGTTCGTCGAACACCATCGCCGACGCGGCGCGCAACCTGTCGGCGACCGCCGAGGAGACCTCGCGTCAGGCGCAGGCGGTTGCCGGCGCGGCCGAGGAAGCGGCGTCCAACGTGCAGACCGTCGCCGCCGGCACCGAGGAATTGTCGGCCTCCATCCGGGAAATTTCCGGCCAGGTCAGCAACTCCAACCGCATCTCGCAGGAGGCGGCCACCGCGGCGGGCCAGAGCGCGGACAACATCCAGAGCCTGGCGACCGCTGCCAACCAGATCGGCGAGGTGGTCGACCTGATTTCCAACATCGCCGCCCAGACCAACCTGCTGGCGCTCAATGCCACCATCGAGGCGGCCCGCGCCGGGGAGGCGGGCAAGGGCTTCGCTGTTGTTGCCGCCGAGGTGAAGCAACTGGCCGACCAGACCGCCAAGGCCACCGAGGAGATCGGCCGCAAGGTCGGCGAGATTCAGGTGGCCACGCATACCACGGTGGAATCGATGTCGCAGATCACCAAGACCATCGTGGCGATCCAGCAGGCCTCGCAAGCCATCGCGTCGGCGGTCGAGCAGCAGGGCGTTGCCACATCGGAAATCGCCCAGAACACCCAGCGCGCCGCGACCGGCACCACCGATGTCACGGCCAACATCTCTGGCGTCAGCAGCGCCGCCGAGGTGACCGGTGCCTCATCGGTCGAGCTGATGCGGCTGTCGGACGAGCTGACGACACAGGCCTCCAGCCTGCAGACGGAAGTCCAGCAGTTCGTGGAATCGCTGCGCGCCGCCTGATCGACGCCGAAACGCCTAAGATCATCATTTGGCCCGGCCATGCGCCGGGCCATTTTCATATCTGGGTCAATGCTCGTACTCGTGTGCCGATCAGATCAGCGGCGAGCATGGCTCGGGAGCGAGCAACGTCGTTTCGACCGACACGAAGTTGGAAAAATCAAAACCCACCATGTCGGCCTTGAACAGGTCGCTGGTCATGTAACGGTCGCTTTCGATCGCTGGGTCGGAACCCTGCGGGTAGTTGACGAGCGCGATGACTTTCGTGGGGGCGTCGGGAACGGTAAAGACGCCGTGGGTGGTGATGCCGAATGCCTTGAGGCTTTCGATGTGCTTGATCCAGATGGCGCGATAGGCCTCGGCGGCCTGGGCCGATTTCAGGGTGTAGATGCGGAGCTGAAATGTCTTCATGATGGTGTTCCTGTGAGAGGTTTCGGGGAAAATACCGTCAGGTCAGGGCGGCGATCTTCAGGTAGCCGGCGATCAGATCGCCCATGATGGTGCCGGCCGGCACGATGGTCCTCAGCAGTCCGAGATTCTGGCCGACGACGAGGCTGCCGTTCACGGTGTCGCCGTCGATGGCCGCCTTGCGAAGAGAACCGCTGCCCATCTGGCGAATGCGCGCCGACGCCTCGGCCTCCGGCAGCTCGCGCTCGATGCGCAGCATCGTATCGGTCAGGCCGTTGCGGATGCCGCGCACGCCGTCGCCAGCGGCAACGCCGGTGAGGACGGTGTCGCCCTCCGAGGCGGCGACGATGGCGATCTTGTAGTTGGCATGAATGGGGCATTCCTCGGCCACCAGGAAGGCGCTGCCGACCTCGACGCCGAGCGCGCCGAGCATGAAGGAGGCGGCGACGCCGCGCCCATCGGCGACGCCGCTGGAATTGATCACCGGGACGGACACCGCGTCGACCACCTGCGGGATCAGCGAGAAGGTGCCGGTGAAGCCGAAGATATGCCCACCGCCGTCGCAGCCTTTGACCGACAGGAAGTCGACGCCGGCTTCTTGATAGATTTTCGCTTCCGACACCGTCGCCACCTTGCCGATGGTGGTAACGCCGTGGCGCTTCAGCGCTTCGACATACAGGGGCAGCGTGTGGAAGAAATCGGGGAAGGTTTCGATCTCGATCACCTTGACCTGCTCGCGCAGCGCGATGTCCATCAGCTTGTCGGCGTCGGGCAGGCAGGTGATGATGTTCATGCCGAAAGGCGCGGCGGTGAGCGCCCTCACGGCGCGGATTTCGGCCTCCACGACGGCGGGCGGGCAAAAGCCCAGGCCCATGATGCCGAGGCCGCCGGCGTTCGAGACGGCGGCGGCCAGCCGGCTGTCGGAGGCCCAGGCCATCGGCCCTTGCAGGATCGGATAGCGGATGCCGAGCGTGTCGCAGATAATGTTGCCCATGATGCTCTCCTGCCCGCGCCGCCGGTGGCGCCGACAATGCCCCTTGCCGGGTCCGTATCGAATTTAATACCGAACGGGATCGTTTTGTTTTGTCTGCGAGGAAGCTAGGAGTATAGCTATGGAAGGTCAACAACTGAACGATCACGTTCAATAACGAACGCGAGATGAGGTGGGCATGGCGGGCGTGGACAGGGTGCGGACGAGGGGCGCGCGCACGGTGGAGCGCATCTTCGAGGCGGCGCGCCGGCTTTTTCTCAGCCACGGCGTTTCCGAAACGTCGATGGAGGCGATCGCCCAGGAGGCGGGCGTCAGCAAGGCGACGCTCTATTCCCACTATGGCAGCCGCGATGAGCTGTTCGCGGCGGTGATCTGGGCACTGGCCGCCGATCGCTTCTCGTCGATCGTACTATCGGGGAGCGTCGGCGCCGAGGATTTGCGCAAGAAGCTCGAGCATTTGGGCTTTGCCGTGCT
This sequence comes from Pleomorphomonas sp. PLEO, assembly GCF_041320595.1. Lineage (NCBI taxonomy): Bacteria > Pseudomonadati > Pseudomonadota > Alphaproteobacteria > Hyphomicrobiales > Pleomorphomonadaceae > Pleomorphomonas > Pleomorphomonas sp. PLEO. The sequence continues at coordinate 2,229,449 of NZ_CP166625.1, forward strand.
CGATCTGCTGCTGTCGCCCGACACGGTGGCGTCCAACCGGATGGTCAGCGCCGAGGCCCGGCGGTTTCCCGATCTTGGCAAGCTGTTCTACGACAATGGGCCCGATCGGCTGAACGGCCGGCTGGCGGCGCTGTTCGAGACGGCCATGTCGGCCGGCCTCCTGCGCAGTTGCGACAGTCGCGACGCCGCCAAGCACTTCATCGGTCTGGTGCGCGGCGATTTGCAGCTGAGGGCGATGCTGGGCGACGAGGCGGCCCTGTCGGACGCCGAACGCCGGCACGCTGTGACCACCGGCGTCGACGTCTTTCTCGCCGCCTACGCGGTAGAGTAGCCCGTGCCGGCGCCGACGGACGAACCCACTGCCATCGGCCGCCCCTCAGCGCGTCGGGCTCCGAGGGGCGCGGCAAATCTCATTTGCCGTTTCCCGACGATGAGGCTTGCCGTTGGCGGGCTTCGGCGATCGCCGCGCGGAAGCCGTCGTAATCCAGCGTCGAGGTGATCAGCGGCCCGATCAGGTAAGTCGGCGTGCCCTGAAGGCCGAGCGCATCGGCCTGATCCATGTTGCGGGCCAAGAGAGCGGTGATGTCACTCTTCTTGGCTTCCAGATCGGCGTTTAGGCGCGGCATGTCGACGCCGGCCGCCGCGATGGCTTGCTGCATATCGTCGTGCGACACGGCGCGGCCAGGCATGGTCATCAACGCGTGGTGGGCGCGCTCGTAGGCGCCCTGGTAATGGGCCGCCAACGCCAGGCGGGCGCCGTAGACCGACGCCTGCGTCAGGATCGGCCAATCCTTGTAGACGAGGCGGATGTTGCCATCCTCGCGGACGGCGCGATCAAGGTCCGGCTCGGCCTTCTTGCAGAACGGGCAGTTGTAGTCGGCGAAGGCGACGATGGTGAGGTCCCCCTTGGGATTGCCGCCTTCGGGGGTGGCGGGATCGTGGAGAACGTCGTCAAGGCTCACTTTCGCGGCGAGGGCCGGACTAGATCCGATGCCGAGGACGGCGGCCAGTGTCGCCGTGGCGCCGGCAAGGAATGTGCGTCGTTGCATGGGAATCCCTTCGTGGAATTGTCAGGCGCCGGCGGCGGTGAGCCGCGCGGCCAGATCGGAGGCGCTGATGGCGCCGACCAGCCGCGAACCGGGGATTTCCCGCTTGTTGGCATCGAGCAGGAACAGGGCCGGCGGACCGACGACGCGGAAGCGTGCCATGAGTTCCTTGGCGTTGGCGGTTTGCGCCGTGATGTCGACGGCGATGCGGGGTGTTTTGGCGAGGCGGTCGCTGAACTCGGGCTGGGCGAGGATCTTTTCGTTGGACTTGCAGACGGTGCACCAGTCGGCGGTGAAGACGACGAGCACCGGCCGGCCGTCGGCGGCCTCGGCTATGAAGGCTCGATCGAAATCGCCCGGCCGCGTCAGGTGCAAGGCGGCGGTGTCGGTGGCCTGCCGGCCGGCCAGGAAGGCGAGCGGGCGTAAGGGATCGCTGCTGCCACCGGCCGCGCCGACGATCAGCACCGCGCCATAGAGCGCCACTGAGAGACCGGCCGCCTTGGCGAGGCGGGGGCGCCAAGAGCTCGTCCGCTCGATCCGGTCGAAGGCGCCCAGGAAGGCGGCGAAGGTGACGGCCCATACGCCCCAGAGCGCAAGTCCGGCTGGGGGAGGGGTGAGCCGCGTGCCCAGCATGATGGCGATGGCCAGGAACATGAAGCCGAAAATTCGCCGGAAACCGGCCAGCCAGGGGCCGGCCTTTGGCAGGAGGCGCGCCCCGAACGTGCCGGCCGCCAACAGCGGCAGGCCCATGCCAAGGCCGAGGGCGAACAGCGCCACGCCGCCGCGCGCGGCGTCGCCGGTGTCGATCGCATAGAGCATGGCGGCGGCCAGCGGCGGCGTGACGCAGGGTCCGACCACCAGCGCCGAGCCAAAGCCGAGCAGGGCGGCGCCGCCAATCGAGCCGCCGCGCACCGGCAGGCTGGCGATGCGGGTGGCGATGAAGGCCGGCAGCGACAGCTCGATCAGCCCGAACATGGCGAGCGCCAGCGCGACGAAGACGGCGGCCGACAGGCTCAGCACGAGCGGGGTTTGCAGGACGGCCTGGAGATTGGCGCCGCTCCAGCCGGCGATTAGGCCGGCAAGGCCATAGGCCGAGGCCATGGCCACCACATAGGCGGCCGACAGGCGAAAACCGCGCCATGCCGAGGGACGCCCCGCCGCGCCGACCAGCAGCCCTGACAGGATGGGGATCATCGGGAAGACGCAAGGGGTGAAGGCGAGCAGCAGGCCAAAGCCGACGAAGGCGGGCACGATGGTGAGCAGGCTGCCGGACAGCGCCGCCTCGGCCCCGGCATCCGCCGATGTCGCGTCCACGGCTTGGCCTTGGCTGTCCGGCGCGGGCGGTTCCTCGATCAACAGCGAGGCGCGCGGTCGCGGCGTCACCGCCAGCGCGGCGAGATCGACCTGGCTACGGATCGGCGGATAGCAGATGCCGGACTCGGCGCACCCCTGGTAGGTAACGTCGAGCGCGCCGCTTGGCGGCAGGCCGGCCACCGTCAGCGCGACATCGTCGTGGTAGACCTCAACCGGGCCGAAGTTGGGATCATCCTTGGTCTCGCCGGCTGGCGTGGCGAGGGCAACATCCCGCCCGGCGATCGTCGCCTTCAGGCTGTTCCGATAGAGGTAGGTGCTGGGCGCCACGGTCCAGGCGAGGCGGAGCGATCCGTCGTCTTCCCGGCTGGCGGTGAGCACGAACACCTTCTCCGCCGGAGGCGGCATCGTCGTCTCGGCCTGGGCGGCAAGGGCCGAAAACAGCAGCGGCAGAAGGAAAAGGAGGGCGAGCCTCGCCTTGATCGAATGGAACATACCGCCAGCTCCCACGCTTGTTTCCACCTGTTTCGTGGGGGAAAGTGTACATTTCCACCCCACTTTGAGGCGGTCGTAAGGCAAGCGAGGACCATCCGTGATCCGGCATGGAGGCGAGGCTGGGTGTGATCGAGCTGTCATCAAGGCCTCTTATCGGAGGCCTTGAATCTTGGTGGTATCGCAGCCGAAGCTATAGGCTAGATCGCCTTATTTCTTGGGAGCCGGACCGTACCCGAAAGTGAAGCTCGATCCAAATTTGCGGTATATGAATACTTTCCGCCCGGAATCCTGCAGCCCTTTAAATATGAAGCCATCAACAGATCCAGACGCCAACCGATTGACCTTGAAGCCCTGATATTCGCCGGGGCAGTCGGTCTTTGTGCCGATCATGACCACTTTAGGCGGGGCGCGTTTGCTGGTTTCAAACACCGGCTTTTCGTATTTTGCATCGGCCAATACTTGGCACTGTCCGGTGCCGATCGGCACATAACCGAACCCGCCGCTTGAGTTCGATGTTCCCGCGGCGAAAAGGGCGCCTGTGGTGCTCAAAAAAAGGATATTCGCGACAATAAGAACCTTCATTACATGCTCCTAGTGGTTAGTATATTTCACATATCGCATTGGTGTGACGACGCAAAAATCAAATATGTTTGAATTGGGCCTGTGTCTTAGGGAGTAGTCCTGTCCTTCAGCTTGGCTCTGGTAGGGTCCAGAAATCTATCACTCCGTCACATACCATTTCCTGTGGTTGGTCTGTTGCATAGGAGATGCGCTCCAGACCGCCACTCCTGGAACCGATTGCAATAGCCACCGCGCTATTATGCGTAAAATCCCAGAGATCCTCAATCCCTGAATGCGATCGTGCTGGCTATGTGCGGATGGCCTTCCCAATTCGCAGCGCGGAGCGTTCCGGCTGCGCTTGGATTAAACGCGCCAAGAATGACAGCGTCGCGCCGCCGCAAATATCGGAAATTGCTTCAGAGATTGGCCACTCCTCTTCGTCAGCCTCCGCGCGCCGCTCCTGCCTTGCCGGCTTCTGCTCATTAACGTTTTCTAAATAACGCCATCGAGTGGCATCGGTCTATTTCGCCTGGGGCGAAGCGTTGTGGACGTTAATGCCACAGTAAGGCGTGCTCTTGCGCGTTTCGTGTTGAGTGTTGGCAGATTACTATGCGTAAATCAGTGTCCATTTTTGGTTCGTGTTTCTGATTTTATTTCATATAAGCTGTTAATATTTCTTATGTTTTCTGATTTGTATGATTTTAGATTGAAGTCTGAATTTTCATATTTCGATGTGGTGGGATTGGTTTGGACGCGGGACCTCAGTGGCATACGAGAGCTAGGACAGATACAAAATGTCGACTTCTTCCAGCGTCATCAGCTCCGTTTCGTCGGCATCGAGTTACGCTTCATCCGATGTAAGCTCGATCGATTGGAGCGGGCTGATCGATGACCTTTACTCCGCCAAGCTCTCCGCCACTTCCGGCTACGACGACAAGATCTCGGTCAACGACCTCAAGATCTCCGCCTACAACGAGGCGATCGATTTGCTGGGGACGCTGCGGGGCGCTGCGTCCACCTTGCGCGCGGTCACCGATTCGACGGCCAGCAACGCCGACGTTTTTCTGGGCCGCAGTGCCTACCTGACCGGCACGGGAGGAGCAGACCCCAGTTCGGTTGTCACGGTGAGCGCCGAGCCGGGCGCGGCGCTGGCCACCTATGAACTGGCGGTCAATCAGCTGGCGACCAGCCACAAGGTCGCCAGCGGCGATTTCAGCTCATCGGCGTCGGCGCTTGGTCTGTCGGGCAGTTTTGCCATTGGCGTCGAAGGCGGGGAGGCCGCCACGATCGCCATCAACGAAGATATGTCGCTGGCCCAGATCGCCGCCACGATCAACCAGACCAGCGCGGCAAGCGGTGTGCGGGCAAGCGTGCTCAAGGTATCGGATGCGAGCTATCAGCTGATCGTCTCGACGTTGGAAACCGGGCAGACGCTATCGGTTTCCGACGGCGACGGCGTCCTCGCCGATCTCGGCATCGTTGACGATCGTGGCGCCTTCAGCGAGGAGCTGCAGGCCGGCAAGCCGGCCATCTTCACCATCGACGGGGTGACCGTTTCCCGATCGTCCAACGAAGTCGACGACGTGATCGATGGGCTGACCCTCTATCTCGTCGGGACGACCGGGACGGGGCAGGCGGTCAACCTGGAGATTGACCAGGATCTTTCCGAAGTCAAAAACGCGGTGGAGGCCTTCGCCGATGCCTACAATGCCTATCGCGCCTGGGCGCTGTCGCAGCAGGAGACGGCCTCAAGTGGCGGCGCTTCCGGCAAAGCGGTTTTGTTTGGCGACAGTACCATTCGCGCCATCAACCAGCAGCTCGGCTCGGCGCTGGCCTTCTCTTTCGACGATGTTTCCATGTCGTCGATCGGTCTCAGCTTCGACGGCAGCAACTATCTGGAATATGACGAAGCGACACTCAACAAAGCACTGAACGAGAATGTCGATATCGTCCAGCAGCTGTTCTCCTATAAATTTGAAAGTTCGTCGAGCGATCTTGGCATTCTCTATCGGGGCAGCAAGGCGCCCAGTACCTTCACCCTCGGCATCACGGTTGGCGACGACGGCAAGATCAGCGACGTCACCGTCGATGGAGAGCGGGGGCTGTTCACGGTCACCGGCACGGGGCACGGCCTCAAAGGCGCGGCGGGGACGGCCTATGAGGGCTATACCTTGGTGTTCAGCGGCAGCACCAGCCAGACCGTCACGGTCAAGCAGACCGCCGGCATTGCCGAGCAAATCTTCAACGCCGCCAAGGGAGCGACCGACGCCAGCTCCGGCTCCATCTACACGGTCTTGTCAAACCTGACCGACAAGAATGGCGACTATCAGAATCAGATCGAGCGCATCACCGACAGAGCCGACAGCTACAAGACGAACATGACGGCCCGCTACGCCCGTATCCGGGCAAACATCATCAAGGCGCAGGCCATGCTCGCCTACCTGAACGCGCTGATGGATGCCCAGGCCAAGAACTGAATCCGGCTGCCGGCCTGGAGTACCGCGCGGAAAACCGGCTCCCGCTTTTCCAGGAAATTCTCTAGACGATCGCCTTGGCGGTGAAGACGAACTGGCAGCGTACGCCGTCGGGGGCGGCGATCCAGTCGGCGCGGCCGGCCGGATCGTGGGCGAGGCTGTTGCGGATCAGCATCGAGCCGAAGCCCTTGCCGCCGGCATCCTTGACCGGCGGTCCGCCGGTTTCGCGCCAGTCGAGCGTGACCCGCGCGCCACCCTGATCGGGGCAGGGGGTGATGTCCCAACCGATGAACACCCGGCCTTCGGGCACCGATAGCGCGCCGTATTTCAGGGCGTTGGTGATCAGCTCGTGCAGGGCGAGGGCGACGCCGAGGCCGGTGCGCGGCGCCAGCTCGGCGTCGCCGTCCGCTTCGATGACGATCCGATCGTCCAATTGGTAGGTGATGGTGAAGGTGTCGCGGACAATCGTCTGAAGGCGGCTGTCCTGTGGGCCGGCCAGGATGCGCATCTGCGCCTGGTTGAGCGCGGAAATGCGTTCGACCAAGCTCTTGCGGGCCATTTCCAGCGATGTGGCGCGACGCAGCGTGTTCTCGGAGATGATCTGCATGATCGTCAGGATGTTCTTGACGCGATGGGCGCTCTCGCGCGCCACCATATCGAGCCGCTCCTCGATCTGCTTTCTCTGCGTCAGGTCGTGCACGGCGCCGAGAACGCGCTCGGGCTGGCCATAGGCATCGCGTACGATGGTGCCGCGCGCGCCGATCCAGGTGACCCGATCGCCTACCAGCAGCTTGAATTCGTGGGGTATCTCGATATCTGGGCTGACGCCGTTGGCCAGGCCGGTCATGCGAACGGCGTCATCGGGGTGGATGCGGCTCAACACGTCGTCCATCGACACGCCCTCGGGCGTATCCGGCAGTTGGAACAGTTCGCGGAACAGCTGTGTGCCGCGCACCCGGTTGCTCCGGAGGTCCCAATCGTAGGTGCCGAAGCCGCCGCCTTGCTGGGCGAGCTGTAGCAAGTCGGTTTGTCGCTGGAGATCGCGCTGGGCGCGCCAGCGTTCCGTCACGTCGTAGCCCTGCACGAAAATGCCCGTCACCTCGCCGCCGCCATCGCGGATCGGCTGGTAGACGAAGTCGACGTGCCTGAGTTCGGGCTGTGTCTTGCCCTCGCCTTGCAGCAGCACCGGCACGGCCTGTCCCGAATAGGGTTTGCCGGTCAGCCTGACGCGATCGAGGACGTCGATGAAGCCCTGCTCGACGATCTCCGGCAGCGCTTCGGCTATCCCCCGGCCGATCAGGTTGTCGCGGCCGACCAGCCGCCGATAGGCTTCGTTGGCCAGTTGGAAGGTGTGGGTCGGCCCCATCAGCGCGGCGATGAAGCCGGGGGCCTGCTCGAACAGATCGCGAAACAGGGCGATTTCGCCGAACAGCTTCTCGCTTGCCGCCTGCACGGCTTGCGCCCGCGCCAGCAGGCCGGATTCGGCCATGTTGGCGCGCGCATCGCGCTGGCGCAGGGTCTGAAGTTCCGTGACATCCTGGGTGTGCTGCAGAATATAGGCGAGCTCGCCCTGCTTGTTTCTGAGCGGCGTATGGGTGGCGCTCCAGAACCGGACCACCGGTGGCTCGCCGGGCCGGGAGGTGTTGTAGGGGATTAGCGCGATGTGGTCGGGCTGGTTTGTCGACAGCACCCGGTCGAACGATGTCGTCAGAATCCGATATTCGTCCGAAGCGGGATCGGCGGGGAAGGCCTCGAACAGCGGGCGGCCGATGATCTCGTCCCGGTCCTGGCGGCCAACAGTCTTCAAATAAGCATCATTGCAGCCGGCGATCACCAGCTCACGGGTAAAAATGACATAGGCGTTGGCCGACGCATTGAACAGATCCCTCAGATCGAGATCTTCCGCCGCCACATTGCTGAACATCAGGATCCCATTGAGTTGGAGGCATTCTAAGAATGACAAAAATATTTATATATTTCAATATGGAATGTTTATCCTAGCCCGGTCGCTGACGCTAGGAGATTCATGGGCGTAAGGGCGCGTGATAAACTGGCGCGGGGTCGCGAAGACTTATTGCGACAAGACGAAAATACCGGTCCGCTTGCGCGAACCGGTCTATCGGTGTCGATCGGCGATGTTCGCCGCCTGAAGCCCGGCAGCGCCGGGATCAGCCCTGGATGAAGGCGAGGACGTCGGCGTTGAAGCGGTCGGCTTCCGTCTCGGCGAGGCCGTGTGGCGCGCCGGGGTAGACCTTCAACGTGGCACCGGCGACCAGCTTGGCGGACAATTCGGCCGAGGCCTTGATCGGTACGATCTGGTCGTCGTCGCCGTGGATGATCAGCGTCGGCTTGTCGATGGCCTTGAGGTCGTTGGTGTAGTCGACTTCCGAGAACTCGTGCACGCAGTCGAACTGGCCCTTGATGCCGCCTTGAAGGCCGATGCGGCGGAAGTTCTCCCTGAGGCCCTCGTTGACCTTCGCGCCATCGCGGTTGAAGCCGTAGAAGGGGATTGTCAGGTCGAAATAGAACTGCGAGCGGTTCTTGGCCGTGCCCTCGCGGATGCCGTCGAACGCGGCGAGCGGCGTGCCGTTCGGGTTGGCCTCGGTTTTGAGCATCAACGGCGGCACCGCGCCGACCAGGACGACCTTGGCGACCCGGTCCGTGCCGTGGCGACCGATATAATGAGCGACTTCGCCGCCGCCGGTGGAGTGGCCGATCAGCACGACGTCCTTGAGATCGAGCGCCTCGATCAATTCGGCGAGGTCGTCGGCGTACCGGTCCATGTCGTTGCCGGTCCATGTCTGGTCGGACTGGCCGTGACCGCGGCGGTCATGGGCAATGACGCGGAAACCGTGCTGGCCGAAGAACAGCATCTGCTGGTCCCAGGCGTCGGAAGACAGCGGCCAACCATGCGAGAAGACGATGGGCTGGCCGGCGCCCCAATCCTTGTAGAACAGGCGGGTGCCATCGGCGGTGGTGAAATGGCTCATGATATCTCCCTTTGGTTAAATGCATCGTGTGCTATTAATTTGCACACGATTTATATGCCGGAATGAAAGGGCACTGTCAATCGCTTGCGAATTGATCGCGTGCGAATTATTGATGACGGCACGTGACGAAGCCATGACCAGCCGCGGTTTCGCGTCAGGAATAGCACTCTTGTTTACCTGCGTTTCCTGATGCAAAACGGCGCAAGTTTTGCTGGAATTGCCAAAAATACGAAGATCGAGCGGGTCGGCGAAGCCGGCCGGCTCTGGAGAGATGCCGATGCCCGCCGAGATCGCCACGGTCGATGCCGATCTGCCCCAGATTGGGGATCTCCTGTGCTTTTCAATCTATTCGGCCGGTCTCGCCTTCAATCAGCTCTATCGGCCCATGCTCGAGGAGATCGGGCTCACCTATCCGCAGTTCCTGGTGATGGTGGCTCTGTGGAGCCGCGAGGGGCGCACGGTGAAAGAACTTGGCGAGGCGCTGTTCCTCGATTCGAGCACGCTGACGCCTCTGCTCAAGCGCCTGGAAGCGGCGGGCCTGATCTCGCGGTGCCGCAATCCGAAAGACGAACGGCAGGTGCTGCTGGCGGTGACGGACGAGGGCAACAGCCTGAGAGCAAGGGCGGCTTCGATCTCCCGCGCCGTCGGCGAGGCCATTGGCCTCGACACGGAGGCGACCCTGGTCATGCGGGCTCGGCTCAATGCCCTCCGCGACGGCATTCATCAGCGGACCTGACGTCGAACGGACGCCGGTCACGCAAGCCGTCAAGTCACCTCGTTATACGCCGCCCCAAAAGCTAAAGGCCGCCCGGTTGGGCGGCCTTTTCGATGATCGTCATCTGTTGGCGATCGATGAATTGGGCTGAGGATCAGTTGCCGATCACGTCGCTGTTGGCAGCGTAGGGGACGAACGACTGCTGAGCGACCTGCGCGCTGGCGCCCGACAGGATCACCTTGGTCACGAAGGCCGACTGGCCATCGGCCGAACCCGGATCATATTCGACGACCGTCAGAGGCGAGACGCCGTGGGTGCCGATCACCGCGCCGTCAGCGACGGTGGCATAACGCTGGGCGTCGGCGGCCGCGGCGGCGGCATTGGCCGAATTGACGTTGGTGGGCTGAGCGATGAACGGCGAGGAGCCACTGTCGACCGACGGGTCGAAGGTGGACGCGGCGTTGGCAAAGGCGGGAACCAGGGCAACGGCGAAAGCGGCGACGGCGAGGAACTTGTTCATGGTGTAACTCCGGTCTTGAATTGGGGGTCTTGAATTGGGGGTGGTTTTTGTCGGGGTGGTCTTTGTCGGGGGGCAGCGGGGAGGAGGTCTTGTTCGCTGCCGATGACCTCAATGTGCCCCTTGATCGATCACGGCGAAACCGGCCCCCGCTGACGAGTGCGAGTGAGGAAGTTGAACGGCGGATCGCGAAATCGTGCGCGGCGTGTTGGCCTGTCGCAGCGAGTCTAGGGAAAACCCCGGTATGCTAGGGGAAACCGTCGGTCGAGCGATCACGGAGGAGGGGGCTAAACCCAGCGAGCGATCACGGAACGCCGTCGCGCCAGGGCTGAGTTTTTTCGATAAACGCCGGAAAATGTGCGTTAGCCGCCTTTGAGGGCTGGCCGGGCATTCATTTGGCGCGACAGGCAATTGACGCCCTTTGTCAGCAACGGCCCGGGCAACAAAAAAGCCGCCCGGGTTGGGGGCGGCCTTTCCGATGATCGTCATCTCTTGGCGATCGATGGGTCTATCTGAGGATCAGTTGCCGATCACTTCGCTGTTGGCAGCGTAGGGGACGAACGACTGATGAGCTGTTGACGCCGAGGCGCCGGACAGGACCACCTTGGTCACGAAGGCCGACTGGCCATCGGCGGAACCCGGATCATATTCGACGACCGTCAGCGGCGAGACGCCGTGGGTACCGACTACTGCGCTGTCGGCGACGGTGGCATAACGCTGGGCATCGGCGGCAGCGGCGGCGGCATTGGCCGGATTGACTTCAGCGGGAGCGGTGACGAAGGTCGGGGAGGCGTTGTTGGCGCCCGGATCGAAGCTGGTCGAAGCGGCATTGGCGACGGCGGGAACGAGGGCGAGGGCGAAAGCGGCGGCGGTGAGGAACTTGTTCATGATGTAACTCCGGTCTTCAATTTGTGTTGTCGGTTTTTGTCGGGAGGCAGCGGTGAGGTGTTGTTCGCTGCCGATGACCGTAATGTGCCCCTTGATCGATCACGGCGAAACCGGCCCTCGCTGACGAGTGCGAGCGCGGAAGTTGAACGGCGGATCGCGAAATCGTGTGCGGTCGTTGAGTTGTCGCGGCGAGGCCTAGGGAAAACCCCGGTATGCTGTGGGAAACCGTTCGGCGAGCGGTCACGGCCGCACGGCCTTGATCGGACGCGCGATCACGAAACGTCGTCGCGTGCAGGCCGAATTTTTCCGATAAAGCCTGGAAAATGCGCGTTAGCCGCCTTTGGATGGCCGGCATTCATTTGGCGCGGCAAGTGATTGACGACCTTTGCCGGTAACGGGCCCGGCAACAAAAAAGCCGCCCGGTTGGGGGCGGCCTTTTCGATGATCGTCATATCGCGACGATCGATGAACGTGGCGTATCAGTTGCCGATCACTTCGCTGTTGGCAGCGTAGGGGACGAACGACTGCTGAGCGGCCTGCGCGCTGGCGCCGGACAGGATCACCTTGGTCACGAAGGCCGACTGGCCATCGGCCGAACCCGGATCATACTCGACGACCGTCAGCGGCGAGACGCCGTGGGTTCCGATCACCGCGCCGTCAGCGACGGTGGCGTAACGCTGGGCATCGGCGGCAGCGGCGGCGGCATTGGCCGGATTGACGTTGGTGGGCTGGGCGATGAACGGCGAGGAGCCGCTGTCGACCGACGGGTCGAAGGTGGACGCGGCGTTGGCGAAAGCGGGAACCAGGGCAACGGCGAAAGCGGCGACGGCGAGGAACTTGTTCATGATGTAACTCCGGTCTTGAATTGGGGGTCTTGAATTGGGGGTGGTTTTTGTCGGGGTGGAATTTGTCGGGGGGCAGCGGTGAGGAGGAGGAGGTCTTGTTCGCTGCCGATGACCTCAATGTGCCCCTTGATCGATCACGGCGAAACCGGCCCCCGCTGACGAGTGCGAGTGAGGAAGGTGAACGGTGGATCGCGAAATCGTGCGCGGCGTGTTGAACGGTCTTGCTGGGGGTCGGGAAAATCCCGGTATGCTGCGGGGAACCGTCCGACGAGCGGTCACGGGCGGATGGCCGTGATCGGACGTATGATCACGAAACGCCGTCGCGTGCAGGCCGACTTTTTCCGATAAACGCGGCAAAAAGCGTGTTAGCCGCCCTTTGAAGGGCGCCCTGAGCGGGTTTTGCCTCTGCGGGAGTGCTCTCACCCGACCATGCGGTCGGGTCGGCGGCTGTGGAGCGGGGCTTTCAACCGGCGGCGCGCACCGGCCGCAACATAACTTCATAACAAAGAACGAAACGCAACGACGCCATCTGACACGATTGGGTCTCTAGCCGACAAGGTGACTGAGGTTACCTCATCAACAAAACAATAGAGGCCGACAATGCGCATCCGAGTACTGGTACTTTCAATCATGAATTTCGCTATGATTTCGCCCGTTGCCGCGGCGGACTTGCCCACACCTGATGCTCCGGAATACCCGGCGAGCCTGCCTTCGACCGCCTTCGACTGGTCCGGCCTCTATGTCGGTGCCCAGGCAGGCTATGTAATCAATCAGATCGGCTTGACAGATAGCGAGGACCTGAAAAGCGGTTCCTTCGGGATGTTTGGCGGCTACAACTTTGTCTACTCGGGTGTCGTTGTCGGTGTGGAGAACGACGTCAACTATAATTGGAGCGATGGCGAGACCGTCGGGCTGGATTGGGATGGTTCGGTGCGCGGGCGTGTCGGCTATGCCTGGGATCGCGTCCTGTTCTACGGAACGGCCGGATTGGCTGCCGCCTCGGGAAGCGTCGATCTGGGGCGCACCAAGAAAGAGGATATTCTTGTTGGCTGGACGGCCGGCGTCGGCGCCGAGTATGCCATCACGGACAACATCCTGGCCCGCGCCGAATATCGCTATTCCGATTTCGGCAGCGTCGACTTCGGCGGCAGTATCGGTGAATTCAAGGCCGACCAGAACAAGGTGTCGTTGGGCGTCGCCTATAAATTCTAAAGCAGATTGACCGGGCAAGCTTCCGACAGGCCACCAATAACGGAAAAGGCCGCCCCCGACAGGGCGGCCTTCCCGACAAACGTCAGCTTTCGCCGACCGGTTGAGCTTGAGCTGACGATCAGTTGCCGATCACATCGCTGTTGTCGGCATAGGGGATGTAGTGCTGCTGGGCACTCGGAGCGGCGGCGCCGGGAAGGACCAGCTTGGCCACGAAGGACGAGTCGCCCGAGGCCGCGCCCGGATCATATTCGACGACGCCCTGCGGGGAGACGCCGTGGGTGCCGATCACCACATTGCTGGCAACGGTGGCGTAACGCTGGGCATCGGCGGCGGCCGCGGCGGCATTGGCCGGATTGACCTGGGCTGGGACGGTGACGAACGTCGGGGAAGCGTTATCGGCGCCCGGATCGAAGGAAGCGGCGGCATTGGCGAGGACGGGGGCCAGGACGAGGGAGAAAGCGGCGGCGATCAGGAACTTGTTCATGGTGATAACTCCGGTCTTCAATCTTATTGGGGTGGTCTTTGTCGGGGGGGCAGCGGTGAGGAGGAGGTCTTGTTCGCTGCCGATGACCCTTATTTGCCCCTTGATCGATCACGGTGAAACCGGCCCTCGCTGACGAGTGCGAGGGGGAAAGTTGAACGGTGGATCGCAACTCCGTGTTCGGGGAGTTGAACGGTTTTGGCGCCTGCCGGAAAAAGCCCGGTATGCTCCGGGAAACTGTCCGGCGCGCGGTCACGGATTATCGGCTCTGAACCCCAGGAGCGATCACGAAAGGCCGCTGGCAGGTGCTAAATTTTCTCGACGAATGCTGGAAAATGCGCGTTAGCCGGCTTTGAAGGCACGCTTTGGCGCTGCGCGGCGCAACTCCGGACGCAAAACCGCCGGGCACTTTTGCTGGAGTTGCTCAAAGTTCGCTCCGCTCCGGTTCTCGAATTCATCGCTATCTGCCTCACCCCAGCGAGTTTCGAGGCAGGCTTTTAGCGGCTGCCATCTGACCGCGCAGACCGCCAATAACGGAAAAGGCCGCCCCCGACAGGGCGACCTTCCCGACAAACGTCAGCTTGCGCTGACCGGTTGAGCTTGGGCTGACGATCAGTTGCCGATCACATCGCTGTTGGCGGCATAGGGGATGTAGTGCTGCTGGGCACTCGCGGTGCTGGCACCCGGCAGAATGGTCTTGGTCACGAAGTCGGTGCCGCTGGCCAGGCCCGGATCGTATTCGATGACGGTACTCGGCGAGACGCCGTGGGTACCGACAACAGCGCTGTCAGCGACGGTGGCGTAACGCTGGGCATCGGCGGCGGCAGCGGCGGCGTTGGCCGAATTGACCTGGGCAGGCGCGGTGACGAACGTCGGGGAAGCGTTGTCGGCACCCGGGTCAAAGCTGGTGGAGGCAGCGTTGGCAACGGCGGGAACGAGGACGAGCGCGAAAGCGGCGGCGGTGAGGAACTTGTTCATGATGTAACTCCGGTCTTCAATCTTGTTGTGTTGTCGGTTTCTGTCGGGGGGCAGCGGGGAGGAGGTCTTGTTCGCTGCCGATGACCCTTATGTGCCCCTTGCTCGATCACGGCGAAACCGGCCCTCGCTGACGAGTGCGAGGGCGAAAGTTGAACGGTGGATCGCAAATCCGTGTTCGGAGAGTTGAACGGTTTTTGCACCCGCCGAAAAAACCCCGGCCTGCTCCGGGAAACTGTTCGGCGAGCGATCACGGATTGTCGGTTCTGAACCCCAGGGGCGATCACGAAAGGCCGTCGCCTCGGGGTGAGATTTTCCCGACGAATGCCGGAGAATGCGCGTTAGTCGGCTTTGAAAATACGCCGAAGGGGAGGCGTTTGCGCCGGGCAATGCCTTCAGCTCTGTCTTCGAGCGCGCGCGGCTATAAGTGCTTCGTCATCGTTGCTTTGGCCGTCGATCATGCAGGCCGCAATAACGGAAAAGGCCGCTCCCGGTGGAGCGGCCTTCCCGACAAACGTCAGCTTTCGCTGACCAGTTGAGCTTGGTCTGGCGATCAGTTGCCGATCACATCGCTGTTGGCGGCATAGGGGATGTAGTGCGGCTGAGCGATCGGCGCGCTGGCACCCGGCAGGATGGTCGTGGTCACCAGATCGGTGCCGCTGGCCAGGCCCGGATCATATTCAGTGACGGTGCTCGGCGAAACGCCGTGGGTACCGACCACTGCGCTGTCAGCGACGGTGGCATAACGCTGAGCATCGGCGGCCGCGGCGGCGGCATTGGCCGGATTGACCTGGGCCGGTGCGGTGACGAACGTCGGGGAAGCGTTGTCAGCACCCGGATCGAACGAAGTGGCAGCGCTGGCAACGGCGGGAACCAGGGCAAGGGCGAAAGCGGCGGCGGTGAGGAACTTGTTCATGATGTAACTCCGGTCTTGAATTGGGATGTCGGTTTCTGTCGGGGTGGTCTTTGTCGGGGGGCAGCGGTGAAGAGGAGGAGTTCTTGTTCGCTGCCGATGACCTTTATTTGCCCCTTGCTCGATCACGGCGAAACCGGCCCTCGCTGACGAGTGCGAGTGCGGAAGTTGAACGGCGGATCGCGAAATCGTGTGCGGCGAGTTGAACGGTCGCGAGGAGGCTAAGGAAAATCCCGGTATGCCGCCGGAAACCGGCGCAAAATTGCTCACGCAAGGCTGCGACGCGCGTGAACGGAGCCTTGCCCGCGATCACGAAATGCGCGGTGCCCCTGGCTCAATTTTCCCGAAATTTCTCGATCAACGCTGGAAAAAGCGCGTTAGCCGCCTTTGAAAGGCCGATCGGCGCGCTTGCCCTGGCTCAATAGAAGCGCGGAATCGGTCCGTCGTGGGGCGTCTGGTCCTCCAGCTCGACCTCGACGTCATCCACATAGCACCATCCCCAGCCCTCCGGCGGATCGTAGCCTTCAATGATCGGGTGGGCCGTTTGGCGGAAATGGGCGCGGGCGTGGCGGTGCGGGGATTGGTCGCAGCAGCCGACGTGCCCGCACTGGCGGCAAATCCGGAGGTGCAGCCATTGACTGCCGATCTTCAGGCACTCCTCGCATCCACGGGTGCTGGGCGTCACCTTGCGGATCGTGCTGGTGTGAGCGCAGGCCATCATGCAGTCTCCTTCACGGGCTGTCCCATGGCTCGCGCGGCGATCGTGGCATGGATCTGCGAGACGACGGCGGCGCCTTCTCCCACGGCCGCCGCCACGCGCTTGGTGGAGCCGGCGCGGACGTCGCCGATCGCGAACACACCGGGTATGGTGGTCTCGAAGGGAAGCGAACCATCGCCCGTGACCACAAAGCCACGTGTATCGGTTTGAACGCAATCGCGCGCCCAGTCGGAATTGGGATCGGCGCCGACGAACAGGAACAGGTGCCGCACCGCCAGGCGACGATGGCCACCGTCACGCTTGTCCTTAAAGGTTGCCGCCGCAAGACCGTTCGTTCGATCACCTTCCAGGGCGACGAGCTCCTCTCCGACATGAATCTCGACGTTCGGGAGGGCGGCGATGCGGTCGATCAGATACTGCGACATCGTCTCTTTGAGGTCGCGGCGGACCATCAGATGCAGCTTCTTTACCTGCGGCGCCAGGAACACGATCGCTTGCCCGGCGGAATTGCCGCCGCCAATCAGGGCGACCTCCTCGCCGGCGCACAAGCGGGCCTCGATCGCCGACACCCAGTAGGAAACGCCCGCCCCCTCGAGCTCTTTGAGGTTCGGCACATTGGGCCGCCGGTAGCGCGCGCCCGACGCGATCACCACGAAGCGCGCCGTCACCTGGCGATCACCGGCGCATATCAGCACGGGATGCGGCCCGTCGCATGCCATCCGCTCGACTTCCAGGGGGATCGCGATCTCCGCGCCGAACTTCAGCGCCTGGTTGAACGCCCGCCCGGCCAGCGCCTGGCCGGAAATGCCGGTGGGAAAGCCCAGATAGTTCTCGATCCGGGCGGATGCCCCGGCCTGTCCGCCCATCGCGCGGGCATCGAGGACGATCACCGACAAGCCTTCGGAGGCGGCGTAGACGGCGGTTGCCAGACCGGCCGGTCCGGCGCCGACCACGGCGAGATCGAATAGCTTGTCGGGGTCGATGTCCGGGACGACGCCGAGGCAGGCCGCGAGCTCCTCGTCGGTGGGGCAGCGCAGCACGGGGCCGCTGGGGCAGACGACCAGCGGCAGGTCCTCGGCCGAAACGCCGGTCCGTTCGATAAGTTCGCGGCCTTCTTCATCCGAGCTGGCGTCGAGCACGAGGTTCGGTAGTCCGCTTCGGTTGAGGAAGTTCTGCAGCCGCACGACGTCGGGGCTGTTCGGCCGGCCGATCAGGATGGTGCCGGCACCGCCTTCTTCGATCAGGCTGACCCGGCGCAGGATGAGGGCGCGCATGATGATCTCGCCCAGATCGGCCGAACCGATCATCAGCGCCCTGAGGTGGGCGGCGTCGAAGGGCAAGGCGAGGCAGCCATCCGGGCCGGCCCGACCGGCGGCGATCGAGGGGCGACCGGCGAGCTGGTTCACTTCGCCGGAGAACTGGCCTACGCCGTGCGTGGTGATCGGCGCCTCCGCGCTGAGCCCATCGCGACGGACGACGTCGATCGTGCCGGCGAGCACGAGCCATGCTGGCGCGCCGTGGCCGCCGATCTCGTAGATCATTGCGTTGGGATCGAAGCGCGTCGCCGGGCCGCTGGCGAACCGGCGCGCCGCATCCATTTGCGAGGCGGTCAGCACCGGGAACATCTGGCTCGCACGGGTCTCGATGATGCTCATCTGATCCTCCTGTCCGCCGAGCCGGTCGCCTGGGTGGCGAGGCAGGGGTGCCTGTCGGTTGATCTTGCGCGCCGTGATCGGCTGCCTACCATACGCGAGGTGTCGGTCGCCCTGATGCCAGGATAACCTTAGTATGAGGGTCACCTTATCCAATGGTCAAGCGCGCGTCGGTCTTGGCTCCACACGGTATGGGTGTGAAGCTCCCCGGTTTCGGGGCGGGCAAGGCGCGGGCGCTTGTGAGGTCGTTTCAACCAAGGGAGCGTAGGCCGTGATACCAGCAGCCCGTGACATCTTCACCGAGCCGAGCGACGTCGATCCCGACACCCTCGCCAATCTTGGGCCCTTGCGTCGGCTTGCCGGCCGTTGGCGCGCGCGCAAGGGGGTGGACGTCAACCCGAAAGCCGACGGGCCGGAACAGCGCGCGTTCATCGAGACCATCGATTTTCAGGCCATCGATCCACAGGCCAATGGCCCGCAGCTTCTCTACGGCCTGCGCTACCATATTCACATCACCACCGAGGAAGAGGATATCACCTTCCACGATCAGGTCGGCTACTGGCTGTGGGAACCGGCGACCGGGATGGTGCTCCAGACGGTCGCCATTCCACGTGGTCAGGTTGCGCTGGCATCGGGCCAGGCGGCGCCGGACGCGGACGAGATCGTGGTCTCATCCAAGCGTGGCGAAACCGAAAACGGCATCTGCTCGACGGCGTTTCTCAATGAGGCCTTCCGCACCGACAGCTACCGCATCACCATCAGCTTCCACGCCGACGGCTCATGGAGCTACCTCACGGATACCGAGCTGATGGTGGAGGGACGCGACAGCCCGTTCGCCCATCAGGATAAAAACACGCTGCATCGGGTGGGTGAGGCGCGGCCTAACCCCTTGGCGGCCATCTTGGCGAAGCGGAACGGCTGATAATAGCCGGTGCTTGCCATGGCAAAAGGCCGCCCGGTTGGGGGCGGCCTTTCTGGTGGTGGCTCGCTTGTGGCGACTAAGGGACGCCATCAATAACCGATGAGGTCGCTGTTGTCGGCGTAGGGCACGTAGTGCGGGTGGGCGATGGGAGCCGTGGCGCCGGGGATGATCAGCGTGGTCGAGAAGGCCGACTGACCATCGGAGGCACCTGGATCATATTCGGTGACCGGCTGGGCGGCGACGCCGTGGGTACCAATCACCGCGTTGCCATCAACGCTGGCGTAACGCTGGGCATCGGCGGCGGCAGCGGCGGCGTTGGCCGGGTTGACCTGGGTCGGCACGGCGACGAACGGCGAGGTGCCGCTATCAACCGAGGGGTCGTAGAAGACCTGGCCGGCATTGGCGATGGCGGGAACGAGGGCGACGGCAAAAGCGGCGGCGGCGAGGAACTTGTTCATTTCGATAACTCCAATCGGAAGGTGTTCAGGGAGCTTTGTTGGGGAATGGCAGCGGGGGAGGTCTCTCCACTGCCGAGCTTGTTACTTGGAACCGGCGCGGTTGCCGATCAGGTCGGCACTGTCGGCATAGGCGACGGTCGAGGAATGAACGACCGGAGCGGTGGCGCCGGGAATGACCTGCTTGGTGACGAAGGCCGACTGGCCGTCGGAGGCACCCGGGTCATATTCGGTGACCGTCTGAGCGGCGACGCCGTGGGTACCGATCACCGCGCTGTCGGCCACGGTGGCGTAACGCTGAGCATCGGCGGCGGCGGCAGCTGCGTTGGCGGGATTGACCTGAGCGGGCAGGGCGATGAAGGGCGAGGTGCCGCTATCGACCGACGGGTCGTAGAAGACCTGGCCGGCATTGGCGATGGCGGGGACGAGGGCGACGGCGAAAGCGGCGGCGGCGAGGAACTTGTTCATGATCAAAACTCCGGTCTTCATGTTTGGTTTGTTTGAAGGGGCAGCGCTTGTTGGCTGCCGATGACCGTTATTTGCCCCTTGCTCGATCACGGCGAAACCGGCCCTCGCTGACGAGTGCGCGCCAGGGAAGTGAAGAGCGGATCGCGAAAGCGTGTGCGGTCAGTTGAACGATGGCGGGCGGGATGAGGAAAAGCGCGGTGTGCCGCGACAAACCGAGACGGAGCCGCTCACGAGCGGACCGCGCCGAACCGGTCCGTCGATCACGAAACCAATGCGACTTTCGTCTAAAAAATCTTCAGGAATGCCGGAAAACCCGCCGCTGAGGCCCTTGAAGCCCGGTTCAGGCCCGCCAAAGCAGGCCCTAAAAACAAAACCCCGCCGGAAACCGACGGGGTTCGTTCGATATCTTGAGAGGTGCCGATGGGCCGTGCCTGCCCCTTCCTATTACGCGGCGTTCAGGCTGTGCACGAACTCGGAGACCTCTTTCTGCAGCGCCGTCGATTGCTCGTTCAGTCGGTCCGACAGGGTCATCAGTTGCGTCGAGGCGGCGCCCGTCATCTCGGCGGCCGTGCTGACGCCGGTGATGTTGGCGGTAACGTCTGTGGTGCCGGCCGCCGCCCGCTGGGTATTGCGGGCGATCTCGGTGGAGGCCGCTCCCTGCTCTTCAACCGCGCCGGCAATCGCCGCCGAGGACTCCTGGATGTTGCTCACCGTTTTGACGATGCGGGAGATCGCATCGACGGTGCTGCCGGTGGCCGATTGGATTTCGCTGATCTTGCGGCCGATCTGGTCGGTGGCCTTGGCCGTCTGGTCGGCGAGCTGTTTGACCTCGGCAGCGACGACGGCAAAGCCCTTGCCGGCTTCGCCGGCCCGCGCCGCTTCGATGGTGGCGTTGAGGGCGAGAAGGTTGGTCTGGGCGGCGATGTTGGAGATCAGCGTCACCACCTCGTCGATCTGCTGGGCGGCCAGCGACAGCGTCTGAACGTTCTGCGAGCTGGTTTCCGCTTCCTTTGCCGCCTCTTGGGCGATGGTGGAGGAGTGGGTGATCTGCGAGGAGATCTCGCGGATGGAGGCCGACAATTCCTCGGCGCCGGCGGCGACCGTCTGCACGTTGGTGGCCGCTTCCTCGGCCGCGCCGGTGACGGCCTGCGCCTGCCGGGCGGTTTCCTCGGCCGTGGCCGACAGGTTGCGGGCGGCGTCGGCCACTTCGGTGGACGAGGCGCCGAAGCCGGTGGCCAGGTCCTGCATGTGCGACACGAAGCGGTCGGCCATGGCAGAGCGCTTGCGCATCGCCGCGTCCTCGGCGGCCTTGGCGGCTTCCTGCGCCTTGCGCGCCGCCTCGGCGTCGATCAGGCTGACGCGGAAGGATTCAAGGCCCGCGGCGATTTCGCCGACTTCGTCTTTGCGACCGAGGCCAAGAATGCTGAGGTCGTAATGGCCCGATTGCATGGCCCTCATGGCCTCCAGCAGTTTGGCGATTGGCCGCGTCACCCCATTGGACAGGACCCAGATCGCCAGCCCGATCACCGCGACGACCGTCAGGCCGATGACGCTGAGAGTCATCCACACCGCGCCCCAGGAGGTTTCCGTGTTGGCGTCGCTTATCGCGTTCGTTTCGGCAACCAGGGCGTTGTTCAGCTCCGTCGACTTCTTTTGCAAGGCGAGGATTTGCGGGTAGCAATCGCTCTGAAGCAGGCCGAGAGCCTTGGCGTTGGCAGCGGGATCAGTCGTTTGCGACAGCTTTACGACGTCGCCGCAGACGCCGGCCATGAGCTGATGAAGGCTGGACGCTATGTCTTCAATCCCGGCCTTCTTGTCCGAGGCGGCCGTCTTGGCCAGATCCATGTTCTTGTCGAACGAGGTCAGCGCGTCATTACGGGCGGCCGTGGCGGCCTGGTTGCCTTCATCCGTTGTCGAGGCAGCGTTCCAGTAGAGAGAGGTGCTCAAATCGGACACCGCCCTGTTGGCGCGGGCAAAGCTGAGACTGCCTGCCGACGGCCCCGTGAGGAGATCGCTGTAGCTGGTGTCGATGGCGATCATCTGGTTGACGGCATAGCCGCCACCTGCCAATGCGCCAAAGCCAAGCAGCACGAGGAGCGAAGAGACCTTCGCCAATATTGACAAATTTGCGTAAGACAAAATACCTGCCCTCACAGTTGAGACTACACCTTTTGGTGGTGTCTCGTTCTGGTTGGCTAATTCTGGAAAATTATAGTTAATAAAACTATAACTACGCAGATCATTGTATTGTAAAAAGTGCCAATAATGCGCTATTTGTTGATTATCTGGAAATGAACGATCACGTATTTCACGTCATTATTGTCATTATTATTGGGTCCGTATGGTTTGGCGGAGAAGCCTCTGCGCGGAGCTGATTAAGCGGGCTCGCTGACAACTTGGGGCGCGCTTCCGGTCGGATCGGGGGCTTCCGGCTACAGGGGCGCCGCCGCTTATGGAAATCGATGCTCGCGGCCAGTTCGGAGCGGCCACTCGCCAGTGAAAACCCGCGCTTGCACCAAACAGCGAGCCAATGGTCAAAAGTCGCAAGCCTTGTAGAATCAAACAAATAGGCATCAGGTTCTGAACAAGCCGAAATGATAGCTTCGTTCGCGTAACGGAATATTGGTATCTTCAAGTCAGGCTTTCAGGCGCAGCGGGGGCACTGTCTGAAACATGAAACAAGGACTTGACCGCGATCCAGATCGGCTGATGCGGGCGATCCTCAGCCGGGCACCGGTCGGTATCGCCGTGATCGATTATGACGGTCACTATATTTCGGTCAATCCAGCCTATGCCGACCTTTATGGCTATACCATCGCCGATATGCTCGGCGAAAGCTTTCTGATGGTGTTTCCCGAGGAAGCGCGTGCCTCGGTACTGGTGCGCCACCAGGATTTTCTCGACAACGGTACTTATCTTGGCGGGGAGTGGACCGTCGTCCGGCGCGATGGCAGCAAGCGCATCATCTGGTCGAACTCGGCATCGTTTCCCTCCGGGTCCGGGCGACTCGACCGGCTGGTCTATGTTCTCGACATCACTGAGCACAAGAAAGCGCAGGAACAGGAGCGGATCGCCAGCACGGTCTACCAGACGACGTCGGAAGCCATCATGGTCAGTGATGCCGACAACAAAATCGCAGCCATCAACCCGGCCTTCACGCGCCTTACCGGCTGGTCGCAGGCCGAGGTCGAGGGGCGCGATCTCCGCATGTTCCGGTCCGACCGGCACGACGAGGCATTTTACGCCGAGATCTGGCGGACGCTGGAGGCGGAAGGATACTGGGCCGGCGAACTGTGGGACCAGCGCAAGGACGGTGAATATTACCTCAGGGAAACGACCCTCACGGTGGTCAAGGACGCCCTCGGCAAAGTGAAAAGCTGCGTCAGCGTGTTTTCCGACATCACCGAGCGCAAGGCGGCCGAAAACCTCATCCGCTGGCAAGCCAACTACGACAGCGTCACCGGTTTGCCCAACCGCCACATGTTCGGCGACCGGTTGGCGCAAGGGGCGCGGCAGGCGGCCGACAGCGGCAAGATGATGGCGCTGTTGATGATCGATCTCGATCGCTTCAAGGAGGTCAACGATACGCTCGGCCACACCACCGGCGACCGGCTGCTCGGCGAAGTGGCGGATCGCCTCAGGGAGTGCGAGCGGTCCGGCGATACCATCGCGCGCATCGGCGGCGACGAGTTCGCGCTGATCCTCAACGGCATCTCGGATGCCGGCGAGGTCGAGGCGATCGCCAAGGATGTGCTGCGGCGGTTCGAGACGTCCATCCCCGTCGATTTCGAACAGGTGTTCATCACCGCCAGCATCGGCATTTCTCTCTTCCCAAAGGATACGCAATCGCTGGAAGAGCTGCTCAGAAACGCCGATCAGGCGCTTTATGCCGCCAAGGGGGCCGGCCGCAATTGCCTGTATTTCTTCACGTCGGCGCTGCAGCGGGCAGCTAGCGTTCGCATGCGACTTGCCAGCGATCTGCGGCAGGCGATCGCCGACGAACAATTTATCGTCCACTACCAGCCGGTCATCGATCTCAAGAGCGGACTGATCACCAAGGCCGAAGCGCTGGTCCGCTGGCAACACCCGACGCGGGGTCTGGTCAGTCCGGGCACGTTCATTCCGCTGGCCGAGGAGACCGGGCTGATCGTGCCGCTGGGCGACTGGGTGACGCGGCAGGCGATCGCCGAGGTTGCCCGCTGCCGCAACCTGTTCATTCCCGACTTGCAGATCGCGGTAAATCAGTCGCCGGTGCAGTTCCGCAGCAACGACTTCTCGGGGTTCGGCTGGATGGCCGAGCTGGCGCGGCACGGATTGACCGGCCAGGCCATCAGCATCGAGATCACCGAGGGCCTGCTGCTCCATGCCGAGCCACAGGTGATGCAGAAGCTGATCGCCTTCCGCGACGCCGGCATCGAGATCGCCATCGACGACTTCGGCACCGGCTATTCCTCGCTCGCCTATCTCAGGAAGTTCGACATCGATACGCTGAAGGTCGACCGCTCCTTCGTGTCCGACCTTGAGGGCGCTGGCCTCGATATCTGCGAGGCGATCATCGGCATGGCTCACCGCCTGGGCCTCTCCGTGGTGGCCGAGGGCGTCGAGACCGAGCGGCAGCGCGATATCCTGAAGGCGATCGGCTGCGATTATGCCCAGGGCTTCCTGTACGCCCCAGGGCTGCCGGCCGAGGCGTTCGAGGCGATGCTCCGCAAACAGGTGGATGGCTCCACCGGGGGCGGGGTGGCGGCCCACGGCCCTCAGGCAATGTCGGCGGGGTAGGAGCGACATCACCGGCCGGACGTTTCAGCGGGATGCGCCGGTCGGCAAGTCTGCGATCCGCCTTTCATAGGTATCGACGACGCAGGCCCGAGGGCTGGCTACGCCGCCGCATTTGCGCAACTGGGCGCGCCAGACCCGTTGGTCGCTTTTTAGACCGGCGACTTCGTCGGCGTTTGCCCGGGCCATGGCGCGGGCAAAGCTCCGGGCAAGTTGCATGTCGAGGCTGGCGAGCGCGTCGTCGCCGCAAATCATCGCATCGATCTGGGAATGGCTACCGTCACAGTCGAAGCTAGGGGGCGCGGCATGAGCCAATGATGTCATCGCCATGAGGCAAAGGGCGAGTGTCGCTCCGGCGCGTTTTGTCATCGCATGTCCCCATGCCGGTCTTGTGGTCGAGGCGTTGGTATAATCGCCCGAGCGGTCCGAGCCTTCACCGCAACCGTTCCACCAAGTGTTCGGCGCCCTTTTCGATGCCGACCTTGGCGGCCGACAGCGCGCCGAAGCTGGCGGAGATGTTGTAGGGGTTGGGGTATTGCTTCTCGATATAGGCGGCGAGCAGGGTGTTGGTCGAAGCGTCGTAGATTTCGACGGCAAAGACGACGGCGCCGGTCATCGCGCCTTCGCCGCCGCGCGCCGCCTGGACGCCGTTGTAGACCCCACCGGCCAGGTCGAAGCGGGACAGCGTGCCGAGCACCGGCGTGCTGGTGCTGGCGCCGGTCAGCGTCAGGCGAATGCGCAGGGTATTGGGGGTCGGCTCACCGACAAAGGCGAAGCGCCGGCTGAGCGCGGCCGTGAAGGCGTCGCGCATGGTGCTGGCGAGGGTTTGCTTGTCTTCGTCGGAGACGCCATCGAATTGCTGGTCGGGACCGCGATAGATGACCACCGGGTCGAGGATGACGCTGTTGTAGGACCGCCAGTCGACGGGAGCGGCATAGCGATAGGGCATGCGGCCATCATCATCACTGGGGTTGGGCGCAAGATAGGACGACGACTGAAGGCCCGAATAGGCAACCGGGGTGATGCCGGCGCAAGCAGGCAGGATCACGAAAAGCAGGGCTAGTGGAGCGAATTTGACATTTGAGTCCCGCCTGACATAAAGTTTGCGATCAAATGTCAAATTCAAAAGATCCAGTAGAACCAATAACTTGCTAGTGGTTCTTATGACTCCGACATTTGCTCCGAGGCCGATATCAGGCGTATGCAAATGTCGGAGTCGAACCACTAGAGCGAGTTTGGGGCCGGTGTTCGCGGTCTTCACGAAGTGTCTCCATGCAAGGTCGAGAGGCGGGCGCACCGATCCTGGTGGGAAAGCGTGTGGCGCGTGCCAGACACGGCAACGCAAGTGCCCGGTCCGTCAGTTGGAATGACTACGGCCGACGATTGTTTTTCAGTGTTTTGAAATGTTTAGATTTATTGTGGTGCTGGCATGGTTCTTTCGTCGCTGAACCATGTAACAAAAAATAACAGAACGAGGCGCCGGTTGGTCATAGACTGAAGGGCCTGCGGTTTAGTCTGTCCTGATCGGCAAATGCTGTGAGACTGACGACGATCTGCGACATGACCCTTGAAACAGAGACCAAACATGGCGGCCATGCCTGCCAACACAGTGACCGATCTCTCCGATACGCCGCGCATCGTCATCGTCGAGGACGATCCCGACATCGCACAGATGCTGGTGGAGCTGATGGCCGAGAGCGGCTTTCAGGCATCCGTCGCCATTTCGGGCGGCGAGATGAACCGCCTGCTCGGCCAGCGCGGCGCCGACCTCATCGTGCTGGACGCCATGCTGCCGGGTGAGGATGGTTTCAGCATCTGCCGGCGGCTGCGCGCGACCGGCAAGACGCCGATCCTGATGCTGACCGCGCTCAGCGAGGACATCGACCGCATCCTCGGACTGGAGCTGGGGGCGGACGACTATGTCACCAAGCCCTTCAATTCGCGGGAACTTCTGGCCCGGATCAAGGGTCTGCTGCGGCGGGCATCCTACGGCAGCGAGACCGACGAGGCGGTTACCAGCCTGACCTTTGCCGGCTGGCGGCTCGATCCCGTCACGCGCCAGCTCTACGATCCGGATGGCGTGGAGATCTCCACGACGACGGCCGAGTTCGATCTGCTCTTGGCGTTCTGCCAGCATCCCGGACGGGTGATGACGCGCCAGCAGCTCCTGGGGTTGACGCACGCCGGGGCGGCGGGGCCGATCCTGCGTAGCATCGACGTTCACGTCAGCCGATTGCGGCAGAAGATCGAGCCCGATGTGAAAGAGCCGCTTCTGATCAAGACGGTGCGCCTCGGCGGCTACCTGTTCACACCGGCCGTCGAAAGGGCATGATGTTCACGCGCCTTGGCCTCGCCTCCATGCGGACGCAGATTTTCCTGCTGGCCGTGGTGCCGATTTTCCTGCTGGGCGCGTTCGCGTCCGTGCATGGCACGTTCCGGGAGACCGCATCCAGGCAACGGGCCTGGGTGGAAGCCGAGGCGGGCAAGATCCTGCTGGTCGCCGAGCAGACTCTTGTTTCCGGTTCTCCCGTCGAGGCGACGCGGGTGATCGAGACGGCGAAGCGCCTCGGCCTCACCGTGGAGCTGACGGATC
Organism: Pleomorphomonas sp. PLEO; assembly: GCF_041320595.1. NCBI lineage: Bacteria > Pseudomonadati > Pseudomonadota > Alphaproteobacteria > Hyphomicrobiales > Pleomorphomonadaceae > Pleomorphomonas > Pleomorphomonas sp. PLEO. Next base: position 2,256,456 of record NZ_CP166625.1, read on the forward strand.
GGCGGTTTTCTCGGGAGATCGATCCGCGCCCGCCGCGCGGTATCGATGCCGCTCTTTTCGACCGCATCGTTGGGGACCTTGTGCAGCTTGCCGACCAGCGGCTGGACGGCGATGCGCGGGGCGCGCAAGTGGTCCTTCGTATCGACGATAGCCACGCCATCGTCTTTCATCCCGATTTTCCAGCCGCTTCGTCGGATTTTCTCGGGATCGTCTACGTCCTGGGGCTGACGTTGCTGGTCGTCCTGCCGGTGCTTCTTCTGTCCTATTACCTCAGTCATCGCTTGACCCGGCCGCTGATCGAATTCGCCGAGGACGCCCAGCGGATCAGCGGGCACGAGAACTCGCAGGAGCTGTTCAAGGCCGATGGCGCCTCGGAGGTGCGCAGCCTGCGCGACTCCCTCAACACCATGCAATTGCGCATCCGGGACATGGCCCAAAGGCGGACGACCATGCTTCGCTCGCTCGGCCACGATCTCCGGACGCCGCTGACGCGGCTGCGCATGCGTGTCGAGCGCTCGCATGAGCCGGAGCTGCGGCAGCTGCTGCTGCGCGACATCTCGATGCTGGCGACGATGATCGACGAGACGATGGCCTATCTGAAGACCACGTCTCCCGGCGAAGGCGCCCCGCCGAAAAAGGTCGACCTCAGCAGCCTGTTGCAGACGATCGCATCCGATTATGCCGACGTCGGCGTGCCCGTTGTCTTTTCAGGGCCGTCACGGCTCGTCTGCATGTGCGAGCCGCGTAACCTGACCCGGGCGATCTCCAACCTGATCGACAATGCCTCGCGGGTTTCCGGCAAAATCGAGCTGTTGCTCGGCGAGGCCGAGGGCTCGATTGTCATCGACGTGTGTGACGACGGACCCGGACTGTCCGACGATCTCAAGAAGCAGGTCTTCGAGCCGTTCTTCAAGGCGGATACGGCGCGAGCCGCCAGCACCGGCAGTCTCGGGCTCGGCCTGTCGATCGCCCGTAGCATTGCCTACGCCCACGGTGGCCGGCTGGATCTCATCGACCGCGCGCCGAGGGGGCTCATCGCACGGATCACCTTGCTCAAAGAGCCCACGCCCTGCCGCGCAGGCTGACGCCGGTGGCCATCGTCACCACACCAGATCGACCGCCACGTCGAGCGCCCGCTTGGTGCCGGCTACGACGGCGTCGGAGGTTCTCTCCACCCGATTGATGAGGTGCTTGCCGCCATCGATGGCGGCGCCGACGACGTCCTTCGGCGGTGGCAGAGGCGCCACGTCAAAGGGCTCCAGCACCGGCGGGGCGGGCGGTGGCATGACGGCGGCAACCGGCGGGATGAGAGCCGGCGGCACGGGGCCAACAGGGACGGGCGGCATGTCGGCGGCGGAGGGGGCCGGCTCCGGCGCAAGGTCTGCCTGTTCCTGGCCCACCACCTGAGGATCCCGCGTTTCGCAAGACGGCAGGCAGGTGTCGAAATGAGCGACCCCGGTCGGCGTCGTCTCGCGCACCCGGAAGATCTTGCTGACGGCGCTCTTGGGCTTTTCGGGGGGAAGCAACGTCGCCGCCGGCGACGGCGTTTCGATGCCCGTCGCCACGTCGACCGAGGCGGTCGTCAGCGGGGTGCCGCCTATGCTTACCGTGCCGGTCGCCTCAATCGGCGGCGACAGCTCGGCGATCGGGGGCGGCGATACGACCACGGGCGGCGGGACCGAGGGGCCGCGTTCGATCACGACGACCGCGCCGGCGCAGGCGGCGCCGACGCCAATGCCGAAGGCCCATTTCCAGAAGATCATTTTGGAGGCGGAATACCGCATCTGAGCTGCGTCGACCATTTTGTTTTCCTTAGAAAACCTCGGAGGATCGACAGGTCACACAGCTTCATGGCTTTTTCATTCGGCGACATTGGCGAAAGTGCGACATTGTATAAAGTTACGTGTCCGCCGCGATTTGCCATTGCCGACCCGCCACCAAGCCAAGGTCGCTTGGCGGAGGCTCGCGTAGGTTTTCGCAGCCCGGTCGTAAAAAATTACGAGTCAAATTGAAAATAAAGCTCGACTTCAGGGGCGACGTGGGCGATCTAGCGATCTAGTGCATTCGTAAAATAACTTATTTCAGCTTTTCCGTCGTCGACGATTCCTTTCCGAGTACATGGTCATGCGGCTTCATTTGTCGACGGCGCGGCGCGCTGGTTCGCGTCTATACGGCTGTGTCTTATCGGCTGGCTTTGGGTGGCTCGGGCGCGGTTTTAGGCGCGTCTGCCTGCTCTTGGCGGCGCTTTTGTTGGTGACTGTCTCCTCCGCCGAGGCAGCTGATATCTCGATGATCAACTCAGTATCGCCGAATGTCGCATCGACGCTGGGCGGGACCACGGTCATCATTACCGGTACGAACTTGACGGGTACCTACGACGTCCGCTTCGACTACGGTTATCCAGCGACCTCCTTCACTGTCGATTCCGACACCCAGATCACCGCGGTCACGCCGGCTCATCCCGCCGGTACCCCCAATGTCATGATTTGGACGCCGCTTTCACAAACATCGGTTTACAACATCTTCAAATATGCGTCCGCGCCAGATGCCCCGACGATCGGCACGGCGACGGCCGGCACCGGCTCTGCGAGCGTGACCTTCACCGCGCCGTCGAGCGATGGCGGATCGGCCATCACCGGCTATACCGTCACCTCAAGCCCCGGCGGCAAGACGGCGACGGGTACGGCGAGCCCGATCACCGTCACTGGCCTCACCAACGGCACCAGCTACACCTTCTCCGTCAGCGCCACCAACGAGGTCGGCACGAGCAATGCCTCCGCCGACTCCAACGCGGTGACGCCCACCGTGGCGACACCCACCGTCAGGCTGTCCGGTCCCACTGTGCTGACGTACGGCGACACCGTAACCTACACGGCGACGCTGTCCGACGGGGCGTCGCCGAGCGGAACGGTCACCTTCCGCGATAGCAGCGGGACACTCGGCACGGGAACGATTTCGGGCGGTTCCGCGAGCTATTCAACCAGCTCTCTGAGCTACGGCACGCATGCGATAAGCGCGGTCTACGGTGGCGACGCGGACAACGACACGGCCACGTCCAACACATTGACGGTCCGCGTTGACGCGCCGACGATCAGTGTGTCGCCGGGACTTCTGCCGGCCCTTGTCGTCGGCAGTGCCTACAGCCAGACGATCACGGCCTCCGGTGGCACGGGGCCCTACAGCTATGGCGTCACAGCCGGAACTTTACCGGCTGGTCTGAGCCTCACGTCATCGGGCACGCTTTCCGGTATGCCGACGGCGGTCGGCGCCTTTTACTTCAACATAACCGCGACGGACGCCAACGCCTTTGACGGCACGAGGGCCTATAGCGGCAGCGTCGGCCTGGCGACGCCGGCCATCGGGCTATCCGCCTCGTCCGCGTCGATTGTCGTCGGCACGCCCGTAACGCTCACGGCCACGCTGTCCGGCGGGGTGTCACCAAGCGGCACGGTCACCTTCAAGGACGGCGGCACGACGCTCGGCTCGGATACGGTATCCGGCGGCTCTGCGAGCTATTCGACGAACTCGCTTGCCACCGGGTCGCACACGATCACCGCCGTCTATGGCGGCGATACGAACAACGACACGGTGACATCGAGCGCGGTGACCGTCGCCGTCAATGCCCCGACCATCAGCCTGACGCCGTCGAGTCTGCCCAATGCCACCGTCGGCACTGCCTATAGCCAGACGCTGACAGCCTCCGGTGGCACCGCCCCCTATAGTTACATGGTTACAACGGGCGTTTTCCCTACCGGTATGTCATTCGTTGTCGCGACCGGAGTTATGTCAGGCACGCCGGCCGCCGCCGGTTCCTTCAATTTCACCGTGACCGCGACGGATGCCGGCGGCTACACCGGAAGCGCGGCCTATGCCATCACGGTTGACGGTGTCACGCCGGCCATCGCGCTATCTGCCTCGCCCAGTTCGGTGATGGCCGGCACGTCGGTAACCCTCACGGCCACGCTGTCCGGCGGGGTATCACCAGGCGGCACGGTCACCTTCAAGGACGGCGGTACGACGCTCGGCTCGGATACGATATCCGGCGGCGCCGCGAGCTATTCGACGAGCTCTCTTGCCGCCGGCTCGCATGCGATCACCGCCGTCTACGGCGGCGATACCAACAACATCGCGGCCACTTCGAGCGCGGTGACCGTCACTGTCAGCGCGCCGACCATCAGCCTGACGCCAGCGAGCCTGCCGAACGCCACCGTCGGCACTGCCTATAGCCAGACACTGACGGCCTCCGGCGGCACTGCCCCCTACAGCTACGTGGTTACAGCGGGCACTTTGCCGGCTGGGCTGTCATTCGATGCAACGTCGGGCGTTCTGTCGGGCACGCCGGCCACCGCCGGTTCCTTCAATTTCACCGTGACCGCGACGGATGCCGGCGGCTATACCGGAAGCGCGGCCTATGTCGTCACGGTTGCCAGCGTCACGCCGGCCATCGTGCTGTCCGCCTCGCCCACCACAGTTGTTTCGGGGGGATCGGTGACGTTGACGGCCACGCTGAGCGGCGGCGCGTCGCCGAGCGGCACAGTCACTTTCAAGGATGGTGGCACGACGCTCGGCACGGATACGATATCCGGCGGTTCGGCGTCCTTTGCCACCTCGGCCCTTGCCAGCGGCAGCCATTCGATCACCGCCGCCTACGCGGGCGATACCAACAACGCGGCGGTCACCTCGTCGGTGGTGACGATCACCGTCAGCGCCGCCGTCCGACCCGACCCCAGCCAGGATCAGACGGTGACGGCGATGGTCACCGCGCAGGCGACCAGTTCGGCCCGCTTCGGCCAGACTCAGATCACCAACACCGTCCAGCGTCTGGAACAACTGCACGACGAGCCGGCATCCAGCGCGGCGGACGGTGGCGGCGGCCAGACCGCCCGCTCCAGCTATGCCGCTTCGGCGCTGGCCTATGGCAGCGGCGCGTCATCGGAAAATACCGGCACGGACTCCTCTGCCAGCCAGGCGGTCAGCCAGCTGTCGAGAGGCATCGAGGTGGCCGAGCGCAAGGCCGGCCTGCCGTTCCATCTGTGGTCCGGCGGCTCGGTCGACTGGGGCCGGGCGGACTCGAACGGCAACGACCGCTTCACCTCGTCCGGCTTCACCGTCGGCCTCGATCGCCGGATGACCGACGCCCTGACCGTGGGGCTCGCCGGTGGCTTCGCCGTCGATCACACCACCTTGGGCTCGAACAGTTCGTCCGACGGCACGGCCTATACCGCCCAGATCTACGCCAGTCTCAAGCTGGCTGAGCGGACCTGGCTCGATGTCGTCGGCGGCTACGGAGCGTTGAGGTTCGACAGCGAGCGATGGTCGAGCGGCAACCAATTCGACGGCACGCGCGATGGCCACGACCTGTTCGGGTCGGTCGGTCTATCGACGGCGCAGGATTTCTCCAGCCTCAGGCTGACCGGCTACAGCCGCCTCGACATCGTCAAGGTGGCGCTCGATGGTTATGCCGAGAGCGGACCCAGCGGCTTGGCGCTCGCTTATGACGAGATGGATACGACGACGGTGGCCGGCGTCGCTGGCCTCAAGGCCGCCTATGCGGTGCCGATGAGCTGGGGCACGCTGACGCCCGGCGCCCGGTTGGAATATCGCCATGCTCTTGACGGCGGTTTCACGCAGGGCCTCGGCTACGCTGACGTCGGCGGCTTCGGCTATACGATCTCGGGAGAGTCTTCGGCCAAGGACAGCGCCACCATCGGCCTCAGCCTTGGCGCGACGACGCTCGATGGCCTCAACCTCGAGCTCGAATACCAGCTGTCGGCCGACGGCGGCGGCGTCGCCAGCCAACAGGTGAGGGCGGGTATCAGGCTGGCCTTTTGAAAATCGCGGGCCGGTGAAGAGGGGTCACATCGGCGGGACGACGCCATTGGTGCCGACGACGACGCGTTGCGCGGTGATGGCGCCATCGATCGCCTTCTCGGCAATGACGAAGACCACCGCCCCCGGCTTCATGTCGGCCTTGGTGGCCGGCGCGAAGGTCACGATGGGCGTGCCCTCGGTAATGGTGATCTTCTTCTCCTGGCCGTGATAGGTGACGGTCACGGTCTGGCCGTTGACGCTCTTGACCGCGTCGGCCACCGTGGCGTTGGTCATGGTGCTGTTGGGCTTCAGGTCCCATCCGCGGCTGCCTTCGCCGGTGCCTTTCATGGCTGGCGGAAAGATCACCACCTCAAGCGCATCGTCGCCGCCATCCTTGGCCGGCGCCGATGCGATGCCGACAAAATCGCCGGGCTTGATGTCGGTGACGGCGGCGCGGGCAACGCTGGAGAGCTGCCATTTCGGGGCCAGCGCGATATCGACCGTCTCGCCCTCGCGCGTCTTCACCGTCAGCGCCGGATCGTTGAAGCTGACGATATCGCCGCGGATGCGAACAGGATCGGTCTTGCCGCCCTCGGCGAAAGCGGGCGAGCCAAGGCCCACGGCGATCGGCAGGCTGACGATGGCGGCGGCGAGAAGGGCCGGCATACGGTTGTGAAGCATGGTCTCTCCCTCATACCTAACGCGTAGGTGGTTCTTGGCGTAGTCGTGTTAGCCTGAGCTTGGGACTCCACAAAAGCCAATCAAAAGTCCGACATGTCGGCGACATCCGGTAATTCCAGCAGAAGTGGATCGGCTTTGCGTCAGGACGCGCTTGCCGGCCATGGTCTAGCTGTGACGAGGAAGACGCGCGATCCTCAGCCGCCGGGCAATGCCGCGCCACGAGGCGGGCTCGCCCGAGGTTGCAAATTCTGGAATGTGGGAATAAGAAATTAAAGGTTTTTCCTGTAATTTATAACTATAGTGCGGCCTGTTCTTACCATAGGCGGCAGCTCTCGCTGGAGCGCAAGCGATCCGTCCAGACGGACTTGCCGCTCCAAGTGGCGGTGTTCAAGCGTCTTTGCCCTTCGCCTTCGCGATCCCCGGGCGGATGCTCCACGTGAAGGAAGAGGCGGCGGATGACCATCGACTTGGCAGCCTTCGTCATGGGAGCCGGGCTGGGGGTGGCTGTCGGCGGCGGCGCCGCGGCCGCGTATTTGCTGGGTTCGGTCCGCCGGCTCAGGCGGGACGGTGAAGCTGCCCAGCGGACGGTCGGCGAGGCGCTGGCCATGCTCGACCGCGCCCAGGTCAGCATCTGCCTGGTCAAGGACCGGACCATCGTCGCCTGCAATCGCGGCTTCGAACGGTTGTTCGGGTATGGCCCTGGCGAGCCGGTCGGCCAGTCGACGCGCATCCTCTACGACAGCGACGCCGCCCATGAAGCCGGCGGCGACGACTACCGGCAGATTGCCGAGGGGCTGTTCGTCGGCGACGCCAGGCTGGTGCGCAAGGATGGCACGCCGATCTGGGTCGCCGATCATGGCGAGGCGCTCGACCGAGGCGATCCCTCCAAGGGCACGGTGTGGACCGCCTTCGACATCACCGAGCGCAAGCACATCGAGACCGAGATCCGCCTTGCCAATGCGCGCCTCGAGTTGGCGCAGAATGCCGGCGGCATCGGCATCTACGACAAGGATTATCTTTCCGACGTCTTCTACCGGTCGCCGCAGACCGAGCGGCTGTTCGGCCTGCCGCCGGGCGGCTTTGGTCAGGGCGACGATGTCTGGCTGCCCCACGTTCATCCCGAGGATCGGCAAGCGGCGGCCGAGGCCGTGAGGCGGGCGATCGAGGCCAAGCGCACCGATTACAGCGTCACCTATCGCGTTCTTCTGCCGGATGGCGATATCCGCTGGATTTCCTCGGTCGGCCAAATCATTCTGACATCCGAAGGCCGGTTGGCACGTGATATCGGCGTCAACGTCGATCTTACCGAACAGAAGCGGGCCGAGCAGGCGATCGCCGCCGCCAAGGAAGTTGCCGAGGACGCGGCGCGCGCCAAGGCGACCTTCCTCGCCAACATGAGCCACGAGATCCGGACGCCGATGAACGCCGTCATCGGCATGACCCGGCTCGCCCTCAAGACCGAACTCAGCCCCCGCCAGCACGGCTATCTCACCAAGATCTTCTCGGCCGCCGAGAACCTGTTGGGCATCGTCAACGATGTCCTCGATTTCTCCAAGATCGAGGCCGGGCGGATGACGCTGGAACACGTGCCGTTCCGCCTCAGCGACATTCTCGACAATCTCGCCAGCCTGATCGCCTTCAAGACGGAAGCCAAGGGCGTCGAGGTGGTGTTCCGCGTCGCGCCTGACCTGCCCAACCTGATCGGCGACCCGCTGCGCCTCGGGCAGGTGCTGCTCAACCTGACCGGCAACGCCGCCAAGTTCACCGATCGCGGCACGATCGTCATCAGCGTCGATATCTTCGAGAGCCATGTCGAGACCCAGGACGCCGGCCGTGTCGAGCTGATCTTCGCTGTCGAGGATACCGGCATCGGCATGACCGCCGAGCAGCAGGCGCGCCTGTTCAAGTCGTTCTCGCAGGCCGACAGCTCGGTGACGCGCAAATATGGCGGTACCGGCCTGGGCCTGGCGATCTCCAAGGAACTGGTCGAGCTGATGGGCGGGGCGATCCGCGTCGAAAGCACGCTCGGCGTTGGCAGCCGTTTCAGCTTCACCGCCCGTTTCGAGGTCGCCGACGACGAGGTCGTCGTCCACCGGGCCGACCAAGTGTCGCTCAACGGCCGCCGCGTTCTGGTGGTCGACGACAACGACGTCGCCGTCGAGGTGCTGTCGGAGACGCTGCGCGGCTTCGGGCTCGACGTTTTCACGGCAACCTCCGGCCTCCGGGCACTGGAAACCCTGGTGGAGGCGTCGGAATCGGGCAATTCCATCGAGCTGGTGCTGATGGATTGGCGCATGCCCGGCTGGGACGGCATCGAGACCACCCGCCACATCCGCAGCGATGCCCGGATCTCGGCGACGCCGGCCATTTTGATGGTATCCGCCTATGGCCGCGAGGACATGACCCGGCAGGCAAGTGGCGTCGCCATCGACGGCTTTCTGTCCAAGCCGGTCAACCCGGCGCTGCTGTTCAATGGTCTGTTGAAGATCCTGCGTCCCGAGCGGGACGGCGATGGATTGGAGCGCATCGCCGGCTTCGTCGACGATTTCCCCGACCTGTCGGCTTTGGCTGGCGCCCGCGTGCTGCTGGTCGAGGACAATGCCCTCAATCGCGAGGTGGCCATCGAGTTTCTGGCCGAGGCGCCGGTGACCGTCGATCTCGCCGGAGACGGCCAGGAGGCGATCGACGCCGTCCGCGCCCAACATTACGACCTCGTGCTGATGGACGTGCAGATGCCGGTGATGGACGGCCTGACGGCGACGCGGCGTATTCGCGAGCAGCCGGAGTTCCAGAAGCTGCCGATCATCGCCATGACGGCCCACGCCATGGCCGGCGACCGCGAGGCGAGCCTTGCCGCCGGTATGAACGACCACCTGACCAAGCCGATCGATCAGGCCCATTTGCTGCGGACCCTGGTGCACTGGATCGACGTCGAGGGCGTCGAAAAGCCGGCCGATGGCACCGCGCCGGCGAAGGCGGCTGCCGAACCCGCCGCTCCGGCGCTGCCGGTTGGCGGACTGCCGATGATCGCCGATGTCGACTGGCAGACGGCGCTCCGCCGCACCAACTACAATCCCGCCCTGCTGGTCAAGCTGGTGCACAACTATCGGCGCGACTTCGTCAATACCGTCGAGGCGCTGCGCGAGGCCAACGCGGCGGGCGATCTCGACCGCATCCGCCTGTTGGCGCACGGCCTCAAGTCGGCGAGCGCCTATCTCGGCGCCGGCAAGATGGCCTGGCTCGCCAAGGAAGTGGAGCAGGGCCTCAGGCGAGGCGCCGTCGATGAAGCGCTCGCCCTGATCCCCGATCTGACGACGACGCTGGCGAACCTGCTGGAGGGGCTTGCCGGCTTCGATGCCGAGCCGCGCACAGCCGATCCCGCCGCCGTCGATCTTGCCAAGCTGGCGCGGCGCTTCCAGCGGCTGGCCGCCCTTCTGAGGGCCGACGACAGCCTGGCCGAAGAGGCCGCCGCCGAACTGTCGGCCATGCTGAGCGGCACCGCGCATGCGGACCGCATGGAAGCCGTTCGCATCGAGATCGGCGAAGTCGAATATGACAAGGCATTGATCTTGCTAGAGGCCCTGGCAGCGAGCCTTGGCATGGACATTGAGGCCGGAGCGACTGCGACGCTGGTCGCCGGAGACAAGCCGTGAACTGGAAAAACCCGCAGAAAATCCTGATCGTCGACGACGCGGCGGTCAATCGTCAGGTGCTCGGAGATCTGTTCCGGGCCGAGCATACGGTCATCCTGGCCAAGAGCGGCGAACAGGCGCTCGAACGGGCCGGGCAGCACCAGCCGGACGTCATCCTGCTCGACGTGGTGATGCCGGAGATGGATGGCTACGAGGTGCTGCGGCGCCTGCGCGCCGACTCGCGCACGGCGGCTATCGCCGTGATCTTCATCACCGGCCTCGACACACCGGAAGACGAGGCGCATGGCCTGACGGTGGGCGCCTCCGACTATATCGCCAAGCCGTTCAACATCCAGGTGGTCAAGGCGCGCGTCAACGTGCACCTGAGGCTTGCCCGCCAGCAGCGCCTCTTGGAAACGCTGGCCAATGTCGACGGCCTGACCGAGATTCCCAACCGCCGCTATTTCGACGAGCGCTTCGCCGAAGAGTTCGAACGCGCCGGGCGGGACGGCAAGCCGCTGTCGCTGGCGCTGTGCGATATCGACTTTTTCAAGCAATTCAACGATCGCGTCGGCCATGCCGGCGGCGACCGCATGCTGCGCGACGTGGCGAGCGCGCTGGTTGCCGTGTGCCGGCCGGACGATTTCGTCGCCCGCTATGGCGGCGAGGAGTTCGCGCTGTTGATGCCGGATACAGTTGCCGACGAGGCCTGGCGGGTCGCCGACGAAGTGCGGCGGGCGATTGCCGCGCTGCTCGGCGAAAACGACGGCGAGGCCGGGTCGGGCGTGACCATCAGCATCGGCGGCGCCACCAAGGGGCGCCTGGAGCGTCTCGACGTTCTCCTGGCCGCCGCCGACCACGAACTCTACCGGGCGAAGGACGCCGGGCGCGACCGCGTCAGCTGGCGTGGCATCGACCGAACGTCGACCGTCAGCCGCGATGAGGCTTCGAGGGAGCCGCATTCTGAGAGCCTGCCCGGAAACTCACCTGGGGCGGGCATCTAGTGGTTCGACTCCGACATTTGCATCCGCCTGATATCGGCCTCGGAGCAAATGTCGGAGTCATAAGAACCACTAGCAAGTTATTGTTTCTAGTGGAGCTTTTGAATTTGACATTTGACCGCGAGCTTCATGTCAGGCGGGACTCAAATGTCAAATTCGCTCCACTAGAGCCTGTGAGGCCGCTGCCGCCATGCGGGGCGGCTCAGAATAGCAAAAAGGCCGGGTGAACCCGGCCTTTTCTCCAACGCCTCGATGATCAGTGCCAGTACATCCGTGGTCAAAGATCAGAAGCGTCAGATGAGTGTTAAACTCACGTTGTTACAGATGGGTGACATTCTCGGAAATTCAAGGGGCGAATGTGTTCGCCCCCGTTGTTTGCCTGGGAAGTCTTTCCCTGCCGCTCGAAAGCAGCTCAGGCAGCGCTGAGGTTCTCGGCCGCGTTGCGACCGGTCCGGCTGTCCTGCACGATGTCGAAGGTGACCTTCTGGCCATCGGAGAGCGTGGTCATGCCAGAGCGCTCGACGGCGGAGATGTGAACGAACACATCAGGCTGGCCATTGCCGATCTCGATGAAGCCAAAACCCTTGACGGTGTTGAAGAATTTGACGGTTCCGTTAGCCATGATGATATTCCTTTCAATTGAGATAGATTTTCGCCGCCCGGCAATGTGCCGTGCGCCGTAGTTCTCGAAATTGATAAGGAAGATCGTAAGTGCCGGTCGGCGCTAAAACAACGTTCGTCAACAAGATCGACCCGATAATAGATATACCGGTTGGGGCTATTTTACAAGGATCGCTTGGAAATATTGCCCGACCGCTGAGCTGACCCCTTCAATTCGCCGACAAATTCAACGAAGTTTTCGGGGTTGCTCAGGGGGGCAAAACTCCAAGACTTATTCCGTCGCCGTCAGAGACAGCGAGACTGGACGCGGCCGCGCCGGACGCTCTTTCGGCTTCGGCATCGGCAGCAGGCCGTCGCGCTGGGCTTTCTTGCGGGCGAGCTTGCGAGAGCGCCGGACGGCGTCGGCGGCTTCGCGCTTGCGCTTTTCCGACGGCTTTTCATAGGCGCGGTGCTGCTTCAACTCACGGAAAATGCCTTCCCGCTGCATCTTTTTCTTAAGAACGCGAAGAGCCTGATCGACGTTATTGTCTCGAACGAGAACCTGCACTGATTTTCCGATCCATTGGGAGAGCAAGACGCCACCGGCCTGTGGTGGCGATCGACTGGTTCCGTTTCCAAGCGCCGGCAGGTCGCGAGGCGAACCAGAAGCGTTTCGAGAACAGACAGAGGGTTCCCAAATAGCGCCCCCTGTTCAGCGTCACTCGTGCCTTTTATGATGTTTCACGTCAAAATACCACCCCTTGAAAATAAATCAGCTTCTTGCCTTGTCTTTATTTTAGCCGGGGAGCATATATAAAAGCTGTTGATTTACCGAGATTTGGCTTTTCGTTGCCCTATGGCAACTTTTTTTTCTCGGGTCGACGATAGCAAAATTTACGCAGTGAACTGGAGGTGCAAGTATTTCCTCCCCATCGGACTGCGAAAGTCAACAAGAACACGTATATGTTGGTCGCCCGCAAGGTGTACCGGCAAGGGCGAGAGCCTTTACGGCGAGGCTTGCCGCGCCGGCGAAAGATCCGTGGCGATCTTCGCAAACAAACCCTTCGCCCATCCGCGGCCTGTCCGGCCATATTCCCAAGGGAGGCAGTCATCATGACGACTTTAGACGCGCGCCGCCATTCGAGCCCTCAGAGGGGAAGTGACGCCTCGACCCATGTCTTCAGGATCGGCGAATCGGTGCACTTGAAGCCCAGTTTCCAATATGCCTCCCTGTCCGGCGTCTATCGCATCACGGCGACGCTGCCGACGGCCGATGGCCAGCCGCAATATCGCATCCGCAACGAAGAAGAGCGCCACGAGCGGGTCGCGCCGCAGGACAGCCTGGAGCGGGCGACCGCGTCGTCGACCGGTGGCACCAGGGCCATGCTGATCAAGAGGACATTCGGTCGTGGCTAAAGAGCAAAAGCGCGGTAATCGCGAAGCCAAGAAGCCCAAACAGGTCAAGGCCGCCGTCGCCGCGCCGGTAAACCCCTTTGCTAGCCCGACCAAGGCCCCGGCCGGCAAGAAGGGCTGATCGGCCTGCCTTATTGAACGCGGAACGCGCCGGCTGGATGGAAATCATCCGGCCGGCGCTTGCATATCCCAAAGATGCCGAGAGGGCTTTGGCGCAACGCACTGTTTGTCAATGCTAACATGCTAGACAAGACTCCGGCACGTCACAGCTGAGTGCTCTGTCGCACCTCTCAAGGGGAGCTTTCGGCTGCCACCGCAAGGGTCCGCTTCATGAATATCTACTCCCTTCGGGTGCGTATCGCGGGCCTTGCGGGCTTGTGCATTATCGGTGCGACGACGGCGATTATCGCCGTCAACACGCAATTGGAAATGCGGACCGCCGACTTCGTTTCGAACCGAGTGAGCGAACTCCTCGATCAAACCGGACGTGAGTCGATCATGCGTCTGGCCGGCCAGCAGGCGAGCGTCGTCAGCGCCGAGCTCAATGTGGCTTGGGACGCGGCGCGCAACATGGCCAAGGCGTTTGAGACAACGATGGTGGCGCCGGATAAGGGTGGGGCGCCGATCGAGGCGCGCCGGGCTCAGCTGAATGGCTTTCTCGAGCGGGTTCTGCGCGACACCCCCAGGCTCAACGGGACCTACAGCGCTTGGATGCCCAATGCCCTGGACGGCCGTGACAGCGCGTTCAAAGGCGACAGGGCGGTTGGCGCCGATGACACCGGGCGGGCGCTTCCCTATCTGACCCGCGATAGCGCCGGCCACATCGCGCTTCAGCCGCTCGTCGACTACGACAACAAGGATTTCCATACCAACGGCGTGATGAAGGGCGGCTGGTTCATTGGCCCCCACGAAACCGGGCGAGAGAGCCTTGAGGCGCCGCTGCCCTACATCGTACAAGGCCGACCGGTTTTTCTCGCCACCATCTCCGTGCCGATCATCATTGGCGGCAAGTTCGCTGGCGTCGCCGGTACCGACTTCGACCTGGCCTTCTTCCAGCACCTGGTCGAGAGCGCCAAGGCCAAGGCCTATTCCGGCAAGGGCGAGGTGACCATCGTCACCGACAAGGGCCTGATCGTGGCGTCCAGCCTCGATCCAACGGCCATCGGTGAATCGCTGTCCAAGATCGATGGCAACTGGCAGAGCGATATCAAGATCGTGGCCGGCGGCCAGGAAGCAGCGATTCAGGAGGACAATTCCGACCAGATGCATGTGTTCGCGCCGATCGAGATCGGGCGTACGGGCGCGCATTGGTCGATCATCATCGCCATCCCGCGCCAGGTGGTGATGGCCGAGGCGCTCAATCTGTCCAATGCCCTGAGCGAGCGCGCCAAGGCGGGGCTTTTCTGGCAGATCGTCGCGTCGATCTCCATCGCGGCGGCGGCGACGATCGGTATGATCCTCGTCGGCCAGACCATCGCCGCGCCGATCGTCTCGCTGGCCGGCGTGCTGCGACGGATCGCGTCCGGCGAAACCGTGGGGCGGATCGATGGCACCGATCGTCGCGACGAAGTGGGCGAAATCGCCGCCGCCTCGGAGATCCTGCGCCAAGGCCTTGCCGAGGCCGAGCGTCTGCGGGAAGCCGAGAAGCGGCTTTCCACCCTGGCCGAGCAACTGGATGCCGAGGTCGAGCAAAAGACATTCGACCTCGCCGATCGCGAGCGGGAAATCATCTGGCGACTGGCGCGCGCCACCGAGCGACGCGATAGCGAGACCGGCGATCACATCTCCAGAATGGCGCGCATCAGCGGGTTCATCGCCAAGGCGCTCGGTCTGTCGGAAGAGGAGTGTCTGCTGATGGAGCTCGCCGCGCCGATGCATGACATCGGCAAAGTCGGCGTTCCGGACGAGGTTCTGTTCAAGCCCGGTGCCTTCACGGCGCAAGAGCGCCGGATCATGGAAAAACACACGGTTCTGGGGTGGGAAATCCTCAAGGATTCCAAGTCGAAGCTGATCCAGATCGCAGCGGAAATAGCCTTGAGCCACCATGAACGCTGGGACGGCGAGGGCTATCCGCATCGTCTCAGTGGCAAGGACATCCCACTGGGCGGGCGTATCGCCGCCGTCGCCGATGTCTTCGATGCCTTGACGTCGGTGCGTCCCTACAAATCCGCCTGGACACTTGAAGACGCTCGCGCGCTCATCGAAACCAACGCCGGCAAGCACTTCGACCCAGACTGCGTCGCAGCTTTTCTGGCTGCCTGGAAAGATGTCGTTGCCGTGGTCGGAACATCGCCAACACACGCCAATGAGACTGTGGTTTAGTCGGCGAAAGATGGAGCTTTCGCCGACTGGGTGAGGAAGCCTGCCAGTCGGCGAAGGCGTCGGCGGTGCGAGGCGGAGCTTACAGCTCCTGCGCGGTGGGCCGGAACAGGATCTCGTTGATGTCGACGTCGTCGGGCTGGCTCATGGCGAAGACGACGCAGCGGGCGAAGGAGTCGGCGGGGATTGCCAACTTCTCGTAGAACTGCTTGACGCCGGCGGCGACGTCGGCCTCGCCGATGCTGTTCGGCAGCTCGGTGTCGACGGCGCCGGGAGAGATGATGGTCGTCCGGATGTTGTGGGGTTTTACTTCCTGCCGGAGGCCTTCGGAAATCGCCCGCACGGCGTGCTTGGTGGCGCAATAGACGACGCCGCCGGGGATCACCTTGTGACCGGCCACCGACGACACATTGATGATGTGGCCGCTTTTCTGCTTGGTCATGTGCGGCAGCACGGCGGCGATGCCGTAGAGCACGCCCTTGATGTTGACGTCGATCATCTGGTCCCACTCGTCGATCCGCAGCCGTTCGAGCGGCGCCTGGGGCATGACGCCGGCGTTGTTGACGATGACATCGACGCGGCCATGCAGTTCGACGGCGCGATCCACCAGCGCCTTGACGTCAGCGGCCTTGGTAACGTCGGTCTTCACCACGGCCTTGGCATCGAGGCCGAGTTCTTTGGCGAGCTTTTCGAGGCGATCGAGCCGACGGGCGCCGAGGATGAGTTTGGCACCATCGCGGGCCAATTCCCGCGCCGTTGCTTCGCCGAGGCCACTGCTGGCGCCGGTGATGACGACGACCTTGTTTTCAATATTCTGCATTGGATTGCTCCGTATCGCGGTTGCCGGACCCAACAGCCCGGCCGTCCCCTATGTAGGGTGTCGCTCAGGTCTTTGCCGACAATTGCTCGGCAAAGAGGAGCGTGGCGGTGCTCGGGCAAGAGGGGGGTATGAGGACGCGCGCCTTTCGGCACACCGCCAGTCACGTGGATATTCCACGACCACTGACACATCCCTGTCAGCTGAGCATTTATACGGCCGGCTGCAAGGAATTGAAAAGTCGGCGGTCTTCCAACCGCTCGACAATCGCGGCGGCGGGCAACTGACATGACCTATATGGAAAATCTCTGGCTGTTCTTCCTGCTGCTCACCGGCATCATCGTGGTGCCGGGCATGGACATGATGTTCGTTCTGGCCAACGCCCTGACCAGGGGGCGGCGGGCCGGACTGGCGGCCACCTTTGGCCTGATGGTCGGCGGTGCCTGCCACACCGTGTTCGGCACCGTGGCGGTGGCGGGCCTCAGCAAGCTGATACCGGCGATTTACGGCCCGATGCTGATGATCGGATCGGCCTATATGGCTTGGATCGGCGTGAGTCTGGCGCGCAGTTCCATCGTCATCGACACGGTCGACGCCGGCGCCCTCCGCTCTTCGCGGGCAGTGTTCGCGCAGGGCATCGTCACCTGCCTTCTCAATCCCAAGGCCTGGCTGTTCATTCTGGCGGTCTACCCGCAGTTCATGACGCCGGTCTATGGCCCACTGGTACCGCAGGCCTTGGTAATGGGGGTGATGACGGTCGCCGTGCAGTTCGTCGTCTATGGCGGGCTGGCCTTGATGGCAGCGCGCGGCCGCGACGGCCTGATTACCAATCCCGCCCTGACGATCTGGGTCGGGCGGGTGGCAGGCCTGCTGCTGGTGGCGATCGCCGCCATTACGCTGCTGCGCGGCTGGAGCGAATTATAGGCTCTGCCGATTGTCGCGCTCGAGCTTTCGGCCGCGATGGCGGGCGAACCTTTCCACCGCTGCCTGCTGCCGGGCAACGGTTGCCAATTCGGTGCTGACGACGCGCCGGCCGATCGGCCACAGCGAAATGCCGGCTAGCTTGAAGCACTGGATGCCGAAGGGGATGCCTATGATGGTGACGCAGTAGATCACCCCCAGCACCAGATAGGAGAGGCAGAGCGCCAGACCGAAGGTCACAAGCCACAGGACATTGAACACGAAGCCGATGGTGCCGGTGACGGCCGTCGTCGCCGTGACGCCTTTGCCATCCAGCTCGCGGATATGGACGACATCCTTGCCGAAGGGGAAGGCGCTGAGCTTGGCCATTTCGATGGCCGCCCGCGTTAGTGGCAAGCCGACGATGGACACGGCAAACAGCGCCGCGCCGATCAGCCAAACAAGCGCCGTGAAAGCGCCGCCGAAAACAAACCAGATGGCATTCCCGGCAAACCGCATGCGCCCCCGCTGAAAACCCAAGTTTTCTCGCCGGGAGCATAGGTGGTCCTGGTTGTCTGGCAATACGGGGGAAACGCGCGGGTGGTGCCGGTTGTGCGGCCTCGGTCATGACGCGGGAAAGGATAGGGGCCGGCCGACGGGCGTTCGTTCCGAACGGGGCGGGCCAGATAGCAAAAAAGCCGGGACAAACCCGGCTTTCTCTCCAACGCCTCAACAACCAGTGCCAGTACATCCGTGGTCAAAGATCAGAAGCGTTAGTGGAGCTTGTAAGCTCACATTATTACAAATGGGTGACGAAAGCGAAAATTCAAGGGCAGGGGGTGTTATTTCCGGAAATAGGCTGGGTCAAACGCTGGTTGAGGATCAGCCAGTCCGATGCCGAGCGTAGCTCCCCTCCGCCGCATGCCGTCGGGCGGCGTCCGCCAGTTCCACGCTGACGACGCGCCGGCCAACCGGCCACAGCGAAATGCCGGCCAGCTTGAAGCACTGGATGCCGAAGGGAATGCCGATGATGGTGATGCAATAGATCACCCCGAGCACCAGGTAGGAGAGGCAGAGCGCCAGCCCGAAGGTGAGCAGCCACAGGACGTTGAACACGAAGCCGATGGTGCCGGTGACGGCGGTGGTCGGCGTAAGCCCCTTGCCGTCCAGTTCGCGGACGTGGACCACATCCTTGCCGAAGGGGAAGGCGCTGAGCTTGGCCATTTCGATGGCGGCTCGCGTCAGCGGCAAGCCGACGATCGACAGCGCGAACACCGCCGCGCCAAGCAACCACAACAGGGCGGTATAGGCACCCCCGAAGACGAACCAGATGACGTTGCCGGCAAAGCGCATGACTGACCCCTGGGGTGAGGGCGGGACATCCCGTCAGGCGGTAGGTGGGGATCGCGAGGGGAGACGGCAAGCGCGGAGAAGGGCGGCGGCGAGGGGCTTGCGCGCGGGTAGGGACGTCACCCGGTTGCGCCCCACGATTTCACCAGCTCGAAAAACGGCGCAACGGCCGGGTTTTTCGAGGTGGTCGGCGCACACAGCACGACATCGAATTCGGGAGTATCGACCAATGCCTTGGCGATCACGGCGGGTCCCAGGCCGGTGCAGAGCGACTGGGGGATCAGCGCCACGCCGAGCCCTTCTTCGACCAGCCGGATGATGGTGTGTTGCAGCCGGGGCTCGAAGGCAAAATGCGGCACCACGCCGCCGGCGGCGCAATAGATGCCGATCGCCGCGCGCAGCACCGGCACCACCGAGGCGGGGGCGGCGATCAGCTTTTCACCCTGGAGGTCGCGAGGACCGACGATATCGGCGGCGGCCAGGGGATGGTCCGCCGGCACGATCAGGCAGAGCCGATCGCGCGCCAGAAGCTGCGTTCTGAGGTGCGGCGCGTAGGGGCTGCCGAAGGTAACGGCGATGTCGAGCTTGCCCTCGATCAGCATGGCGTCGATGTCGGTCGGGATGCTCTCTTCCAGGATCAGGTGGATGTCCGGCTTGGCTTCGGAATAGCGCCGCACCAGGGCGGGAATGATGCTGTGGGCGGCGTGCATCATGAAGCCGAGCCGCAATTCGCCCTTCACGCCATCGGCGACCAGTTGCACGTCGCGGCAGGCGGTGTCGAAGTCGGCGAGGATACGGCGGCAATCGGTGAGAAAGTGCCGGCCGGCCAGCGTCAGGCTGACGTTGCGGGAATTGCGGTCGAACAGCCGGACGCCCAGCGTCTTCTCGATCGATGAAATCTGCCGGCTGAACGGCGGCTGGCTCATGTTCATGCGCGCCGCCGCCTGTCCGAAATGCAGCGTCTCGGCGAGGGCCACGAACAGGCGCATGTGGCGGGTATCCATTCGATACCTCAAAGGTATTAATCAAGCATCAAAGTGACATTGGATTATATCGATCTGGTGAGCTAGACAACCTCGCCCTCACCGAAAGTCCTAGCCATGCTGAATAACCTGCTCATCGTTCTGCCGATCTTCGCCCTGATCCTCGCCGGCTGGATCGCCCGCAAAACCGGCGCGCTGGGCGGGCATGCGACGCGGGAGGTCAATCGGCTCGTCGTCTACCTCGCGCTGCCGGCGCTCTTGTTCGACATCATGGCCAATGCCAAGCTCTCGGACATCTGGCAGCCGGGCTTCATCGCCGCCTTCATAGCGGGCTGCGCGGTGATCTTCGGGGTGACGCTGTGGTGGCGCATGGCGGGAGGACGTCCCCTGTCGGACGCCGCCATCGACGCGCTCAACGCCAGCTATGCCAACACCGGCTTCATCGGCTTTCCGCTGGTGCTATCGCTGGTGGGCGATGCCGGCATGGGCGCGACGCTGATTGCCACCATCCTGACGGTGTGCATCCTGTTCGCCTTCGCCATCATCTTAGTCGAGGGCGGGCTGCAATCGGAAACCCGCAAGCGCGACATCGCCTATAAGACGCTGATCTCGCTGGCGAAGAACCCACTGCTGGTCGCCCCGGCGCTGGGGGCGCTGGTGATGCTGTCCGGCTTCCCGCTGCCGGCGCCGGTCCACGCCTTCACCAAGCTCCTGGGCGGGGCGGCCTCGCCCTGCGCGCTGATCGCGCTGGGCCTGTTCCTGGCCGGCACCAAGACCGGCAAGTTCGGCGAGCGGCTGTCCACCACCGGCGTGCTGGTGGGGCTGAAGCTGGTGGCCCAACCGGCCATCACCTGGCTGATCGCCGTGCCGCTGCTGCAACTGCCGACGCTCGCCGCGCACACCGTGGTGCTGCTCGCCGCGCTGCCGACCGGCACCGGCCCGTTCATGCTGGCGGAGTTCTACCGCCGGGAAGCGGGGCTCACGGGGCGGGTGGTGCTTGCCTCGACGTTGCTGTCGGTGGTGACGATCTCGGCCTATCTGGCGGTGGCCGGTGGTCCGGCGGTGGGGTGAGGTTGGCTGGCTCCCCCTCATCAGATGCCTGACGGTTGCGCCTGCACTCAGGCTATCGCCCGGCGGGCCTCGGTGATGAACTGGCGTATGTTTTGGGCATTGAGGGAAGGGCTGAAGTAGAAGCCCTGGTAGACGGTGCAGCCGTTGGCTTGCAGCCAGTCGATCTGTTCCCTGGTTTCCGTGCCCTCGGCGATGGTCGTGATGCCCAACTCGGCGCTGAGGGAAATGATGGCCTTGACGATCGCCTGCCCCTTGGCGCTGTGCGAAATGTCGCGGACGAAGGATTTGTCGATCTTGAGCTGGTCGAGCGGCAGCTTCTTCAATACCGACAGCGAAGAAAAGCCGGTTCCAAAATCATCGAGCGCCCAGCTGAATCCGAGATGAAGCAGCTCGGTCATCTTGGCGGCAGCCTGGTCGGCATCATCCACAAATATGCTTTCGGTCAGCTCCAGCTTGAGCTTTTTCGGATCGGCGGCGCTGGCGCGGATCGTGGTCTCTATACTCTGAACGAAGTCGGCTCGGCGAAACTGTTCGCAGCTGATGTTGATCGAGACGGTCAAATGCTGGGTGAGTGGATCCTCTGCCCATCTGGCCTGCTGGGCACAGGCCTCGCGCAGAACCCAATCGCTGATGGGGAAGATCAGCCCAGTTTCTTCGGCAAGCGGGATGAAATCGTCCGGCGAAATGGCGCCGCGCGTCGGGTGCGTCCAGCGCAGCAGAGCTTCCACTCCGACGACGTGGCCCGATTGTTCCACCTGTGGCTGGTACTGAAGGAAGAATGCGCCCTGCGCCAGGGCACGGTGAAGATCCCTTTCGAGCGCTTTTCGGCTGGTCAGGTCGATTTGCATCACGGCGAACATGCCGACCAGACACGCCATGGCCGCGATATGATTGGCCCACACGCCATAGAGTCTGAGCTCAGGGGGCGGCAATATGTTCGGGTCGGTGATCCCGATGTCCGTCGATCCGAAGAGGATGTACGCGGCGATGCAAAGAATCGGGATCAGACATCTCCGAACCATGCCGCGATCTTGCGAGATGAAAAATATCCCTACGGCGAGCGGGATGAAATAGACGTGGACCGACCTCGACGTTCCTGCAAATGGCGTGTCGAACAGGCACAAGACCGCCGCGAACACGGGGAGGGTGCCCGATATGAATTTCCCCTCCAAATACAGATCTCTAGTCTTGAATATGAGAAGCTGCGCGGCGACGACGAAAGGTAGGGCGAGGTGAATGAAAGCGAGGTATGTTTTGCCTATCGCGAAGTAGTATATCCCCCAGGTTGTGCCAAGAAATGCCGTAGACAGCGCGCCGATATTAAATACAGCTCGAACTCTCCATTTCGAACTCGCATTTAATCTATTCGGGCTGGAGGGCATGTTTGGTTCGCTAGGATGACTTGGTTTCGTTGCTGGGTGTGCTGAGCACTCGAAGATCAGTGGGAAGGTAGGTTGTTACACCTACGTGCTCGGCTGGGCTGCGTATAGCTTTGCGCTCGAACCGTGTCCATCAAGGCCAATATCAGAATTGGATTATGGCTAACGGGCGCGGAACTGACGCCCCTCACGTCGCGCGTATCTGCGTGCCGCTCAACCCGCTGGTCGTTTGTGAGCGGCAATGCGCCACTTTGCAGGCCGGTTCGGCCTATCTCGCGCTGGTCGACGGCGCGCTTGTCGGCCGGTCGGTCCGTTCGTTCTGGCTCGCCTTGCGCAGTTGGACGCGGGCGAAGCGCTCCACCGCCGCCTGCTGGCAAGGGACGGTGGCGAGGTCGGTGCTGATGACGCGCCGGCCGACCGGCCAGAGCGACAGGTAGGCCATCCTGAAGCATTGAAGGCCCAGAGAGCGGCCACGCACCGTCAGGTAGCAGAAAATGCCGATGACGAGATAGGCGGCGCACAGCGGAAGCCCGAAGGTCAGCATCCACAAGGGATTGAGGAAGAAGCCGAGTACGCTTGCGATGGCTGTTGTGGGCACCGGATCCTGCCCGCCGAGATCGCGGATGTGCACGGCATCCCTGCCGAAGGGAGAGAGGCTGAGCCCAGCCATCTCGATGGCTGCCCGTGCCAGCGGCCGGCCAAAGGTGGTCAGCGAGAAGACAGCGGCGCCGATCAGCCAGAACAGTGCCGTCCAGCCCCCACCCAACGCACACCAAAGCAAACAGCCGGCGAAATGCACGCACGCCCCCACACAGACACCACGCGTCCGCCGCGTAAAATACGTTCTGAACGTTTCCGGCAATAGAGTGAAAACTCTAGGGTGCTAATCCTCGATCGGCGGAGTTTGCGGTTGCGGCTTGGCGACGCCGGTTGACGCCGCTGCCATCGCCGTCTGAAGCTGTTGCGATGAGCGACACTCTATATCCCCCGATCGAACCTTACGAAACCGGGCTTTTGCCGGTTTCCGATGACAATTCCATCTATTGGGAAGTATCCGGCAATCCCGTCGGAAAGCCCGCGCTCTATCTGCACGGCGGGCCGGGCAGCGGCCTTGGCCGGGGCGAGTATCGCCGCCGTTTCGATCCACAGAAATATCGCGTCGTCGGCATCGAACAGAGAGGGTGCGGGCGCAGCCGCCCGCTGGCCAGCGAGGCGGTCAGCGATCTCGCCAGCCATACGACGCAAGCTTTGATCGAAGATATCGAAGCGGTGCGGTGCCATCTTGGTATCGCCGTCTGGCTGGTTGCCGGTGTTTCCTGGGGCGCGACGCTGTCGCTCGCCTATGCCGAGGCGCATCCGGACAAGGTGACCGAACTGGTGCTTGCGGCGGTGACCACCACCAGCCGAGCTGAGGTCGACTGGATCACCGAGGGCGTCGGCCGGTTCTTTCCGGAGGCGTGGCAGCGGTTCGAGCGTGCTTCCGGCCGTCGCCCCGGCGAGCGGGTGGTGGACGCCTATGCGCGCCGCCTGGCGTCGCCCGACATGGAGGATCGCCTGCGGGCGGCCCATGCCTGGAACGACTGGGAAGCCACCCACATTTCCCTCGATCCCAATTGGGTACCGACCGATCAGCGGTTCGACGAGGAGCGAGGATTGGTCTTCGCGACCCTGGTGACCCACTACTGGGCCAACGACGGCTTCCTCAGGAATGGCGCGGAAATCCTGAACCGCCTGCCGTCGATCGAACACATCCCGGCCGTTCTGATCCACGGCCGCCGCGACATCAGCTCACCGGTGATCACGGCCTGGGAACTGCACCGCCGCTGGTCGGCCAGCTGTCTAGTGATCGTGGAGTCCGAGGGGCACGGCGGCCCGCAGTGCTATGGTGAGATGCGATTGGCGCTGGATGGGTTTGCTTGAGGAGCCGCCCATGTGGACGCGGGCGACCCCATGCCAGTGGATCAGGCCTTGTGGACCGAGATCAGGAGCATCATCGGGCGTTCCACCTCCTCCTCGGACAGATCAGGCGCCTCACGCACCTGTTCGGGCGTCGGGCCGAACTCCTCGATCCGGCGGAGCGTAAAGCCTTCTTCGATCAGGGTGTTGAGCGTGGTTGCCATGGTCCGGTGGTACTTGAGCACGTCCTTCACGAACCACTCGGTGTGGCGCTCGCCCTCGATCGAATAGCTGTTGACGGGCCAGGTCTTGCGGCCGTCTTCGTCCGTTATCCAGCGGGGGTGGGCCGGCGCCATGTAGATCGGATGCTCGGTGGTGAACACCAGGTCGCCACCCGCCGCCAGCGCATCATGAATGGTGCGCACCAGGCGCCTGAGGTCCCTGACGTAGTGGAACGCCAGCGAACTGTAGACCAGATCGAACGCCGCCTTAGGCAACTCCAGCGTTTCGAGATCGGCCACGCGATAGTCGATAGCCGGATCGGCGGTGTCCAGGCGGGCGCGGGCGAGCATCTTCTCCGAAATGTCGAAGCCAAGCACCGACACTGCACCTTGCTCGCGCATCCAGCGCGAAGCCCAGCCGAAGCCGCAGCCGAGATCGGCGACGCGTTTGCCGGCCAGCGGCGGCAGCATGGCGCGGACCAGCGGCCACTCGGTGGCGCCTTCCAGGCCGATCACCTGCCGGGGATACTGGGTGTAGCCGGAAAAGAACTCGGGATTGTCGTAGATATTCTGTGCCATTTTCATCTCCTTGGAAAAAGGTGTGACGAGGCACGTGCCCAACGCCAAAAACCTCGTCCGCGAGGGCGAGGCCAGGGTTGGCGATCCACTGGTTCAGCTTGCGTGGTCGACGTCCCGGCAGCCCGCCATGGGGATGCCGGCCAACCGGGAGACAATGTGGGTGTCCTGTTCGACCATGCTCAATTTCTGAGAGAGGCCGGAGGCGAAGTCAAGCGGGTGCCTGGGGCGCAGACGACAAAACGAAGGCGACTCTTGATTGCCTTCTCCCGTCACCATATAATAACTACTATGGTCATATGAGGTTTCAAGATGCGCGAAATTCAGTTGAAAGACGCGAAAGCGAGCTTGTCGGCCGTCGTCGACCAGGCCGTCGCGGGGGAGCCGGCGATCATCACCCGGCATGGCCGCAAAGAGGCTGTTCTCCTGTCATTTGCCGATTATGAGCGGCTGTCGAATGTGCCCTCGTTCGGCCTGCTTCTGGCGTCCTCAGGCCTTGTCTCCGGGGATCTGGAGCGCGACGACACGCCCATGCGGGATTTCGGCGCCTGATGTATCTCGTCGACACCAATGTACTGTCGGATCTCTCCGTTCCGATTCCGCGCCCAGCCCTCGTCGAGTGGCTCGACCGCCACTCGTCGGAGCTTTACCTGTCCGCCATAACAGCGGCCGAAGTCGCGGCGGGAATTGCCAAGCTCCGGCGGCTAGGTTCCACCAGCAAGGCTAGCGGGCTTTCCGCATGGTGGAACGGGGTGGAGCATCTTTACGGCTCTCGAATTCTGCCATTCGGGCTTCGGGAGGCCCGTAAAGCAGGGGAATTCATGGATATGGCGAGGGCGGCGGGGCAGGCACCGGGATTTCCCGATACCGCCATTGCCGCCACGGCGGCGGCAAACAATTTGATCGTGCTCACGCGAAACACGAAGCATTTTTTGGTGTTTCCGGTGAAGCTCATCGACCCGTTTCTGGAGCTGCCGGAGTAGTGTGAGCCGCGGTCTGGCGCCTGACGGGGCTGCCTGCCGGCGTTTGACCTACCAGTGACGCAAGTAGACGTTTGGAAGACAGTACGGGAATGACCGCCAAACCGAAGGCCTTTCTGCTCCACGGTTTCATGGGGACAGGAAAGACAACACTCGCGAAAAAGTTGGAGAGCGAGCACGATGCTGTTCGCTTTACGCACGATGAATGGATGAATGAGCTCTTCGGCGATGATCCTCCCGAGGAGCTTTTCCAGGAATACGCTCGGCGTATATCCACGGTGATGCAAAAGACATGGACACGCTGCCTCGATCTTGGTGTTAATGTTGTCTTGGATTTTGGGTTATGGTCCCGAGCAGAACGAGACAGTATCCGTGCACTTGTGGCTCGCCATGGTGGTGAGCCTATGCTTTGTCATTTGAACTGTACAGATGATGTTGCGTGGCAGCGTATCGACGAACGGAACCGCGCACTAGGTCGCAGCCTATTCATTGCCCAAACACCTTTCGAGTGCTGAAAGCCCGCTTTGAGCCACTCGCCGATGATGAGCCTCGTGTTGAGATAATATCTTCATCGGATACCTGAGTATCCGAAGATCAGGTTTGATCAACCTGATCGAAATGCGGCTCTGCCTCGAATACCCTACCTCCCCACGCCCACCTTCTCCCCTTCCTCCCTCCTCTTCTTCGCCTTCAGGGCCATCGTCGACTCCCTGACGATCAGCTGCGTCGGCAGCACGATCTGTTCGGACGGGGCTTCGAGGCCGGCGATGAGGGCTAGGAGCAGGTTCACCGAGGCGCGGGCCATCTGTTGGAGCGGCTGGCGGATGGTGGTGAGCTGGGGGTGGAGCTGCGCGGCGATGGGGATGTCGTCGAAGCCGATGACGGAGATGTCGCCGGGCACGCTGAGGCCGGCCTCGCGGATGGCGGCGATGGCGCCGTAGGCGGAGGCGTCGTTGGCGGCGAAGATGGCGGTGGGCCGGTCGGTCAGCGCCAGCAGCTTTTGCGCTGCCTCAAAACCGCTCTTGCGCAGGAAGTCGCCGTCCACTTCGAGGTCCGGGTCGTGGGGCAGGCGAGCCTGGGCGAGCACGTCGCGATAGGCGCGGCGGCGATCGCGCGCCGAGGTCAGGCGGTCGTTGCCGGAGATGAAGGCGATGCGGCGATGGCCGAGCTCGATGAGGTGCCGGAGCGCCGAACAGCCGCCCTGGTAGTTGTCGGCGGTGACCGAAGGGAAGGCCGACTCGACGCCCTGTTCGATGGTCACCACGGGAATGTGGGCGGTGGTCATCGATTCCAGATAGTCGGACTCATAGGGCAGGATGACGATGACGCCATCGGCGATCTGGCGCAGCATATCGATGATGGAGCCCGGCGGCCGGCGGTCGCAGACCGGCAGCGAATAGACCAGCATTTCATAGTCGGCGGCGCGCGCTACCGCGCCCATGCCGAGCAACAGGTCGGAGGTGAACGGCGTGTGCAGCTCGGCCACCACGCCGATGATGCGCGTGCGGGCGCCCGTCAGCTTCTGGGCGGCGCGGTTGGCGACGTAGCCCATCTCGTCGGCGATGCGCAGGATGTCCTCGCGCTTTTCGGGCGAGACGCCGGGGCGGTTGTTGATCGCCCGCGAGGCCGTCATCAGGGAGACACCGGCAACCTTGGCGACCTCGGCTAACGTGGGGTACTGTCGCTTCATCATTTGGTCGAATGGTTTCCAGGGCTACAAACTGTTTGTCCGATGCCCCACGGACTGTCAACTGCGCTGGCGGCCATCGTGCCTTGAAAAGGCGCGGAAAACTGCCTGCTGCTGGTAGTACGCGACGAGATGCACAGCCCTAGCAAGAGCCTTGGGGACGGCACCGTCAACAGCCAACAGGTCGTGTTGACGTCGCGTAACGTTAGCGCTAACGTCCGGCTGTCACCCGTTGAGAGCATCGGCTGAAAAGTGGATTCCGGTTTTCGGGGGATCCGATGCGACCATCTGGCTCAACGTGATCCTTGGGAGGAGAAGGTGTCTATGAATTTCGTTTCCAAACTCTCGGCGCTCGCTTGCGGCGTCGCCATGGTCGCAGCCGTGCCGTTTGCGGCGCACGCGGCCGACAAGACCATCACCGAGTGGGATCTTCAGACGACGGCCGGTGCCGTCAAGGTCATCCGCGACGCGGCCGACCGCTTCGAGAAGGCCAATCCCGGCTACAAGGTTGAGGATACCCATATCCTCAACGATGCCTACAAGACCAAGATCAAGATCGCCTTTGGCGCCAACGAGCCGCCGTGCGTGTTCAGCTCCTGGGGCGGCGGGCCGCTGCGCGAGTATGTGAAGTCCGACCAGGTGGTCGATCTCACGCCCTATCTCGACAAGGATCCGGCCTTCAAGGACCGCTTCCTGCCGGCGAGCTTCGGCGCCTCCACCATCGACGGCAAGATCTACGCCCTGCCGGCCGAGAATACCGCCATCGCCGTGGTGTTCTACAACAAGGAACTGTTCGCCAAGTACAACGTGACGCCGCCCAAGACCTGGGACGAGCTGCTCAACGTCATCGAGGTGTTCAAGAAACACGACATCGCCCCCTTCGCGCTCGCCAACAAGAACAAGTGGACGGGCTCGATGTTCTACGGCTACCTCGTCGACCGCATCGGCGGTCCCGAGGCCTTCGCCAAGGCGTCGCAGCGCAAGGACGGCGGTTCGTTCGCCGATCCGGTGTTCGTGGAAGCCGGCAAGCGTCTGCAGGAGCTGGTCAAGGCCGGCGCCTTCCAGAAGGGCTACAACGGCCTCGACTATGACGTCGGTGGCTCGCGTCGTCTGCTGTACACCGACAAGGCGGCCATGGAGCTGATGGGCACCTGGGAAGCCTCGACCATCGGCAACGAGAACCCGGATTTTGCCAAGAAGCTCGGCTTCTTCCAGTTCCCGTCGGTGCCCGGTGGCAAGGGCGACCCGAACGCGCTGCTCGGCACGCTCGGCGACAACTACATCTCCGTGTCCAAGGCTTGCCCGGAGCCGGAGAAGGCTGTCGAGCTGATCAAGACGCTGACCGACGACACGGCCGCTGCCGGCCGCATCGCCGACAATCGCGTCATGCCGCTCAAGAACGTCAAGACCGACAACGCCTTCCTCACCGAAGTCTACTCGCTGGCCGCCAAGGCGCCGAGCGTGCAGCTGTGGTGGGACCAGGAGCTGACGCCGAAGCTGGGCGAGCTGCATAAGGACACCTCTCAGGCGCTGTTCGGCCTCTCCAAGACGCCGGAACAGGTTGCCGAAGAGTTCGAGGCTGCCGCCAAGGCGGAGCTGAAGTAACCTCCTCCCGCGAACAGCCCCGCCGACATTAGCCGGCGGGGCGCTTGAGCTGAGCGCCTGATCTGAAACTCGCTGGGGTGAGGCAGATGGCGATGAATTCGAGACCTGGAGCGGAGCGAACTTGGGGTTCGTGAGCACCGGAAGCGCAGAACTCGAAGTTCAGGCATCCGCCCGAAAAGTTGCAGACTTTTCGAGCCAAGCGGATGCCCAGGATGCCCGCCCCAGTAGAGTTTCTGTTCAGGCGCTGAGGACCGGAGATTTCCCGTGACCGATATATCGACGCGTTCCGCTGGCGGCGGAGCGGGAGGGACGGCTTTGTCTTTAAGAAAACTGGCCCCGGCCATCTTCCTGGCCCCGGCCATTTTGATGCTGGCCGTCTATCTGCTCTATCCGCTGGTCGAAACCTTCCGCCTGTCGTTGCTCGACTGGAACGGCCTCGGCGCCAATGCCAAGTTCGTCGGGCTCGACAACTGGAAGAAGCTCGCCACCGATACGCTGTTCTGGGAAGCCGCCTGGAACAACATCCTGCTCGCCGTGTTCTCGGTGGTGATTCAGATGCCGATCGCCGTGGTGCTGGCGGTGGTGCTGGACAATGCCGGCAAGGGCTCGCGTATCCTCAAGATCCTGTATTTCCTGCCGCTTCTGATGTCGTCGGTCGCCTTGGGCGTGCTGTTCAAATACTTCTACGACGTCAACTTCGGCCCGCTCAACGCGCTGCTCGACTATGTCGGCCTCGGCGCCCTGGCCCAGGACTGGCTCGGCGATACGCGGTTTTCGCTCGGCGCGGTGATCGCTGTGGTCTGCTGGCAGTACATCCCCTTCTACATGGTGCTGTTCATGGCCGGTCTCGCCTCCTTCCCGGCCGAGATCTCGGAAGCCGCCAAGCTCGACGGTGCCACGGAGGCGACCATCTTCTGGAAGATGAAGCTGCCGCACCTCAAGGGCACCATGCGGACCGCCGCGGTGCTCTCGGTCATCGGCGCGCTGCGCTACTTCGACCTGATCTACGTGATGACCGGCGGCGGACCGGAAGGCTCGTCGGAACTGATGGCCACCTACATGTATCGCAACGTCTTTTCCTCGTTCCAGCTCGGCTATGGCAGCACGGTGGCCTCGGGGATGTTCATCGTCGTCATCCTCATCGCGTCGGTGCTGCTGCGCTTTTCCAAACGCTACGAGACGGAGGTCTGACAATGGCATCGTCCCCCGTCACCCGCGCCGCCGGCCGCGTCGCCGTCCCGGTCCTTGGCCTGTTCTGGCTGGCCGTCACCACCGTGCCCTTCCTGTTCATGGTGATGACCACCTTCAAGACGCAGGAAGAGTCCTATTCCAGCTCCGTCTGGGCGCTGCCGGAAAGCTTGAACTTCGTCAACTATCGCGATGTGCTCGCCGGCCCCTTCCTCGCCTACCTCAAGAACTCGGTGATGGTGGTGGTGATCTCGGTCATCCTGATCGTCGTCATCTCGGCCATGGCCGCCTATGCCTTCGCCCGCATCCGCTTCCGCTTCAACGAGGCGCTGTTCGGGCTGATCGTCGCCGGCATGATCGTGCCGATCCACATCACCCTGGTGCCGATCTACCTGATGACGCGCGACATGGGCCTTTACGACAGCCCCTTCGCGCTGGTCGGCCCCTATGTGGCGACGTCGCTGCCGATCTCGGTGTTCATCCTCACCGAGTTCATGCGGCAGATCCCCAAAGAGCTGGAAGAGGCGGCGCGGCTCGACGGCTGCGGTCCCTTCACCATCTTCTTCAAGATCTTCTTCCCGCTGTCGGGGCCGGGGCTTTCGACGATCGCCATCTACAACGCGATCATGCTGTGGAACGAGTTCATCTTCGCCTATGTGCTGACCTCTTCCACCAGCACCCGCACGCTGCCGCTCGCCATCTGGGACTTCCAGGGCCAGTATTCCTCCAACATCCCGGCGATCCTCGCCGTCGTCACCCTCACATCGCTGCCGCTCGTCGTCGCCTATGCCTTCGGGCAGGAGAAGATCGTCAAGGGCATGATGGCCGGCTCCGTCAAGGGCTGAGGCTTCGGAGATCCTTTTCATGACCAGCATCACTCTCTCCGGCGTCAACAAGTCTTTCGGCGCCAACTTCCCCGTCATCAATGGCGTCGATCTCAAGATCGACGAAGGCGAGTTCTGCGTCTTTCTCGGACCATCGGGCTGTGGCAAGTCGACGCTGCTGCGCATGGTGGCCGGCCTTGAGATGGCCTACACCGGTCAGATCCGCATCGGCGACCGGGTGGTCGACAAGGTGGAACCGGCCGACCGGCAGGTCGCCATGGTGTTCCAGAACTACGCGCTCTACCCGCACATGACCGTCTACGAGAACATGGCCTTCGGCCTCCGTCAGGCGAAGACGCCCAAGGACGAGATCGAGCGCCGCGTCCAGGAGGCGGCACGCATCCTGCAGATCGAACCGCTTCTTCAGCGCATGCCCAAGGCGCTGTCCGGCGGCCAGCGCCAACGCGTCGCCATCGGCCGGGCCATCGTCCGCCAGCCCAAAGTGTTCCTGTTCGACGAGCCGCTTTCCAACCTCGACGCCGCCTTGCGCGTCCACATGCGCTCGGAAATTGCCACGCTGCACCGCAACTTCCCGGCGGCGTCGATGATCTACGTGACGCACGACCAGACGGAAGCCATGGCGCTGGCCGACAAGATCGTGCTGCTGCATGCCGGAAAAGACATGCTGAAGCACGGCTCGATCGCCCAGGTCGGCAAGCCGCTCGACCTTTATCACCGGCCGCGCAACCTGTTCGTCGCCGGCTTCCTGGGGTCGCCGACCATGAACTTCCTGCCGGCGACCTTCGTTGCCCAGGAGCAGGGCGGCGCTCGCGTGGCGCTTAAGGGCGGCGAGGAAATCCTGGTGCCGGTCGATGGCTCCAAGCTCGCCGCCGGCGCGCCGGTCACCCTTGGCGTCCGGCCGGAACATCTTGCCCCGGTGCCGGCGCCGGCCGCTCAGACGCTGACGCGCAAGGTGTCGGCGGTGGAGCATTTCGGCGAATACAGCTTCGTCTACCTCGACAGCGGCACCCCGGCGCCGATGATCGCCAAGGTGCCGGGCGATGGCGGCGTCAAGGCGGGCGATAGCGCCAGCTATCTGGCGCCCATCGATTGCTGCCACCTGTTCGATGCCGACGGCATCGCGCTCACCCATCTCACCAGCCTTTGATCCTTCCCGATCTTCAGCAGGACGGCCGAACGGCCGCAAAGAGCCCATCATGACCTTTGTCTACAAAGACCCCAGCAAGCCGATCGCCGATCGCGTCGCCGACCTCCTGGCGCGCATGACCATCGAAGAGAAGATCGCCCAGATGCACGCGATGTGGCTGGTGCTCGACGAGCACGGCAAGCATCGCCCGCGCACCGAGGACGCCTTCATCGGTCAGTCCGACGAGACGACGCTGAACGACATGCTCAAGAAGGGCCTCGGGCAGATCACCCGGCCGCTCGGCACCCGCTCGATCGATCCGGCCGAAGGCGTTCGGGCCTTGAACAGCCTGCAGAAATTCCTGGTCGAGGAGACCCGCCTCGGCATTCCGGCGATCAGCCATGAAGAATGCCTCTCCGGCATGATGGCGCGCGGCGCCACGCTGTTTCCGTCCTCGCTCGCCTATGGCGCCACCTGGAACCCCGAGCTGATCGAACAGGTCGGCAAGGTCATCGGCGAGGAAGTACGCTCGCTCGGCGGCCATCAGGGCCTCGCGCCGGTGCTCGACGTCGCCCGCGACGCCCGCTGGGGTCGCACCGAGGAAACCTTCGGCGAAGATCCCTATCTGGTTGGCGTCATGGCCACTCGCTATGTGCGCGGCATGCAGGGACCGAAGCGCGATTTCCTGGCCACCCTCAAGCATTACGCCGGCCATTCCTTCTCGGAAGGTGGCCGCAACCACGCGCCGATCCATCTTGGCTGGCGCGAACTCAACGACATTTTCCTGCTGCCGTTCGAAATGGCGGTGAAAGAGGCCAACGCGGGGTCGGTGATGCCGGCCTATCATGACATCGACAACGAGCCGAGCCATGCCAGCAAGCACCTTCTGACCAAGGTGCTGCGCGAGGACTGGGGCTTTGATGGCCTGATCGTCGCCGACTATATCGGCGTCAGCCTGCTCTATCAGCACCATGGCATTGCCTCCAACCAAGCCGAGGCGGCGGCGCTGTCGTTCAACGCCGGCCTCGATCAGGAGCTGCCGGGCGAGGATTGCGCCACCCATCTGCGCGAAGCGCTCGACCGTGGTCTGATCACGGTGGAGAAGATCGACGAGATCGTGGCCCGCGTGCTGACCGAGAAGTTCCGTCTCGGCCTGTTCGAAAAGCCCTATACGGATGACAAGGCGATCCGGCTGAAGAGCCCGGAGGCGATCGCTCTCGCCCGCAAGGTGGCCGAGCAGTCGGTGACCATTGTCGACAACAACGGCATCCTGCCGCTCGATCCCAAGAAGAAGATCGCGCTGATCGGCCCGTCGGCCGACGATCCGCTGGCGCTGCTCGGCGACTATTCCTTCCCGGTGCACCTGATCCTGTCGGACTCCAACGAGAGCGCCGCCACGGTGGTAACGCCGCGCGCCGCCTTCCAGGCCGCCGCCGGCAACGCCAACCTGATCTATGCCCGTGGCTGCAACATCCTCGACGAGCGCAAGTCCGGCGCGCCGGTGTTCCCCGGCGATGTCGATGACTCCTCGGTGGTCACCCAGGTGTCTAACGTCTCCACGCGCACCGACATGATCGCCGACGCCGTCGCTGCGGCCAAGGCGGCCGATGTCGCCATCGTCTGCGTCGGTGACCTCTCGGGCATCTTCCAGACCGGTACCGTCGGCGAGGGCTCGGACGCCGATACGCTGGAGCTGCCGGGCGTGCAGCAGCAGCTGCTCGCGGCGGTGGTTGCCACCGGTACGCCGGTGGTGGTGGTGCTGTCGGCCGGTCGCCAGTACAATCTCGGCGGCTTGGAAGACAAGCTGGCCGCCCAGGTGTGGACCTTCTTCGCCGGCCAGGAAGGCGGCAACGCGCTGTTCGATGTGCTCAACGGCAAGGTGGAGCCGTCGGGTCGCCTGACGCTGTCGGTGCCGCGCAACGTCGGCGCCTCGCCTTACTTCTACAATCACAAGCTCAAGAGCTCGGGCACGCCGATCGCTCGCCACTTCGGCAGCCAGTATCCGTTCGGCCACGGCCTCAGCTACACCACCTTCGCCTTCGAGGATATCAAGCTGGCATCCGACAAGGTGGACGTGGAGACGGGCGAGATCGCCGTCAGCTTCAAGGTGAAGAACACCGGAGGCCGCAAGGGCGTCGCCGTGCCGCAGCTCTACATCCGCGACGTGCTCGCCTCGGTGGTGCGGCCGGTCAAGGAGCTGAAGGCGTTCGGCCGCGTCGAGCTTCAGCCGGGCGAGACCAAGACCGTCACCTTCACCGTGCCGGTCGACATGCTCTGCTTCACCGGCCCCGAGGGCTACCGCATCGTCGAGCCGGGCGAACACGAGTTGCAGCTCGGCGCCTCCAGCGCCGACATCCGCCTGAAAACCAAGGTGGAAGTCACCGGCAAGACGCGCAAGCTGCCGAAGAAGTGGCGCATGGAGAGCACCTGCGCCGTCGCGTAATAGTACGACAAAAAAGCCACGTAGCCGGGGGAACCATCTCCCCGGCTTGACTTCCGCCTTGTCAATGAATCGTTTCGAGGAAATAAAAGAGGCAGAGGATTTCAGAATTCGAAGGGGTTGAGCGCGAGGCCGCGCCTGATCCTTTCCCAGTTTCCGGCGGTGATAACTCCCGCGCCGCCGGAGAACGCGCGGACGCTTCCCACCCGCGCCTTACGCCCCCCGGCGTCGAATGCGAGGCGGACCTCCTTCCCGAGGCCGCCTCGCTGGCGTTTTAGGCCCCTTCGCCGCGCGGCTATTGTCAGGCGCCTGAAACGCCAACGGGCGCCGAGAAGGGCGCCCGCCGATTTACGTGAAGGGTGACTGTCTCTGGGCGGCGCGCCGGCCGTCAGGCGGCGCGCAGGTTCGAGACGAAGGCGTTCACTTCCTTCTGCAGCGTGCTCGACTGTTCGTTCAGCCGATCCGACAGCGTCATCAGCTGGGTCGAGGCAGCGCCGGTCATTTCGGCGGCGGTGCTGACGCCGGAGATGTTGTTGGTGACATCGGTGGTGCCGGTCGCGGCGAGTTGGGTGTTGCGTGCGATTTCGCTGGTCGCCGCCCCCTGTTCCTCGACCGCGCTGGCGATGGCCGCCGACGAGTTCTGGATGTTGGTGACGGTGCGCACGATGCGCGAGATGGCATCGACGGTGCTGCCGGTCGCCGCCTGGATCTCGCCGATCTTGCGGCCGATCTGGTCGGTGGCCTTGGCGGTCTGGTCGGCCAGCTGCTTGACCTCGGCCGCGACGACGGCAAAGCCCTTGCCGGCATCGCCTGCGCGGGCCGCCTCGATGGTGGCGTTGAGTGCCAACAGATTGGTCTGCGCGGCGATGTTGGAGATCAGCACCACCACTTCGCCGATCTGCTGGGCGGCTTGCGATAGCGTCTGAACGTTTTGCGCACTGGTTTCGGCTTCGCTGGCGGCATCGCGGGCGATCGACGACGACTGGCTGACCTGCTTGGAAATCTCCTGGATGGAGGCGGAGAGTTCCTCGGCACCGGCGGCGACGGTTTGCACGTTGGTGGCCGCTTCCTCGGCAGCGCCGGCCACGGCCTGCGCCTGACGCGCCGTCTCCTCGGCGGTGGCGGAGAGGTTCTTGGCGGCATCGGAGACTTCGCCCGATGATTTGCCAAAGCCGCTGGCAAGATCTTCCATGCGAGAGACGAAGCTCTCCGCAAGTGCCGCGCGCTTGCGTATCGCCGCGTCCTCGGCTGCCTTGGCGGCTTCCTGCGCCTTGCGCGCCGCTTCAGCCTCGATCAGGCTGTTGCGGAAGGATTCGAGGCCGCCGGCGATGGCGCCGACCTCGTCCTTGCGGTCGATGCCGACGATAGTCAGGCTATAATGACCCGATTGCATCGACTTCATGGCCTCGATCAGCTTGGCGATCGGTGCCGTCACGCCACCGCGCAACAGCCAGACGGCAAGGCCGATCACCGCGACGACGATGGAGCCGATGACGATGAGGGTTGTCCAGACCGACGACCAGGAAACGGCGGTGTTCTGGTCGCTGCGCGACGCCACGTCCGCCAGGATGGCATTGTTCAGCTTGGTGGCTTTGTCCTGGATCGAATCGAGAAGCGGCCGGCATTCGGCATTGAGCTTGACGAGCGCCTTGGCATTCTCGGCCGGGTCGGAAGAGCTCGACATCTTCGCGACGTCGCCGCAAATCCCGCTCATCGCCGACTGGATAGAATTGCGGTAGTCCTCGATCCCGCTCTTGAAGTCGGCGGGGATGTTGGCCAACGCCTCGTCGATGTATTTGCCGTAACTGGTCAGCGCCTCGTCCCTGGTTTTGGCGGCGGTGGCGTTTTCCTCATCCGAGGTGGCCGACGCGTTCCAGTACAGGCTCGCTTTGATTTCTGAGACCCTTCGGGAGGCCCGCACCATGCTCACCGAGGCATCCATCGGACCGGCGATCAGATTACTGTAGTCCGTATCGATCTTGATCATGTTGTAGCCGGCGTAGCCAGCGCCGAACAAAGCGCCCACGCCGAGCAGCATCAGCAGGCTGACCACCTTGGCCATGAGTGAAAGATTGGCGTATGACAATTTGGTCCACCGTTTCACACGAAGTTGATATTCGTGGTGAATAATTGCCTATGTTTGTTTATAGACCATGAAAGGTTTTTTAAATTCGCCGAGAAGCGAGAAATTATTAGTTAATAGAATATTAATACGCACAGAGATCAGGTGATGGCTGAGGCGAACCGGATTTCTGTCAATAAATATGGGAGAATTACTTCCTTTCGTTCTTTGGAGTAGCATTCTCGGGGGAGGGTCTGGGGCGTTTCCCGCCGGTCAGACTTGATCGGCGCGCTGCCGGACGAGGTGCCATGCAGGTGGTGCGCGCCTCATTGTATCTGCTCTGTTTTTCGGCCGTGCGCCGTCAACGGCTTCTGTGACGAACCGCAGAAGGCGGGCAAGAAGGGCTGCCTGACCAAGCCCGGCATGGACAACCACGCCGGCAGCCATGCCGAATGGTACGAGGGTTTCCCGGCGGTGGTTGCCGGATAACGCACGCCGGGATTTGTCCGGCGTGCGTCTTGTCGGGCGCGGAACCTGTTACTCCGCCTTCAGCACGCGTTCGGCATCCGCCGCCATTTCGGCAAGCGCATCCTTGGGGGTGACCTGACCGCGCTGCAGTTTGTCGAGAAGCGCCGACTGCGTCTTCCAGATATCGGCGCCGGTGTCGCGCGGGTAGGAGAACCAGGGAGCGGCGTAGGACATCTGCTCGAACACCGTGCGGTAGTTGGGGTTGGCGGCGTAGAAGTCGGCAAGGGTGGCCGCCGAGTTCTTGTTGGTGGGCATGTAGCCGGTGGCCTTGGAGATGTCGGCCTGAGCTTCGGGGCCGGTCATGTATTTGACGAAGGTCCAGGCGGCCTGTTGCGTCGCCGGGTCCTGGGCGAGGATGGTCATGGCGTTGCCGCCGGTCGGTAGGCCGCCGTGCTCCTTGTCGGCCATGGGGAATTTAGCGGTGGCAAGGTGGAAGCGGCCGCCGATCGCCTTGGTAAAGTCGGAGAGATCGGACGGCGAGCCGACGACCATGCCGAGCTTGCCGGCAAAGAACTGCTGCTGCGACGGCTCGGGCGTGGTGTCGACCGTCATGTTCGACTTGACGGCCATGTTCTGGGTCATCTCAAGGGCCTTGAGGCCCTTGTCATCGTTATAGCCGATGGCGGTCTGTTCGGCGTTGAGCATCGGCGCGCCGACCGACATGACCATCATCTGCCAGTACCAGTCGTCGCTGAGGCCGCCGACCGAGAAGTTGAGGCCGGCGACCGACGGATCGGCGGCGGTGATCTTGGCGGCAAGGTCGGCGACGCCGTCCCAGCTAACTGGGAAGGACTGCATCGAGCCGCCGGCCTTGGTCACCAGATCCTCGTTGACGTAGAGGATGGGCGTCGAGGCGTTGAAGGGAATGCCATACTGCGTCCCCTCGGACTGGCCGAGCTTCAACAGCGCCTCGCCGTAGTTGGCGGACACCCAGCCCTCGCCTTCGCCCTTCATGAACGGGTCGAGAGCCACGGCCTTGCCGTTGTCCTTGAGGGCGCTGACCAGCGAACCCAGCGAGGAATAGGAGGCGAGGTAGACGTCGGGCAGCGTACCGGCGGCGATGTCGCGCAATACGGCCTGATGGGCTTCCGAATAGTTGGTGGCCGGCACCATCATGTTGATCTTGATGTCGGGGTTCGCCGCCATGAACTTCGCCACCACCGGACGAAGGAAGTTGGCCGTGCTGGCAGAAGCGTGAAAGAAATTGAGGGTGACAGGTTGTGCCGCCTCAGCTAGAACGGGAAACGTCATAGCAAGGGTGGCCGCCAAGGCTACCGAACGATATGATTTGCGCATTGCCATTATCCTGTGCGTGTTGCGATCATTCTGAGGGTGTGGAAAGTTGCCGCTTTCCGCGCCCTCTTTATTTGACGCCACTCATGGTTACGCCGCGAACGAACTGTCTTTGCAGGGCAAGGAACAATGCGATCATCGGCAGGGTGACGAGCGTTGCGCTCGCCATGAGCGGGCCAAAATCGTTGCCGCCGTCCTGACTGCGGAAATAGAGAATTCCCAAGGTCGGCGGCGCGAAGTTGGTCGACTTGATGACGATCATCGGCCAGTAGAGATCGTTCCAGTGGAAGGTGACCGAGAAGATGGCGAAGGCGGCGATGGCCGGCTTCAACGCCGGCACCACGATCCGCATGACGATGTCGGCCTCGTTCATGCCGTCCTGGCGGGCGGCGAGGATGATGTCGTCGGGGATGCCGACGATGAACTGACGGAACATGATGATCGCGAAGGCCGACGTCATGTAGGGCAGGATCAGGGCGAAGTAGCTGTCGAGCATCCGCATCCTGGCCAGCGTCAGGAATAGCGGGAAGGCCGGCACCTGCGGCGGAATGGCCATGGCCAGCACGACCAGCGCCATCAGAAGTCCTGCGCCCCGGAAGCGCAGCTTGGCCAGCGCATAGGCTGTCATCACCGACGTGACGACCTGCAACCCGAGAATGATCGTGGTGACCAGCAGCCCGTTGGCGATGAACTGTAGCACCGGGCTTTCGATCAGCGCCCGGCCGTAGTTCTCCGCGGCGCTCTGCCAGATCGGCGGCGCGTCGGGCACCGCGCCGAACACCTCGGCGCTGGTGCGCAGCGAGGCGCGCACCATCCAGAAAAAGGGATAGACCATCGCGAGCGCGGCCGGCAGCAGGATGGCATGCGGGGCGAGGCGCCGGATGAAGCGGAGGAGAGCGGTCATGATCAACCCTCCCGCTTGCGGCTGGCGAGACCCTGCGCGACGGCGAATAGCCCGAGCAGGATGAGAAAGACGACGGTCAGCGCGCTGCCGTAGCCGACCTTCAGCGAAACGAAGCTGTCGCGCTGGATCTTGTAGAGCAGCACGTCGGTGGCGCCGTTGGGGCCGCCGTTGGTCAGCACCGCGATGGTGTCGAACACCTGGAAGGTCTGGATGAGGCTCAACAGCAGGACGACGAAGGTGGTGGGCGCCAGCATCGGCAGGAAAACGTAGCGGGCGCGATCCCAGAAGCGGTCGATGCCGTCGAGCGCCGCCGCTTCCTCCACCTCCTTGGGAATAGTGGTGAAGCCGGCCAGGAACAGGATGAAGTTGAAGCCGAGCAACTGCCAGATGCCGATGATGGCCAAGCCGATAAGGGCCAGGCGCGGATCGGAGAAGAAGTCCGGACGGCCGAGACCGATCGCTTCGGTCAGGTCGGCGACGGGGCCGATCCGGCCATTGAGAATGTAGCTCCAGACGATCGACATCGCCGTCAGCGTGCTGGCGACCGGCAGGAAAAACACGATTTCGTAGAAGCGCTTGCTCCGCGTCCGGCTCTTGACCAGCGCCGCCAGCACGAAGGCCAGCAGCACCGACACGGGAACCACGATGGCCGAATAGGTGGCGCTGTTCCTGAGCGCGTTCCAGAAGTCGGGATCGGAGAACAGCTGGCCGTAGTTGTCGAGGCCGACGAATTTCATCGTCGGGCGGCCGAACTTGTAGTTGGTCAGGCTGATGGCGGCGACGATGATCAGCGGCGCGACGATGGTCGCCACCGTCAGCAGAAAGGCCGGCGCCGACAAGAGATAGGCCCAGGAGGCATAGGCGAGGGGCTTGCTTGCCGGCCTCACTCCTCGGCGGGTGGAGGCCGCGTCAGCTGCCAAAGCCATGACGCACCTCCTCGACCGCCACGTCGTGGAGAGACACCGCGAGCCGCCGGCCATCGGCGGCGAAGACATGCGCCTCGCTGAGCGAGATGCGCAGTGGCAACTCGACGCCCTCTGCCTGTTGGCTCCGGTAGGCTGGGTATTTTTCCAAGGGCTGGAACAGGCGGATCCAGGGCGTGCCCAGCCCGGTGCCATCGCAGCGCAACAGCGCACCCGAGCCGCTGCGCTCGATATGAGCCAGCGGCAGCCGGAAATGGCCGCCTCCCGTTCCATGCGCGACGGGCGATAGCGCCTCGGGCCGGACACCGAGATGGAACCGCCCATCGTCGAGTTCGGGTGACCAGACGCGGAGAGGCTGATCGCCTGAAAACAGCCTGCCCGCCCTGACCGTGACCTCCACAATGTTCATGGGGACCGTACCGATGAAGCGGGCGACGGCCAGCGACTCGGGCGCATCGAGCAGCGCCTCCGGCGTGCCGTATTGAAGGATTTGGCCGTCCTCAATCACCGCGATCCGGTCGGACAGCGACATGGCCTCGGCCTGATCGTGCGTCACGTAGATGAAGGTGATGCCGGTGCGGCGGTGCAGTTCGGTCAGCTCTTCGCGGATCTGCTCCTTGAGCGCGGCGTCGAGGTTGGACAGCGGCTCGTCCATCAGGAAGACGCCCGGCGAACGGGCCAGTGCCCGTCCCACGGCAACGCGCTGGCGCTGGCCGCCGGACAGTTGCGAGGGCAGGCGGTTGAGCATGGAGGTCATGCCCAACATGGCCGCCACCCGGCCGACTTCGGCGCGGATGTCGCGCATCTCGCGGCGCGTCGAGGAGAACAGCCGGCCAAGGCCTGGCGCTCTTTGCAGAAAGCTCAAGCGCCGCATCACCAAGGGGGTCGCGATGTTCTGGGCAACCGACATATGCGGGTAGAGGGCATAGGACTGGAAGACCATGGCAAGGTCGCGGTCCTTGGGCGAGACGGCTCGGACATCCCGATCGCCGATTTCAATGGTTCCCTCGTCGGGCGCCTCGAAGCCGGCGATCAGCCTGAGCAGCGTCGACTTGCCGCAGCCGGACGGGCCAAGCAGCGTCACGAACTCGCCTGGACGGATATCGAGGCTGGCATCACGGATGATCTCCCGGTTGCCGAACCGTTTCCGCAAGCCCGTGAGGCTGACCGATTGACCGCGCAATTGCATTTCAAATCCTATTTTCCGGCTGTTCACCGACAAGGGGGCGGAGCGCTGGAAAAGCGGTTCCGTGAGAGGTGACTTGGCCAGGTAACATGGCCATGCCCTAACATCGGCCTTGTGAAGGGATGATGACAAAAGCGAAACAAACATTTGAATTACAAAGAAAAAACAGCTTGATTATTAAATAACTAGTTGGTTACAAATACGAAATTGAACGAGCCGATTGACAATGGCGGCCCAACAGGGAGTAAGGCTTTTGACCCGCATCGCCGTGATTGCCGATACCCATATCGGGGTGAGCAAACCGAACTTCGTCGACAACTGGCGGCGGGCCGCGCAGCGCGTCAACGACCGCCGGCCGGACCTCACCGTCATCCTCGGCGACCTTACTTTCGATGGCGCCAATTCCGACGCCGACTGCGCCTTTGCCAGGGAGGCGCTGGCCGATCTCAAGAGCCCCTGTCTCGTGCTGCCGGGCAACCATGACGTCGGCGATACCGACCGGGGGAGTCGTCAGCCGGCCAACGCGGAGCGGCTCGCCCGCTGGGTGCGCACCTTCGGCGCCGATCGCTGGGTGTCGGACGAGATCGACGGCTGGCGCCTGATCGGGCTCAATGCCCAAATCCTTGGAACGGGGCTGCCCGAGGAAATCGAGCAGTGGCGCTTTCTGGAACAGGCCCTGGTCACGGATCGCCGCACCATCGTCTTCACCCACCAGCCGCTGTTCCTCGAACACCGGCGGGAAGGCGACCGTCCCTATTGGGCGAGCGTGGCCACGGCGCGCCATCGTCTTCTGGAGCTCACGACCCGCGCCGGCACGCTGGCCATCCTCAGCGCCCATATGCACCGGGCGCTTTCGGCCGTATCGTCGGACGGGCCGGCACTGTTTTGGGTGCCGGCCACCAGTTTCCTGACGCGCGATACGTCGATGCCGCCCCAGAACGGAGCCGAGATGCTTGGCGTGACCTATCTCGATCTGACGGACGACGGCTTCAGCGTCGCTTTCGATCCGGCACCCGGCCTCGAACCCTTCTATATCGAGGACTTCAACGGCACTCTTTATCCGGCACCGAGCAAATGACCTGGTTCAGCTTTCACGGCGGGCACAGCGGTTCGTTCTGCGCCCACGCCAAGGGCACCCTCGAAGAGGTGGTTGAAACCGCCATCGCCCGTGGCTTCACCCATTACGGCCTCAGCGAGCACGTGCCGCGCTATCGCGAGCAGGATCTTTTCCCCGGCGAAGAGCATCTGGGGACCGAAGGACTGATCCGCGCCTTTGAGGATTACGCCCGCGCGGCGTTCGAGCTTCAGGAGCGCTATGCCGACCGGATCGAGCTGCTGGTCGGCTTCGAAACGGAGGCGCTGCCGCCCGACATCTGGCCCGAGAGAATGCGCGAACTCCGGCGGTCCTACCCGTTCGACTATTTCGTTGGCAGCATGCACGACATCGACGGCCGCTGGGTCGACTTCAAGCCGGCAATGACGGATGAGCTGAAGGCCGAATTCGGCGCGGAGGCTCTGCACGTAACCTGGTTCGAGCGGCTGGCCGACATGGTGCGGCTTCTCAAGCCCGACGTGGTCGGCCATATTGATCTCATCCGCAAATTCGAGCCGCCCGACTTCGCCTTCAGCCCCGCCGCGCTCAGGGCCGCCGAGGGGCTGCTGGACGCGGCGCGGGCGGCCGGGTCGGCGCTCGACGTCAACTGCGCGCCGGTCCGCAACGGCTATGGCGCGCCTTATCCGCAACTCCCCCTGCTGGAGATAGCCTGCCGCATGGGCATCGGCGTCACGCTCGGCGACGACAGCCACGGCCCCGACACGGTCGGCGTTGGGTTGACGGCCTCGCTGGAGGCGATCGCCAAGGCCGGCTTCCGGTCAGTTCGCCGCCTCAGCCGGGGTCGAGGCTGGGAAGACATTCCGCTTGATCAGGTAAGGCCAGGATGACCGGCGAGCGCGACGACCAGACAACCCTCACCGGCGAGGCTTCCGGGCGTGCTGCCAAGCCGCCGAGGCCCAAGATCCGGCGACGGCCCACCGAGGAGAAAAAGGCCGAACGCGCCAAGCCGGCCGGCAAGCCGCGCGACGCCGATGCCACGCGCGCCAAGGTGCTGCAGGCCGCCATTGTCGAGTTCGCCGAGAAGGGGCTGACGGGCGCGCGCGTCGACGAGATTGCCGCGCGGGCGGGCTTCAACAAGCGGATGCTCTACCACTATTTCGGCAGCAAGGAGGAGCTGTTCCAGGCGGTGCTCGAAACCGTCTACACCGATGTGTGGGAGGCCGAGGCGGCGCTCGATCTTGACGACCTGTCCCCCGACGCGGCGCTGGCCGGGCTCGTCACCTTCACCTGGGACTATTACCTCGCCCATCCCGAGTTCATGACACTGCTCAGCCACGAGAATCTGCTCGCGGCGCGGCATTTCCGGCAGACGGAAACCGTTGGTCCCAAGGCCCGACAGTCGCTCGATCTGGTGGCGCGCATCCTCGATCGCGGTGTCGCTGCCGGCCTGTTCCGCCCCGGCATCGATCCGGTGCAGCTCAACATCACCATCAGCGCCATCGGCTACTATTACCTGACCAACCGCTACACGGCGTCCATCGTCTACGAGCGCGACATGGCAACGGCGGAGGCCTTTGCCGCCCGCCTTCGCTTCAACATCGAGACGATCCTCGCCATGGTCTCGGCCAAGGCGAGGATCTAGCTTGAGCCCCCTTGGGGCGGTGTCAGTGGGGCGTGACGCGACCCTGAACGAGGCGCAGCAGGTCGGACATTTTCGTCAGCACGGCGTCGGGTCGGCATCCCTCCAGGGCTGCGTACATCCGCTCGGATTGATGGGCCGCGCCGACGAAGGCACAGCAGCGCATGCCGGCGCGGTGGGCGGCTTCAAGTCCGGTCGTGCTGTCCTCGATGACGACG
Source organism: Pleomorphomonas sp. PLEO (assembly GCF_041320595.1). Taxonomy (NCBI): domain Bacteria; kingdom Pseudomonadati; phylum Pseudomonadota; class Alphaproteobacteria; order Hyphomicrobiales; family Pleomorphomonadaceae; genus Pleomorphomonas; species Pleomorphomonas sp. PLEO. The sequence continues at coordinate 2,300,784 of NZ_CP166625.1, forward strand.
CAGTCGGCCGGTGCGACCCCCATGGCTTCCGCCGCCAGAAGGAAGACCGCCGGGTCGGGTTTATGCAGGCCGATGTCGTGGGATGAGAAGAACCGCGACCCGATCAGGTTGAAGATGCCGGCGGACTTCATGCGCAGGATCAGATCCTTTCGCGAGGAATTCGAGGCGACGCAGAACGGCACGGTCAGGCCCTCCAGCACCTCGACGGTGCCCGGTGTGGGAGAGACGCCCGAAAGCATCGCCTCGCGCCAAGCTTCATAGATATCGTCAAAGAAAGTGTCGTTCAGACTGAGGCCGGTGAGATCTTCCAGCAGCTCGCGTTCCCGCGCGCGTGATACGCCCGACAGCGTCGCGGCGATGTCCGCCGGCGACTGGTGGCTGCCGAGCGCCGCCAGCCTGTCAGAAATGAGGCGGGCGGCGACCACTTCGGTTTCGGCCAGCGTTCCGTCGAAGTCGAATATGACCAACTTGGGTGGATTGAGGGAAAAGGGTCCGCCATGTTCTTTCATTCCGGCGGCGCCTCAAGCTGCGAGGTCAAGCGTGACGAAAATCGGCTGGTGGTCCGAGCCGACCGCTTGCTCATCGATCCACATCGACTGCACGGACGACAGATAGTCCGACGTGACGAAGCAGTAGTCAAAGCGCATCGGCCTGCCTTTCTTGTCGAAGGTGCTGCCTTCGGTCTCCGCGTGGCCGGTCAGGGTCCATGCATCGAACAGCCCCTCCAAGGGAAAGACGCGCCGGCCGAGGATCGGCGAAACGTCGCCTGCGAGTTGCTGATATTCCTGCGTGCCGGGGAGGAAGTTCAAGTCACCCATCAGGATGCCGCCGCGCGGCCATACCGGTGCCGGGGTGGCAAAGCCCATCTGTTCGGCCGGGGCGCCGCCCCACGGTCCGCCGCGTCGGCCCGCATCGAGCATGAGCGTGCGTAGCGTTTCGACCTGCGGCAGGCGGTTGAGAGGCGAGACATGGTCGAGATGGGTACAGCAGACGCGCAGCGCGCCAGCCGGGGTGCCGATCACCGCCTCGATCATGGTGCGCTGGAGATGCAAGGTGCCGTGAAGCCCGATCTTGGGCAGCGTGTGGTTGGTGACGCTGAGGATCGGCCACCGCGACAGGATCATGTTGCCGAACCCGAGCCGCAGCCCGCGCCGCCCGCCGGTCAGGCTTTCATCGAGGTAGAGATCGATGCCGCTGCCGTAGAAGCTGTGATCGAGGCCGCAGAGGCGTGCAATCTCGGCGGGCTGATCGAGCAACTCCCTGGCCGGGTTGTTGGCTTCGACTTCCTGCAGGGCGATGATGTCGGCGTCGCCGAGTTCGGCGACGATGCGGCCGAGATCGAGTTGCTCGTCCTTTCCAACGCCGTACTGGATATTATAGCTCGCAAGTTTGATCTGCATGGCACGTTCTCGTTTCTGCGCGGATTTCACCGACATCGGGGATATTGGCGGGCAAGGTCCGGCCCCCCTCGACGAGGGGCCGGACGATGGCTCATTTCAGGAGGTTTGCCGTCTCGCTGGCGATGCGCTTCAGGCCGTCCTCGGGCGACAGCTCGCCGCGCTGGACCAGATCGATCACCTTGCGCTGAGCGCGCCAGATCTCGACGCTGTTCGGGCCGGGATAGGCATACCAGGGCGCGGCGATGCCGGTCTGGCCGGCCGCGGTGCGGTAGTTGGGGTTTTCCGAGTAGAAGGAGGCGAGCACATCCGCCGCCTTCTTGTTGGTGGGCATATAGCCCGTTCCCTTGGCGACGGTGGCCTCCGATTCAGGCCCGGTCATGAACTTGACGAACTCCCAGGCGAGCTTCTGCTTTTCCGGGTCCTTGGCCAGGATGACGGCGGCATTGCCGCCGGAGGGCAGGCGGCCGTTCACCTTGTCGGCGAGCGGGTAGGGGGCGGTGCGCATCTGGAAGCGGCTGCCGATGGTCTCCATGAACGAGCGAACGGCCGACGGCGAGGTGATGTAGAAGCCGAGCTTGCCGGCAAAGAAGGCCTGCTTGTAGGAATCGGCCGAGCTGGCGACATCCATCTTGGTCGCCTCGGCGACATGGCGTAGCGCCTTCATCGCGTCGAGCCCGAGGGCGTTATCGTAGCCGACGGATTTGCCGTCGTCCGACAGCATCTTGCCGCCGCGCTCCTGGATGGCCGCTTGCCAGAGCCAGTCGCTTTCGATCGAGGCGACGGAATAGTCCATGCCCCGGACGTCGCCGCCGAGAGCGTTGATCTTGTTGGCGAGCGCGATCATGCCTTCCCAATCCCCAGGGAAATGCTCGGGATCGCCACCGGCCTGTTTCACGAGGTCGGCGTTGAAATAGACGATGGGGGTCGAGGCATTGAACGGGATGCCGTATTGCACGCCGTCAACCTGACCGAGGGACAGGATGGCGGGCGAATAGTTCTCGTCGAGCCACTGTTTGCCCTCGGCCTCGATGAAGGGCGTTAGCGGCACGGCCTGTCCGCGCGGGCTCAGCGTCCCAATGAGCGGACGCAGGACCGAGAAGCCGGAGAAATAGACATCCGGCATGTTGCCGGTCATCGCGTTGCGCGTGACGACGAGATTGGCTTCGTTGTAGTCCGGCGGCGAAACGCGGAACTCGATCTTCACGCCGGGATGTGCTTTCATGAAGGCATCGGCGAGCGGCTGATAGTTGCCGTGGTCGCCGGGCCAGGCGTGCAGGACTTCCAGCGTTGTGTCCGCGAAAGCGGAGGCGAGGGGAGCCGAGGCGAGCGCGGCCGCCAAGCCGAGCTGCTTGAGTGTACGACTGAACATGGACTTCAGGTCTCCTGGTGAAAAGCGCCGCAAGGCGCAAGAGGTCCCGACCGGCCGTTGCAGCGGCAGGTCGGGACAAACCATCATTTGACGGCGCCCATCGTGATCCCCTCGACGAAGCGCTTTTGGGCCAACATGAAGACGATCACGAGCGGCAAGGTGATCAGCGTGGCGGCGGCCATCAGCGCGCCGTAGGAGTCGCCGCCGTCCGCGCCGCGAAAGAACAGGATGCCGAGCGTCGGAGGAGCAAGGTCCGTCGACGAGATGGCGATCATCGGCCAGTAGAGGTCGTTCCAGTGGAAGGTGACCGAGAACACGGCGAAGGCCGCGATGGCCGGCATCGCCGCCGGCAGGATGATGCGCAGGAGGATCGTGGCGTGCGAGCAGCGGTCGAGCCGCGCCGCCTCGATCACCTCGTTGGGAAAGGCGCGCAGGAACTGGCTGAACAACAGGATGGCGAAGGGCGAGACGAGAAACGGCGCCACCAGCGCGAAGTAGCTGTCGAGTGCGTTCATCCAGGCGAGGCCGAGGAACATCGGCAGCGCCGTCGCCTGGAACGGCACAAGCAGGCCGAGGACCACCAGCGCCAGCAGCGACGACTTGTGGCGAAAGGGCAGCTTGGCAATGGCATAGGCGCAGGGCAGCGCCGTGACGATCTGGGCGAAGAGGATCAGACCGCAGACGATGGCGCCGTTCGCCATGAAGCGGATGAGCGGCGTTCCGCTGAGGGCCTGCCCGTAGTTGGCGGCGACCGCGAAATGCTGGGGCACGAACAGCCGGGAGGTATCGAAGATCTCGGACGGATCGCGCAGCGAGGTCAGCACCATCCAGGCGAAGGGCAGCGCGGCGAAGGCGACGGCGGCCCAGATCACCGCGTGGGCCAGAATGGCTTGAGCGCGGCTCGACAGCGAGTGGGACAGGGGATTCATCGGGCAATCTCCCGGCGAGCGGACCACATCTGAAGCGCGGAGACGGCGCCGACGAAGACGACGAACAGCATGGTGAGCGCGCTGCCGTAGCCGATGCGGAAATAGGAGAAGGCCTCCAGATAAGTCTCGTAGAGCAAGACCAGGCTCGCATCCTGCGGGCCGCCCTGGGTCAACACCGCCACGAGGTCGAAGGCCTGGAAGGCTTTTATGGTGGTCAAGAGCACGACGACGAGCGTCGTCGGGGCGAGAAGCGGCCAGGTGATGCGGCGGAAACGCTCCCAGCCGCTACCGACGCGGTCGAGGGCGGCCGCCTCGTAGAGCTCGCCGGGGATGGCGGTGAGGCCGGCCAGGAAGAAGACGAAGCAGAAGCTTGCCTGCTGCCAGATGGCGATCAGGGCCAGGCTCGGCAGGACCGTCTCGACATCGGACAGGAAGGCGATCGGCGCCAGCCCCAGCGCTTTCAGGACCGCGTTGACCGGGCCGATCCGCTCATGCAGCAGCAGGCTCCACACGATGGCCATCACGGTCATCGTCGCCGTCAGCGGCAGAAACAGCAGCAATTCGTAGAGACGGCGCGTTCGGTTGCGGCCTCGCACGAGCAGCGCCAGCAACAGCCCGAGGCCGACCGAGGCGGGGACCACCATCGCCGTGAAGATCAGCGTGTTGACGATCGCCCGGCTGGCGGTGTCGCTGGTCGCGATCCGCTCGAAGTTTGTGAGGCCGATCCAGTGAAGGCTGAGGCCGCCAAGCTGGTAATCGGAGAACGACAGCAACAGGACGGCCAGAAGCGGAAAGAGTGTCGTTGCAATCAGCAGCAGCAGGGCCGGAATGACGCAGATGGCCATCGGCAATCCGGCGCTCCGGAGCGGTGCCTGGAGAAAGGCGACGGTGGAGTTCATTGCGCCGCCTCGCATTCGATCCGCATCAGCGGCTGAAGGGGCACCGCATTGCCGTCTTGGCCGAACAGATGCGCGCCGCGCCCGTGAGCGGCGAGGCTGAAGTCGCCTGCGAGCAATCCGCTCGCCTGCATGTCGGCGAGACGATCCTCGGTCAGGCGGCAGGTCGCGGCGCGGCCGGTTGTCGTGACGCGGCAGCGCAGAAGGCTTTCGTGGCCCATGCGCTCAATGCGATCGAGGCGTACGGGCAGGGCGAAGTCGCCCCCGGATACGCCGGAGGGGATCGGCTCGAACGCTTCGGCGCGGACGGCAAGCTGCCCGCTGCCGACGGCCGGTCCGTCGACGACGAAGGGGAAGCGCCCATCTTCTCCGTTGATCCGGCCGGCTTCGTCGATCTCGACCGGGAACAGGTTGATCGCCGGGTACCCGATGAAGGTCGCAACATCGATATGGCCAGGGGCGCCGTAGATTTCCCGTGGCGTTCCGATCTGGCGGATTTTTCCCTCGAACATCAGCGCGATGCGATCCGACATGGCGATCGCGTCGGCCTGGTCATGGGTCACGAAGAGAAATGTGGCGCCGAGGCGCTTGTTGAGGGCGATGATCTCGTCGCGCATGCTCACGCGCAGCTTGGCGTCGAGATTGGAGAGCGGCTCGTCCATCAGGAAGACGCCGGGCTCGCGCGCCATGGCGCGGGCAAGCGCGACGCGCTGACGCTGCCCGCCGGAAAGCTGTGCCGGTCGACGCTTGAGAAGCTGGCCGATTTCCACGATGTCGGCCGTGCGAACCACCCGCTCGGCGATCGACCGGCGGACGGCGCGAGAGCCGGGCATGAGAGGGCCGATCAGTGGCAGACGTTGGTCCCAGGAAAGCTCGGTCATTTCGAGCGACAGGCCGATGTTCTCGGCCACGTTCATGTGCGGATAGAGCGCGTAGGACTGAAAGACCATGGCGAGGTCGCGGCTTCCGGCCGGCGTCGCATCGACCGATTCGCCGCCCAGCTTGATGGAGCCCGATTGCGCCCGCTCCAGTCCGGCAATGATCCGCAGCAGGGTCGACTTGCCACAGCCCGACGGGCCGAGCAGGCAGACGAGTTCGCCCGCCTCGATCGTGAGATCGACGGATTTCAGGACCGCTTCGCGGCCGAAAGACTTGATAATGCCATTGAGGGATATTGAGAGGCCCGCCATCCGATCCACCTTTCGTTGGAACGGATGTATCGGAGCTAAATTTCAAATAGATGACATTTGGAGCAAAACTCCAAAAGGAGCTGACCGCCCGTGGGCGCCGTGCTTCACTGCTCGATGAGTGTGGCGACGAACTCGGTCAGCAGCAGCATCGAAGGCAGCAGGCGCGACGAGCCCTCCTTGGGCCACGCTCCGAAAATGGAGAGTTCGATGACCGTTTGCGCGGCCTTTGCGAGCGGGCTCTCCTTTTGCGTCGTCACCGCGAAGGTGTGGCAGCGCTGATCATGGGCCCGTTTCAGGAAGGCGACGGTCTCCTCGCTGAGCCCGTTATAGGAGATGCCGATGGCGACATCGCCTTCCACCAATGTGGCCGCCGCCGCATGGGCGAGGTCGCCCGAGCGGGGGACGTGCACAATGATCCCGCGATAGGCAAGGCGTGTGGCAAAGACTTCCGCGCAGATGCCCGAGATGGAGATGCCATAGGCAACGACCCGCTTTGCCCGCCGCAACAGCTCGGCCAGCTTTGCCATTTCGCCGGGATCGATGCGGCTGGCTGAACTCTGCACGGTGGAGATCAGCTCGGCCGCGATGTCGGCAAGCCGCGCGTCTCCGGCAGCTTTCATCCGCGCGCGCGGTTCCGGTGAGGGACCACGGGCGACATGCAGAACCCGCTCGCGTTCGATTTCTCCGGCCAGCGCCAGCTTGAACGCGCCGAAGCCATCGAAACCGAGCGTCTGACACAGACGGATGATGGTCGACTCGCCCGCCCCGCAGGCCCGGCTGATGTCGGCGATGGAGGAGCGCACCACTTGCTCGGCGTTCTGCGAGACAAAGGACGCCGCCCGCGCCATGGCCGGCGAGCCCCGTTCGACCAACCGGGCCGCTTGGTCGACCAAGCCGAGCTTTGATGCGGGCGCTTTCATCCGGCTCGGGTCTCCTTCGTCAGGCGGCTGAGGGCCAGCAGCAAGCATTCGATGACGAAGATATTTCCCGCCATGACGGTCAACGTGCCGCCGATCGGCTGATCCCGCAGCCCGCCGGCCTGCAACACGAGGTCGGCGGCGGCGGCGAGCGGACTGCGCGGGCGATTGGTGATGGCGATGGTCGTCGCGCCGGCGGCGCGGGCGCCTTTCAGGAACTGGATGGTATCTTCGCTCAGGCCGGAAATGGAAACGCCGATGGCAATACACCCCGGTTCGAGGCCATTGGCGAGTTCATGGGCCATGTAGGCGTTGCGGAAAGTGACCGCGGTCAGCCCGGCGCGAAGAAGGCGATAAGCGAGCAGTTCGGCGGTGATGCCGGACATGCCGGACCCGTAAAGGTCGATGCGCCGGCTGCCGAGAAGCGCCAACGCTATCTTTTGACAGGCGCCCGTATCGATGTGCTCATGGGCGAAATTCAGGCTTTCCAGTATCTGCTCGCGCAAGCCCTGGATGGCGGCATCAGGATTCGATGCGCTCGCCATGGCGATCTTGGGCCGGCCGACCTCGGCGGCGAGAGCCAGCTTGAAATCGCGAAACCCTGAAAAGCCGAAATGGCGGCACAAGCGAACGATGCTCGCCTCACCACTTCCGGAGAATTCGCCGAGCTGGGCGACGGACTGGTGCAGGACCTTCTCCGGATTTTCGAGAATGTATTTGGCGATCCTCGCCAGCGCACTTGGCAGGGCGTCGAGCTCTTCCTGCAAGCGATCAAGGATCGCGGTGGGGCGCCCCTGAGGTACGGTTGGGCCGGCTGGAGACGTGCCTGACATACTAGTCCTTCCGAAGCCCGATGAATTCCAACCAAAGCCGTTGCCGTCGGTCATGAAAGAGGGGTGACTAACTCTGCCCGCAAAGCTAAGGGCGCCCAGCGAGCAGCGGGTATTCAAATGCCTATTCCGAAATGCTCATACTCCGAGATCGGCCTTGATGCACGGGCGGTGGACATGCTGCCAGAGATCGGCGCACTAATTTATGACGCAATGAAAACGGCCCGAAAGTCTCTCAACTTTCGGGCCGGTAAAAGCGCTCTAGCGGTTTGCTTCACGTGCCTTCAGTGCCCGCCACCGCCGCCACCCTGGGCAGCCGGCTTCTTGACGAAGGGCAGGGCGAGGACGAGGGCAACGAAGATGACCGTCAGGAGTATGAAGATGTCGTTGAAGGCCATGATGGTCGACTGCTGCTGAGCCAGGCCGGTCACCTTGGAGATGGCGGCCATATGGGCGTTGCTGCCGAGGCCCGACAGGCTATGTTCCAAGCCGTTGATCGTCGACATGGCGGTGGAACTGGTGATGTTCACCGCGTCGCGCAGCCGGTCGAAGTGCAGGTCGGAGCGGTTGGTCATGATCTGATTGATCAGGGCCAGACCGACGGCGCCGCCGAGGTTGCGGGTGAGGTTGAACAGGCCCGAGGCGTTCTTCATCTCGGCTGGCGGCAGGGTGCCGAGCGCGATGTTGTTGATGGGGATCATGCAGATCATCATGAATACGCCACGGAAGATCTGCGGCCAGAACAACTCGGCGAAATCCCAGTCGGCGGTAAAGCCGGTCGATAGCCAGGTGGCGGTGGCGACGCCGAGGAAGCCGATGCCCATCATGACGCGCGGGTCGAGCTTGGTCGCCAGGCGGCCGGCGATCGGCGCGGCGATCAGCATGCCGATACCGGAGACGAACATGGTCTCGCCGATCTGCAGCGCCGAAAAGCCGCGGATGCGCGCAAGATAGAGCGGATAGAGGTAGGTAAGGCCGTAAAGACCGATGCCGAGGCAGAAGGAGAAGGCGCTGCCGAAAGAGAAGTTGCGGTTGGTAAAGGCCTTGAGGTCGACGATCGGGTTGGCACGGGTGAGCGCCCGGAAGAAGAACACGATGCCGGCGATCGTCATCACGGCGGTGAGGACGGCGATGCGATCGTCCTGCAGCCAGTCCTTGCTGGGGCCTTCCTCCAACACGTATTCCATCGATCCCAGGAAGGCGGCCATGGCGGCGAGGCCCCACCAGTCGAACACCTTGAACAGACTGAAATCCGGCTCGTCGAAGTCGATCAGGAAGTAGCTGGTCACCGTCACGAAGATGCCGGGCAGAATGTTGACCAGGAACAGCCAGTGCCAGGAGAACAGCTCGGTGAGATAGCCACCGACGGTGGGGCCGATGGTCGGCGCCAGCGTGGCGACGAGGCCGATGATCGGCGTCACCAGGCCCATCTTGTTTTTCGGAAAGATGGTGTAGGCGGCGGCGAACACCGTGGGGATCATGCCGCCGCCGATGAAGCCTTGCACGGCGCGCCAAAGGATCATGTCGTTGATCGTCGAGGCGAAGGCGCACATCATCGAGGCGAAGGTGAAGCCGCCGGCGGCGATGACGAACATCCAGCGCGTCGAGATCATGCGCGACAGGTAGCCCGACAGCGGAATCATGATCACTTCGGCGATCAGATAGGATGTCTGAACCCAGGAGATCTCGTCGTTGGCGGCACCGAGGCCGGCCTGGATCTCGGACAGCGACGCCGAGACGATCTGGATGTCCAGGATCGCCATGAACATGCCGAACACCATGCAGATGAAGGTGAACAGCCGACGCGTGGTAAAGGTGGGGCCGGCGGCGGCGGGCGAGGCGATGGCGGACATGGACGGTGACCGATCTCGGAGCAATTCCAGCAAAAGTGGGTCCGGTTTTGCGTCCGGAATTGCGTCTTGAGGATGGGAATGCTCTGTCGGCCGAAGGCGCGGAGGGAACGTCCGCGCGGCGCCGGTCGAAAAAGGGAGCGCGATCGATCCGCTAGGGATCGACCGTTCAATGTTTCAGCTGGCCGGCGCGGTGCGCGGATCGGCGGAGACCACCACCGACAGGCCGGGGCGGAGCTTGCCGCTCACCGCTACGTCGGCGGGCACCGAGATGCGTACCGGCAGGCGCTGCACCACCTTGGTGAAGTTGCCGGTGGCGTTGTTGGCCGGCAGCAGGCTGAACACCGAGCCGGTGGCCGGCGACAGGCTGTCGACCTTGCCGAGGATGGTTTCTTCCTCGCCCAGCGCATCGACGGTGATGCGGACGGTCTCGCCCGGAACCAGCTTGGCCAGCTGCGTTTCCTTGTAGTTGGCTTCGATATGGGCACTGCCGGTGGCCACCAGCGAGGCGAGCTGCTGGCCGGGCGTCACGTAGGTGCCGACCTCCATCGCCTTGTTGCCGACGACGCCGTCGATCGGCGCGCGAACCTCGGTGAACGACAGGTCGCGGTTGGCCTTGTCGAGGGCGGTCTGCAACGATTTGCCGGTGGCTTCCGACTCGGCCTTCTGGGCCTTCAGCACTTCGATGTTGGCCTCTGCGACAGCCACGGCCGCGTCGGCGGAGGCGACGGAGGCGCGCGCCGCGTCGCGGTCGGTGCGGGCGTCGTCAAGCTGCGACTGCGCCGACACCTTGTTGGTGACCAGCGTCGACTGGCGGGTGAAGTTGATATCCTTGGATTCCAGCGTCGCCTGGGCCGATGCAACGCCGGCCTTGGCCTGCGCCACCTGCGCTTCGCCGGCGGCGATCTGCTTGTCGATGCGGGCGATGGTGGCGATGTTGCCGGAGAGCGCGTTTTGCGCCTGGGCAACGGCCAGCGTGTAGTCGCCGCTGTCGATGCGGGCGATGACGTCGCCCTTCTTCACCACCTGATTGTCGGCGACCATCACATCGGTGACGTAGCCGGACGCCTTGGCGGCCAGCGTGGTGATGTCGGCGGCGATGTAGGCGTCGTCGGTGGTGATCAGGAAACGACCGTCGATCCACCAGGAATAGCCGTAGTTGCCACCGAACCAGGCGGCGGCGCCGAGCAGCGCAACGAAGATGACACGGCTGGCGATGCCGCTCTTCTTCTTGGCGGGAGCCGCCTTGCTTTCCGGGGCGGCGTGCTGCGGTGCGCCGGGCGCTTCATGGACGCGCTGCGGCGCGGCCTCGGCGGCCGGACGGATCGCTGTAACAGTGGCTTCCGAGCCGTCGCTCTCGTGAGCGGCGTTGGCTTCGCGCTTGGCCATTTTGATCTCCATCTATCCACCGCCGGCCCTGCCGGAGGGGACTGCGCCGCGTGTCAGCGCCTTGCAATAAACTTGGGTCAGTATTGTTCCTGATCGTCGAAAGTGTTATCTCATGACCGAACCGTTCGGTCAATATCTCGTAGTGGCGCTTGGTTGACGATTCCCTCCGTTCAGAGGCACTCTCAGCAAAATGTGATCGTCCGCGAGTTCGCGTGAAGACCGATCGCCAAAAGGCAGGATGGCTTGCGTGGCTCTGAACGCCGACAATGAAACAACGCGGGCAACAGATAGCCGCGAGGGCAGGGGTGGATGAGCAAGATTGCGGCGCGGCCCAGCGAAGCAGGGGCTGGCCCGGAAGGGCATGACAGCGAAAAACGGCGGCAGATTCTGGAAGGCGCCCGCGAGGTGTTTCGCGCAAAGGGTTACGAGGGCGCCTCGATGGACGGCATCGCCAAGGCGGCGGGCGTTTCCAAGGGCACGCTCTACGTCTACTTCACCAACAAGGACGAGCTGTTCGCCGAGCTGATCGCCGACGAGAAGCGGGAATTGGCCGCAGCCCTCGACGCGTTCCAACCCTCGGCCGAGAGTTTTCGCGACAATCTGCGCGCCTTTGCCATCAACTTGAATGAGCTTCTGACCACTGAAAGCCACATGTCATCGATCCGCATGGTCGTCGGCGCGGTGGAAAAGTTTCCCGCTGTCGGCGCCATGTTCTTTCGAGCCGGTGCCGAGCGCGGTACCACGCGGCTGACCGACGTGTTCGATCAAGCCATCAAGGACGGCCGCATAAAGCCCTGCGACCCGACCGTCGCCGCCCAGCACTTCATGGCGCTGTGCACCGCCGAATTGATGAAGAAGTCGCTGTTCGGCTGTCAGCTTCGGCCGACGCAGGAGGGTGTCGAGCGGATCGTCGACAACGGCCTCGATGTGTTCATGACCTATTACGGTGCCAAGGATTGAGGGCCTGACCGGGCCTGACCGGAAATTCGCTGGGGCGGGCATCTGGCTTAGCGTTCTGCGCTTCCGGTACTCACGAACAGGAAGTTCGCTCCGCTCCGGTTCTCGAACCCGTCGCCATCCGCCTGACACCAGTGAATTTCGGCTCAGGCCCTCACGGGGCACCATCCGGGGCGGGCATCTGGCTTAGCGTTCCGCGCTTGCCGTGCTCGCGAACTGTTCTTTGCTCAGCGCAACTGCGGGCGCAAAACGGCATGGCACTTTTGCTGGATTTGCTCGGGTTCGCTCCGCTCCGGTTCTCGAACCCGTCGCCATCTGCCTGACACCAGTGAATTTCGGCTCAGGCCCTCGCGGCGTGCCAAAAATAAATGACTTTTCCCCTCATGTTAACATTTCGTTTACCATGTTTTGCGAGCGTCGACTGTCTTAGGTCGAAACAGGGCGTGCCATATTCGACTTGGGGGCCTCCGTTCATACGGGGGGCTTATATGATTGGCTGCTCATGCCTGGAAGCCTTCCAGTCGTGGAAGTCCTCTCTCTCGGCATCAGAGCAAGGAGGCTGACATGGCCCACGCTGTCGCTCTCATTCGCGAAGAACAAAACAGCAGTTTTGGCGTTTCCTTCCCGGACTTCCCTGGTTGCAGCTCGGCTGCGACCAACCTCAACGACGCGATCGCCCGGGCCGCCGTGGCGCTGGCCGCCCATGTCAAAAGCATGGGCGAGCATAACCAGGCCCTGCCGGCGCTCAGGACGATCGACGATATCCGCCGGACGCTGGAAATTCATGAGGCGATCATCGCCGCCGTGCCGGTGGATCTACCGGGAAAATCCATCGCCGTGCAGATCTCCATCAACGAGCATCTGCTTGCCGCGCTCGATCAAGCCGCCAGGGCAAGCGGCGTTACCCGCTCGGAGAAGATTGCCGAGGCTATTCGCGCCAGCTTGAGGGTGTGAGGCGCCAAACCCGCCTCGCGTCATACTCTGACCGGAGTTCTCTGCCAAAGGGGGCCGTCAAATCAGTGGCTCTCGACAAGACGAGCCGCCCGTTGTCAGGGCCGTTGCCAAATCACACTCGATTGGGATAGCGCCTTGGCAATAGGTGCGGGGCACTGTCCCCGCACCCGGCTCGATGAAAGGCTTTCCCCGTGAAATTGCGTTCGGCCGCGTTCCTCCTTAGCGCCATGGCGGTTCTCTCCGGCTGCGCGCTGTTCGGCTACGATCTCAAGCGGTCGGAGCGGCCGGTGCCGCCCAAGCTCGTCGCCGAGATGAACAGCCGGGGGCTCGGCCTCGCGGCACCGATCCTGATCCGGGTCTTCAAGCAGGAGAGCGAACTCGAACTGTGGAAGATGGGGCGCGACGGCCGTTACGCGCTCTTGAAGACCTATCCCATCTGCCGCTGGTCGGGAAAGCTGGGACCGAAGAAGGTGGAGGGCGACCGACAGACGCCGGAAGGCTTTTATTCCATCGCGCCGTCGCAGATGAACCCGGACAGTCGCTATTACCTCTCCTTCAATCTCGGCTTCCCCAATCGCCTGGAGGCAGCGCTCGGCTATCAGGGCTCCTACCTGATGATCCATGGCGCCTGCTCGTCGCGCGGCTGCTACGCGGTGACCGACGACGCGGCTTTCGAGATCTATTCCGTGGCGCGCGAGGCCATCCGGGGTGGCCAGCCGGCCTTCCAGGTGGAGGCGCTGCCGTTCCGCATGACGCCGGCCAACTTCGCCCTGCACCGCGACGATCCCAACATGCCGTTCTGGCGCAATCTCAAGGAGGGTAGCGACGCCTTCGAGCTGACGCGTCGGGAGCCGCGCGTCGGCTATTGCGGGGCGCGCTACGTGTTCAACGCCGCCAATCTCGACGCGACGGTCGACCCGCTCGCCGCCTGCCCGCCACTTGAGACGGACGCGGCGCTGGCCGCCGCCATCGCGGAGAAAGCTGCCAAGGACGACGCTGCCACCGCTGCCATCGTTGCCGCCAATCCCGTCGTGCCGGCCATGTCCTATGTCGACGGCGGCATGCACCCGGCCTTCCGCGCCATCCTCCAGGACAAGGGCGCTTCGCGCCTGTCCAAGATGACCTCGGACAAAACGCCGGTCAGTCAGCCGGACGCGGCGCTGGCCGATCCCTACACGCCGGAGCTTCTGAAGAAGATCATCGGTGGCGGTGCCAGCTAAGGGCGGAAACGGCTTCCGCCTTTATTGTGTCGCCATGCGAGCGTCCTGTTGGAGTTGGGGCTACCGGAAGCGCCCCGTCCCATTGTTCGAGCGCGATTGGCAATGTGAAGCCGCAACCAAATTTTGCTGGAATTGCCCTTGAGCATATGGGGCAGACGCTCAGAAGCGGTTTTACGCCAACGACATGCGTTTGAACGAAAGCCTAAAGCGGTTCGTGCATCGGGCCAAGGAGGCACCTGTGACCTACGTCGTCGCACTCATTCGGGAAGAAAAAGACGGTATTTTGGGCATTTCGTTTCCGGATTTCCCCGGGTGCGTCTCCGCAGCCTACAATATGGACGATGTGATCACCCGGGGCGCCAAGACATTGGCCGCCCACGTTAAACACAAAGTCGAGAATAACGAGACCTTTCCGGTGATCCGTAGGGTCGATGATATCCGGCGGACGGAGAACCTCGATGGGGCCATCATCGCGGCGGTGCCGGTGGATCTGCCTGGCAAGTCGGTCCCCGTGCAGATCACCATGGACGAGCGCCTGTTGTCCGAACTCGACCGCGTCGCCAGCACAAGCGGCACTACCCGCTCGGGTAAAATTTCCGAGGCGGTTCGTGCCAGCCTGAGACCCTGAGGGCGGGCTGTTGCGCGTGCCTCGGAGAAGAGGCCGGTGAACGGCCGGCAAGTGGTGCTGGCCGGCTCGCCGTCAAGCCTCGCCGGTGGCAAGTTCAAAGCCCTCGTCGATCCAGCCGGTGAGGCCGCCGGCCATGATCTTCACCGGTCGGCCGAGATCGGCGAGGCGCAGCGCGCCACGGGCGGCGCCGTTGCAGTGGGGGCCGGCGCAATAGGTGACGAATAGCGTCTCCTCCGGCCAGGCGCTGAGCTTGGAGCGGATGATCTTGCCGTGCGGCAGGTTGATGGCGCCGGGCACATGCCCCTTGCCGAACAGGGTTGGGCTGCGCACATCGAGCAGCACGAAGTCGGCGCCCTTTGCGAGCGCGTCATGCACGTCCCAGCAATCGGTCTCGAAGGTGAACTCGGCCGCGAAATGCTCGCGGGCGATGTCGCTCGGCGCGGCGGGTGTCTCGGTAACGCCTGATTTCATGATCGTCTCCTGCCCTGGGCTGTTGGCAGGATGTTGCCGTTGGCCTCCGGCGCTTGCAATTGGCGTGAATGACAATGTAGGTAAATATCATGCCAATCGACGCCAAACCCTCCCGCATCACATCACAAGGGCCGCTCGCCGTGGCGCTGCTCTACGATGGTCTCTGCACCTTCGAGTTTGGTATCGTCTCCGAGGTGTTTGGCCTTTACCGCCCCGAGATGGGGCCGGGCTGGTACCGCTTCGCCAGCTGCGCCATCGAGCCTGGGCCTCTCCGGGCGCATGGCGGCTTCACCCTGATGCCCGACGAGGGGCCTGACCTGATCGATCAGGCGGATATCATCGTCGTTCCCGGCTGGAAGGGCGCCGACGTGCCGGTGCCGCAAGCGCTGTGCGATAGGCTGAGGGCGGCGCATGCCAGAGGCGCGCGGCTGATGTCGATCTGCTCGGGCGCCTTCGTGCTGACGGCGACCGGCCTTCTCGATGGCGGCACCGTTTCGACCCACTGGCGTTATGCCGAGGCGCTGCGACGGCGCTTTCCGGCTGTCACGGTCGACGCCGCCTCGCTCTACCGCGAGCATGACCGCGTGTTCACCTCGGCCGGCAGCGCGGCGGGCATCGACCTGCTGATCGAGATCGTGCGGCGGGATTTCGGGGCCGACGCCGCCAACTCGGTGGCGCGCCGTCTGGTGGTGCCGGCGCATCGCTCCGGCGGGCAGGCGCAGTTTCTCGAACGGCCGGTGCCCCAGCGCCCCACCGGCGAAGTGGCGCCGCTGCTCGACCGGATGCGCGAGACGTTGGACGAGGACTGGACCACCGAGGCGATGGCGCGCGATTGCCGGATGAGTCTCCGCACCTTCCTGCGCCGCTTCCAGGAAGCCACCGGCAGCAGCCCCGGCGACTGGCTGATCGCCGAGCGCGTCGAGGCGGCCAAGGGGCTGCTATCGTCGGACGATCACGCTATCGAAGCGGTGGCGGCGACGGTGGGTTTCGGCAGCACCCATGCCCTGCGCCATCATTTCCGCAAAAAGGTGGGCCTGACGCCGACGGAGTATCGCTCGCGGTTTTTAAGAGAGGAGCGGACGGCATAGGAGCGAGGTGTCCGAGGATCAGGCCACCGACATTATCGGCCATATAAAAGAGTTTGGTTGCCGCCGAGATTGGTGGCGATGAACGGGCGCAAGGCGAGAAGTTGCGGTTCCATCGGTGCCGTGCCCGGAAAGGCTCGATGATAGAGCTCCAGGAACGCCACGCTCTGGGCGGGCGGCAATCCCTTGGGGAAAGGCTCCTGCGCCTTGCCGGCGGCGGCGGTCATCGTGGCTGGATTGGCGATTGATTGCAGCGTGAAGTGCACGATCTTGTGCAAGGCACCGTCGCAGACATTGTAGGCCGGGATGCCGTTGGCCTCGGCGAAGGCAGCGACCGGCACCAGGGCGTTCAGGGCGAAGAGGTGGTACTCGCGGGCCTTCTTGCCGCGCGCCAGCTCCAGCGGCAAGCCGCCTTGCGCGGTGGCGCCGCGGACACCGGCTTTGTAGGTCTCCACGGCCCAATCCAATAGTTTCCGATCGTCGGCCGCCACGGCCACCGCTGCCGAGGCAAGAGCTGCCCAATAGGCGTGATTGTTGCGCGATCCCCTGAGCTTGTCGCGGGTGGCGCCGAAGAACGTGTCGGTGGAGGTTGCGAGCTCGGCCATCCACTTTGTGACGGAGGCGAGGCGCGCGTCCCCTTCGACGGCCGGCGAAATCTGGATCAGGGCCATGCCGAGGCCGGCGAGGATTTGCGCCCGTTCGAATTCGGCATTGGGGTTGTCCATCCGCGACAGAGCCTGCCCCTCAGCCCAAGCCCGCAGCCATGTGAGGGCGCAGCGCGCGTCGGCGGCTCCGCCATGCTCGGTGTAGCGATTGGCCATCTTGACGACGGTTTGGGAGAACGCCCGGATGGGGGCCATCTGCGCCTGGAACGCACGATCGGCCTCAGGGTCGACCGTGTCGCGCTCAGGGCCGTCGTTGCCGTATTTCGAGATGACCTTAAGGTTGACGACCGGCGCTGGTGGCGCGGCGCACTCTTTTCCAATGGCAAAATCGCTGGGCGAACGCGGCGAGAACGGCGGCAGCATTTTCGCCGATGAGCTGGCGGCTAGCCCGGCCATCGTCATCAGAGACAGCAGGGCGATCAATAGACTGCGCATCTTGCTCGCCTCTTTCCTGGCTCACCCAGCTATCTATGTCGAGCCGCCGAGCCGTGCTTCCAGGAGGTCGACTTCCCTGACCAGCTTGCGGGCCGCCACATCGGAAATCTTGCGAGCGCGGGCTTTACGGTAGATCTCGTCGCGTTCGGCGTGCAGCCCGGCGAGGCGGAGCTTGCGCTCGATGTCGTCAATCCTGCGCGCCAGTTCCCGCTCGTCGCCGGTCTTGGCGCGGCCGTCGATGCGCTGCCGATAGAGCTCCATGATCCGCGCGCCGGCATCGATATAGAGATCGGCGTCGGCGCGGCCTTCGCCCATCTCGTGCTGGGCCTGTTCGATGGCCTTGATCGCCGCCTCGGCCGCTGCCGTGCGGGCGCCATCCTCAGCTTCCTGGTTTGACGGCTCCGGCGGCAGTTTGATGTTCTTCAAAAGATGCGGCAGCGCGACGCTCGCGGCGACCAGCGACACGATGATCACACCGGCGGCGAGCAATATGGCCAGGTCGCGCGCCGGGAAGGGCGACCCGTCGTTCATGGTGAGCGGCAGCGTCAGCACGCCGGCCAGCGTTATGGTGCCACGCACGCCGGCCAGCGAGGTTGCCACCACCAGGCGCCAGCTCGGCGTCTCCAAGGTTCTGCCCTGGCGCGCCGCCTTGAACAGGACGAAGCGTAGCGAGGTCCAGGCCCACAACAGGCGCAGGGCGGCCAGCGCCAGGTTAATGGCCACGATATAGACAAAGAGCCACGCCGGGTCGTGATGGCCGGTTTCCTGGACGACCCGCGCGGCGCCGGCGACGATCTGGGGAAGCTGTTCGCCGAGCAGCACGAAGATGATGCCGTTGGCGGCGAAATGCACGGTGTCCCAGACGGCGCTGCGCCTCACGCGGGTGACGGCGAGCGCTTGGCCGGACTGCTCGGCGTAGCTCATCGTGATGCCGGCGGCGACGGCGGCGAGGATGCCCGAGCAGTGGAAATGCTCGGCCAGGAGGTAACTGGCAAAGGGAATGAGCAGGCTGACCAGGATCTGCGAGCCGCTATCCTCGCCGAACCGTTTCGACAGCCAGTTCTTGGCTTTCGTCGTTCCCCAGGTGACGGCGGTGCCGATGGCGATGCCGCCGATGGCCAGCCACAGGAAGGTGGCGAAAGCGCTGGGAAGCGAGAAGGTGCCGGTGAGTGCCGTCGCCACGGCAAAGCGCATGCAGACCAGACCCGAGGCGTCGTTGAGCAGCGACTCGCCTTCGAGAATGTGCATCAGCCGTTTGGGGATCGGCACCCGCTTGGCAATGGCCGACACGGCGATGGGGTCGGTGGGCGACAGGATGGCAGCGAGCGCGAAGGCAACGGCCAGCGGCATGGCCGGAATCAGCCAGTTGATAAAGAAGCCGACGCCGACCACCGTGAAGACGACAAGGCCGAGGGCGAGTTCCAGGATCGTGCCCTTGTCGCGGAACAGGCCCTCTTTGGGGATGCGCCAGCCATCGAGAAACAGCAGCGGCGGCAGAAACAGCAGGAAGAACAGATCGGGTTGCAGCTCGACGCCCAGGTCGGCCACCGAGGCAACGCAGGCGCCCAGCGCGATCTGGTAGAGCGGCAGCGGCAGGGAAATGGGCGACATGCGCGAGAGCACACCGCTGATGACGACGGCCAGCAACAAGACGAGTGCAATCGCGACCGCTTCCATAGTCCATCCCGTGTACGCCAGGAGATAGAGACGTCCTCTATCCTCCAAAGGTCCTGATGTGTGGAGCCGTGCCTATGTGTTTGCTCTATATATATAATCTGTCATGGTCCGCGAAGGCGGACCACCTCAGGCAGAAAGAGGCGCGGGGTAATCACAGGGGGGTTCTCATCCCTGGAGATCTATACCGGCCGCCCGCTCTATCCTGCCCGAGGTCCTCTGCCTTCGCAGAGGAAGACAGTTTATATATCTGATTTAACAACACAATCCGCTTCGGTCGCGATCCGGCACGATCGAAGCGGGGGCTTATTACTCCGCCGCCTCAAACAGCGGCACCTGGGTCATTTCCGGCACCAGCACCATGCCCTTGTCGGTGATGCGGATTTCCGGGATGACCGACAGCGGGATCAGGTTGAAGCCCATGTAGGGCAGGGTGCAGCCCGCCTTTTCCCACTCGGCCTTCAGCGCCTGCACTTCGCCGGCGACGACATGCACGCGCTTGTCGGACATCAGGCCGGCGACCGGCAGCGGCACCATGGCCGTCACCACGCCGTCGCGGACGACGCAGATGCCGCCGCGCTCGGCCTCGATGGCTTGAAGCGCCACGCGCATGTCGGCCTCGTTGGTGCCGGCGACGATGATGTTGTGGCTGTCGTGGCCGACCGAGGAGGCGACGGCGCCGTGCTTCAGGCCGAAGTTCTGCAACAGGCCATGGGCGATGTTGCCGTCCGACTTGCCATGCCGCTCGACGACGGTGACGAAGGCGAGGTCGTGGCGGTCGAACAGCGTCTGCCAGTCGTTGGCCGGCTCGAGCTCGAGCTTGACGTGCTTCAGCACGATGCCCGGCAGCTCGGTGCGGATGACGTTGGCGGTGAGCGGCGCGGTCGGCAGTTCGGGCGTCAGCTTCAGCGTCTTCGGCAGATGCACGGTGGCGTAAGCGGCGTCCGGGTAGCGGTAGCGCGCTTCGAGGCTGGCTTCCAGCGTCGGGGTGATCGAGCGGTGGTCGACCATCAGCTCGCCGCCGTACCAGGTGCTCTGCGGTACCAGATCGTCGTCGAGTAGCACCAGGTCGGCGCGCCGGCCGCCGCCGAGGCCGCCGATCTCGCCATCCATGGCATAGCGCGTGGCGCCGGAGATCGAGCCCAGCGCCCAGGCTGTGGTGCGTGGAACGCCGATCTTGTAGGCCTGCCGCACCACCCAGTCGAGGCCGAAGGCCAGGAGGTCCTCGGCGTCGCGGTCGTCGGTGCAGACGGCGATGCGGCGCGGCGAGGCGCCGAGCTCGGTCATCGTCTTGATCGCCTCGGGCAGCGAGTGCCAGGGCGTGGTCGGCGGGCCGCCGCGCAGGAAGATCCAGACGCCGGCTTCCAGCAGGTCGTCGGCGATGTCGCGGTCGGTGGCCTCGTGGGTGTCGGTGACGCCGGAGGCGGCATAGGCGGCGACGAACTCGCGGCCGTAGACGTGGCCGGACACCGGCCGGCCGCGCGACAGGGCGGCGGCGATGATGGCGTGGCTGCGCTCGTCACCCATGGTGACGGGCACGAAGTCCATCTTCTCGCCGAGGGCGACCGCTTCCGGCCACTTGTCGAACAGGGCGGCGATCTTCTCCGGCGTCAGGTCGCCGCCGGCCGTTTCCATCTCGGGCGAGGTGGCGGGCACCGTGGAGGCCAGCGTATGGAAGATGGACAGCGGCGCCTCGCGGGCATCCTCCATCATCGCCTCGATGCCGGCGACGTCCATCACGTTGCCGATCTCGTGGCTGTCGCAGAAGATGGTGGTGGTGCCGTTCAAAAGCGCGGCCTCGGCATAGGCGCAGGCCGTCACCATCGAGCTTTCGATGTGGATATGCGGATCGATCAGGCCCGGTCCGATGATGCCACCACGGGCGTCATAGATCGTTGCCGCGCCGCCCCGGTAGCTGCCGGCCGGCAAGACGGCGGCGATGCGGCCGCCGGAAACCCAGATCTCGCGTTCATTCAAGATGCGGTCGGAATAGGTGGACAGGACACGGGCACCGGTGATCACCATGTCTGGATCGGCGCGGCCGGACGCCACGTCGGCGAGGCGACGGGTCAACAGGTGCAGGGGCTTGACGGAAAAACGCGTCGGCTTGGCGGTGCTGGACATCCGGACCTCGGGCTCGATTCAACAATGCCCCCTCGGTCGGCCCGAGCGGGGCCAAGACATCGTAACCACGGATGATGGCGTTTCAAGACAAAAGTGGGGGCGCGCCGAGCTTGATGTTGCCCGCGATGAAGTTGCCGATGTACGTTCAGCCTTGACGAGCATTGCTGAGGTGCGCGCCAGGGAGGGTAGAGATAGTCGCTATTCGTCCATCGCCTGCTTTCTCGGCTGCACCGCCTCGGCGATGTGAAAAAGGCTATTAGGAACATGCAGGCTGCGACCTACAAGAAAGCCCTCGTCGGAATTTGCCGGTTCGTGGTCAACGAGCTGCTTCTGCTGCTCTTCATCGTGTTTTCATTTGCCGCACTGGGGTCGGGGGAGAATAGCGAAGCGGAAGCCATCTGTTTGGAAGAGTATCCTGAAGGAACGGCGGGCGCTTTTGGCACGGCCTGCTACAATCAGCCATGGGTCCGAGTGCTGTACGCTTTGGCTGCCGTTCTCGTGCTTTCGGCTCTGATTTATTCCCTGAGGTCATTTTTGAACAAACCGGCGAACCAGTTCGACGATGATTATGAATCCGCGTTCGATCTATTTTCGCCCGCACTGAAGGTTTTCTGCTTTTTTGTGGCAGGTGTTTCATGTTGCGTTCTGTTGCCAGTTTCGGCGCTATTCTCTCTAGCCGCGTTGGCAGCCTGGGCTGACTCGCTACATGTTTGCCCTTTTGGCCATCAGTGTAGCGATGCGCAGGCGACCATGTGGTTCGGTTCTTCAATCGGCGTCTTGGCGCTGGGCCTCTTCATCGTGTTGCTGCGGTTTTTACTGAGAAACCGATCGGCTGTTGGGACCTGAGGCGGCGCTGTTTGCTGGACCGGTCATGCGTCAGGGCTGGGTCAAGGCTCCGCTGTTCGTCACGCTGATCCAATCGGCCGGGAAGCCGCCATGGCCCGCGCGACAGCGGTTCGCAGGCAAGGCAGCTCGGTTGGGCTTGAAAGGCTTGGACGCCGGCTGCGACAACCGGTGTCCGCTTATCCGCTATTCCAGGAAGAACTGCCGCTGGAAGCAGAACATGTCGTTGAACAGGCAATACTCGCCGGGGCCGACCTCGAAGGGCGGGAGGCTTGCGCGCATGTCGGCGAGTTCCTCGGCGAGGAGGTCGGCCAGTTCGACGAAGGCATCGTCGGTCGGCTCGGCGACGAAATAGCCGATGGTGATGTGGAAGGTGTAGTCGGCGTGGCCGTCAAGGCGCATGCCGATGCGGTCGGCGATCCTGTCTCGTAACTGGCGGATGGCGGCATTGTCATCGGCGCAGGCCGGTTCGAGGCGCAGGATGAGGGCGTCGGTGAGCGGGGCGAAGCGCGCCACACGCATGCGGAAGCGCTGTGGTCCGCCGAATGGTTCCTGGCGTAGCCGTTCGCCGATGGTGGCTGTCACCTCATCGAGGGGGGCATCGAGCGCGATGCGATCCGGCCAGCGATCGGGGCGGCGATCCTGATCGCAGATGCCGACGAACAGCGTCATGTGCCAGCTGGAGGGCGGCAGCAGCGTGTAAGCGTGGGATGCCGATGCCGCTCGCAGGCGGTCGTAG
This sequence comes from Pleomorphomonas sp. PLEO, assembly GCF_041320595.1. Lineage (NCBI taxonomy): Bacteria > Pseudomonadati > Pseudomonadota > Alphaproteobacteria > Hyphomicrobiales > Pleomorphomonadaceae > Pleomorphomonas > Pleomorphomonas sp. PLEO. The sequence goes on from NZ_CP166625.1 coordinate 2,323,349, forward strand.
AGGCGGTCGAGCTTTTCCACCAGCGCCCGCTCGGCGGCGACATGACAGACGATGGTGCTGCCCGGATAGGTGCGGACCTTGCCGTCCGCGTGGAATTTCCGCCCGACATCGAGCGGCTTTACCGTGGAAATCGCCATTTTCGTCAGTCCGTGATTGAGGTTTGAATGGGGGCGATCTGGTCCATCAGGGCCGGGGTGCCGGCCATGACCCAGAGGCCCTGCGGTTTGAGTTCGCCGCCCCAGCGGACGTTGAGGCCCGCTTCGGCGCAAATGACGACGCCGCCGGCCAGATCCCAAAGGCTGGTGTAGCGCTCGATGTAGCCATCGACGCGGCCAAGGGCGGCAAAGCCCAGCGAGATTGAGGCGCAGCGGAAGCCGGTCACCCCCCAGCGCGCCTTGCGCAGATGAAGCTCCACTTCGGCGATGGCTTCCGGCGTCCAGCGGGTGTTCTCGCCGACGGCGACCACGCGCGCCGCGTCGAAGCGGGCGTCGCGGCTGGCCGGCTTGCCGTCCACCCAGAGGCCGGAGCCCGTCTCGGCCGACAGCGTCAGGCCGAGGACCGGATAGTGGATGACGCCGAGGTCGGGCTGGCCGTCGCGCATGTGGGCCAGCGAAATGCCCCACAGCGGGCTGCCGCGCAGGAAGTTGGCCGTGCCGTCGATCGGGTCGACCACCCAGCAGTCGTCGGACGCCTCGCCACCGTATTCCTCGCCCACCAGCGGCTGACCGGGAAAGGCTATCCTTAATTCGCACTTGAAGAAGCGCTCGATGTCGCGATCGGCTTCGGAGACGAAGTCCATCGGCGCCTTGGCGGAGAGGCTAAGGTCTTCCCGGGCCTGAAACAGGCGCAGGGCGCGCCGGCCGGCTTCGGCCATCAGCGCGTTGGCCGCCGCGTGCCTTGCAGAGAGCGGGCGGGTCATGGGCGGAGATCGGCGACGTTGGAGAGAATGGTCTGCACGCCCCCGGCGATCAGACGGCGCGCCTCGGCGAGGTCGTCGATGGTTGCGGTGGCAAACTCGATGCCGCTGGCGTTAAGGCGCGCCAGGGCCTCGGCATCCAGAAGGTCGCTGGTGCAATGGAGGATCTGGCAGTTGACGGCGCGGAGCAGCGCCTCGGGGTCCTTGGGCGGGACCACCACGGCGAAGGCGCGCGGCACGTCCGGCAGCAGTTCGGCGGCCCGCGCCAGGGCGACGCGCGAGAAGCTGGTGATGAACAGGCGTCCGCGCCCCTCGGGCCACAGCCGCTTGAGCTCAGTGCAGGCGATCTCGGCGGTCTCCCAGTCGTCGCCGGCCGTCGGCTTCAGCTCGACCTGCAACGACAGGTCCTCTTCCAGCACGGTTTCAAGCAGCTCCGCGAAGGTCGGGATGCGCTCGCCGGCAAATTCCGGCGCGAACCAGCTGCCGGCGTCTAGCTTGCGGATCTCGTCAAACGTCATGCCGGCGACAAGGCCGTGGCCGTCGGTGGTGCGGTCGACGGTGTCGTCATGGATGATGACGGGGCGCTGGTCGCGCGTCAGCTTGACGTCGATTTCCACCCATTCGGCGCCGCGCCGTTTGGCCTCGCGCATGGCGGCGAGCGTGTTCTCGGGGGCGTGGGCGCTGGCGCCGCGATGGGCGATCAGGCGCTCGACGACAAAAGGATTCTGTGCGGACATGGGAGCGAAAACAGCCTTGCTAGTTGGAGGATGATAGGTTTCAGAGCCTGAGCTGAAATTCGCTGGGGTGCGGCAGGTGGCGACGGCTTCGAGAACCGGAGCGCAGCGGACTTCCTGTCCGTGAGCACCGGAAGCGCAGAAGACTAAGCCAAATGCCCGCCCCAGTAGAATTTCCGCTCAGGCTCTCAGAGTTTGCCCATGCCGCCGGCCATCAGATCGTCGCGCATGATGCGGCCGGCGGCGATGAACACCACAAGGACCGGCAGCAGCAGGATGAGCGACACGATGGCGGCCAGCGGGAACTGGAGCGAATAGGGGTCGAGGTAGGTGTAGAGCTTGGTCGGCAGCGTCTGAATGACCGGCGCGCCGGTGACGAAGGTCTTGTCGAATTCCTCAAAGGAACCGACGAAGGACAGGAGGCCGCCGGCCATCAGGCCGGGAACGGCCAGCGGCAGGATCAGGCGGTGGAGAATGGCCAGGGGACCGGCGCCCAGCGATCGGGCGGCATGGATCAACTCGTCCGGCAGCGTCTCGAAACTGGCGGTCATCAGGCGGATCATCAGCGGTAGCGTGCCGATGGTCTGAACCAGGATCACCCCGAAGGTCGTGTAGGCGATGCCGAGCGTCAGCAGCACCTGGCCGACGCTGACGCCGACGACGATGCCGGGGATGATGCTCGGCGCCAGGATGAATAGTTCCAGCGCCCGCTTGCCGCGCATCGGTGTCTTGGCCATGGCCCAGGCGGTGGGCAGGGCAAGGGCGGTGGTGAGAAGGGTGACGCCGACGGCGATCAGCAGGCTGTTGAACGTGGCGCGACCGATGCCGTCATCGCCGAGAACCTGTCGCCAGTTGTCGAGCGAGAGCGTATCCGGCAGCAGATTGGGGTAGCTCCAGCGTCCAGAGAGGCTCCAGACGACCAGCAGGATTACCGGCAGAGCGACGGTGACGGCGAGCGCCAGGAACAGGGTGGTGGCGACCAGCGGCCGCCGGGGTTCCATCGTCGGCGAACGGTCGGTCATCGACTGTCTCCCTTGGCCGCGCCGACGTTGGAGGTCAGGGCGTAGTAGGCGATGAGAACGGCGAAGGCGAAGGCCGACAGCACCATGCCGATGGCGAAAACCTGGCCCATGTCGCCCTCGGCGAAAGCGCGCACCATGCGCACCGACAGCGGCAGCGGGTTGGGGGCACCGACCAGGTCGGGGATGGCAAACGAGCCCATGGAGCCGATGAAGGTCAGAAGCACCGCCGCCGTGATGCCCGGCAGGGCCAGCGGCAGCTCGACGCGCAGGAAGGTGCGGATCGAGCCGGCGCCGAGCGTGCGAGCGGCCTGGCGGATGTCCTCGGGAATGGCGGCGAAGGCGCCGGTGATCACCAGCGTCATGAACGGCAGCTGCTTCCAGGTGGTGGCGGCGATGACGCCGATGCCCCAGGGGTCGCGAACCATCTTGGGTAGCTTGAGGCCAAGCGGCAGCAGCAGACGATCAAAAAAGCCGCCCTGTTCGATCAGCGTCAGCACCAGGAGCGCGACGATGATGCCGGGCACCGCCATCGGGATCTTGTAGAGGCCGTTGAACAGCTTTCGGCCGGCAAAATGCCGTCGCAGTGCCAGCGCCAGCCCGATCGCCAGCACCAGCGTGACGACGACCGGCACCACCCCGTAGTAGAGCGAGGTGGCGAGGCTGCGCAGCAAGACCGCGCTGGTGAAGATGCGGGCGTAGAACTTGAGGGTGAGGGCCGGATCGTCGCCGACGAGGCCGAAGCTGCCCAGCAGCGCCGTCAGCAAGGGAAATCCGAACAGCGCGATGAGGAAGCCGGCGCCGGGCAGCAGCAATAGCGCGAGCTCAAGGCGCGGACGGCGATGGAGGCCGATCATGCCGCCGCTCCCGCCGTTTCGGCCAGAAGCGATACCGGTCCGGTCACGCTCACGGCCACGCGGGCGCCGATCTCCAACAGCGCCTCGCCGCCGGAGCGGCTGGCCTTCAGGTTGAAATCGGCGATGCGCACCACATAGTTGGCCTGCGCGCCCATGAAGGAGACGGCGGTGATTTCGCCATGTCCGCCGGCGTCCGGGGCGAGCGCCAGGTTCTCGGGGCGCAGCGACACGACGGCCGGCCCCCGGTGATCGCTGTCGAGCGGCACCCCGTCGCCCCAGGGCAGGCGCGCCTGCCGGCTCGCGGTGTCAACCGGCAACAGGTTGGTCTGGCCGAGAAAGCTGGCGGTGAACACGTGGCGCGGGTTGCGATAGAGCGAAACCGGCGTGCCGATCTCCACCACTTCACCGGCGTTCATCACCACGATGCGGTCCGACATCGCCATGGCCTCCGCCTGATCGTGGGTGACGTAGAGGCTGGTCGAGCCGGTCTGGCGATGCAGCGCCACCAGATCGTGGCGCAGGCTGTCGCGCAGCTTGGCGTCGAGATTGCTGAGCGGCTCGTCGAGCAGCATCAGGGCCGGCTGCATGACGATGGCGCGAGCCAGTGCCACGCGCTGCTGCTGGCCGCCAGACAATTGGCGCGGCATGCGGTCGACGTAGGCGGCGAGATTGCAGATTTCGAGCGCATGCTCGAGGCGGCGGCGCTGCTCCTCCCGTGGCACCTTGCGCATCTCCAGCCCGAAGGCGAGGTTCTTGCGCACCGACATGTGCGGGAACAACGCATAGGACTGGAAGACCATGGCGATGTCGCGCTTGTCGGGCGGCAGCGCGTCGATGCGCTTGCCGGCGAGGACGATCTCGCCGCTCGATGCCTCGGTGATGCCCATGAGGATGCGCAAGAGCGTCGACTTGCCGCAACCGGATGGGCCGAGGACCGTGACGAATTCGCCCTTTTCGACCTCAAGGGAGGTGGGGTGCAGGGCGACGGTGTCGCCGAAGCGCTTGCCGACGGAATGGAGCTGAAGCTCGGCCATGGGTCTCGTCTCAAATTGCCATGAAGGGATGGGGGCGATGGCCTCCATCCCGTTTGGCGGGACTTCAGGGGGAAGGCGACGTCAGCGCTTGGACAGGATCTTCTCGTCGAGCGCCTTGGCCAGCGCGTTGGCCATCGGCCAGTTGGCCGGCACCGACAGAGACGGGTAGACCGCGTCGGGCAACAGATACTTGCGCGTTTCGGCCGATACCTTGGTGGCGTCGAAATCGTTGCGTGGTGAGCGCGACGCCTTGGTTTCCATCTTGTAGGCCTGGAACTCCATGCCGAAGGCTTCGTTGATCAGCAACATGGCCGCCGCCGGATGCACGGCGTTGGTCGGAACGAAGAAGGCATCGCCGCTGCCGACCTGGCCGTTTTTCAACAGCGTCAGGCGGAAGCTTTCCGGCAGCTGCTTGGCGCGCAGGAAGGTCAGCACCTGATCTTCCCAGACGGTGCCGATCGCAGCCTGCTTGTTGTTGATCAGGTTGAGCGTGTCGGCGTTGCCGTTGGTCAGCTCGGCGCTATCGAGCAGCTTGCCGAAATAATCCCACACCGGGGTGAGGCAGGTGTCGTTGAGGGCGAAATCCTCGTTGTCGTCCTTGGTCTTGCTGTAGTCGAGAAGGCGGGCCCGACAGTCGCCGGTGGTGTAGTTGAGCGCCGCCGAGAACAGGAAGCCGCCGCCCGAACCACCCTTGGCCGGCAGCGTCATGGCAAATTGGTGCGGATGGCTGGTCGACCAGGCGAGCAGCGCGTCGAAATCCTTGGGCAGGTCGGCGTCCGACACCACGGCGCTGTCGTAGCCGATGGCGGTCTGGTTGCGATGAACGATCGGGTAGGTGCCGTGCACATCGACGCCGAACACCACGTCCTTGAACTGGCTCTGAACGGTGGCAAGGTTGGGCAGGATGGCGCCGAGGTTGACGTTGCCGATCACGCCGGACGGCGCCAGGATGGGATAGTCGCCACCACCGGCGAAATAGGCATCGACCGGCGAGTCCTGCCCGGCCTTCTGGACGGCGATCAGTTGCTGGTCGGCCTGATCGCCCTTCACGTCGGAATAGACGACCTTGATGCCGTATTTGGCTTCAAAGCGCTTGAGAAGACCTTCATTCCAGGTGTCGGCAAAGCTGCCGGCGAAGTTGTACATGACAACGGTGCCCTCGGCTTTGGCGAGCGGAACGACCACGTCATAGAAGGTGTCGCGGGTGACGGCCGCCAGCTCGGGGCTGGCGTGCTTCAGGCCGGGCTGGGCATCGGCCAGCGACGGAGTGGCGATCAAACAGGTGGTTGCGAGGGCAAAGGCGGTGAGACGGTTCATCGTGGGCTCCCGGGGTGGGTTGGGCGGCTGCCGATGATTACTACCCATCGTATGTAATATTTATATGACGCTTCTTCCGAGGCGGTGAAGAGCCGTTCCTATGGGGTGAGATCGCTGGCGGCGCGGGTTGATTTTGCCGTCATTGGCAGGGCTCGCTGTGGCAGGTGACATAAATCACCGGCGCGGGTAGTTTGTCCTAAAGCCAACGAGTCTCTCAGTGATCAGCAGCGTCGCCAGTCCGCCATCTCCTCTGCCCTCCAGTGAACGCTGGGTGCTGGACGTCATCCGGCGGTTCGAGCCGATCGCCCGCTCCGACCTGACGCAACACGTCGATCTGGCCCAGCAGTCGGTGCATCGCATCGTCGAAACGCTGGTCGGGCGCGGGCTGGTGCGGGCGGGGGCGCCGTTGAAGCGCGGCCGTGGCCAGCCGAGCGCGGTGCTGGAACTCCAGCGTGATGCCGTCTTCTCGATCGGCATCTCGGTGAATACCGATTCGATCACCATCTGCCTGGTCGATCTGGCCTGTCGAACGGTGGAGCAGATCACTCTGCGCGAACCACCGCTCAGCCGCGGCGTGTCGCTGGAGGCGATCAGGGATGCCATCGATCGCATCGTGCGCCGCAACGCGGTGGCGTCCGAGAGGATCATCGGCATCGGGTTTGCCATATCAGGTTATTTTGTACCCGACGGGGGTATTAATGCCCCGGAACCCTTGCGAGACTGGTCGCTCGTCGACCTGAAGCCGGAGTTCGAAGCCTATTTCCGGCTACCGATCTGGGTGGAGAACAACGCGACCACCGGCGCCATCGGTGAAAAGATGCGCGGTGCCGGACTGTGGGCGCGCAGCTTTGCCTATTTCTCCTTCAACTACGGCTTCGGCATGGGGTTGATCCTGGACGGCAAGCCCTATTTCGGCTCCCATCGCAACGCCGGCGAGATGCGGATGTACCGCCCCGACGACGAGGGAGAGAACCGGCCCGCCCTCAGGTATCTGATCGACGAACTCCGCCGGAACGGCATCCGGATCGATTCCGTCGCCGACCTCAAGGAGCGCTTTGATCCCTCTTGGCCTGGCGTAGAGGCCTGGGTCGAGCGTGTCATGCCGCAGCTCGATCGCGCCGTGAACGCGGTTACCGGCGTGGTGGATCCGGAAGCCATCGTCTACGGCGGCCAGATCCCGCGCGAATTGGGGCAGATGCTGATCGAGCGCACGACCCACTGGGGCGGCTGGCGCTATGGCGTGGCGCAGGCGCTGCCGAAACTGGTTCTGTCGGAAGCCAATGTCGATCCAGCGGCGGCCGGCGCCGCCATGCTGCCACTCGACGCGGTGTTTTTTCCCTGAGAGCCAGTCTCGAAATTCTACTGGGTCGGGCACTGAGAGCCGGTGGAGTGTCGTTTCATTCCAATGCAAAAAACGCCGGTCATGATGGCCGGCGTTTTCAATGGCTTCGAGCAGCGCTGAGAACTCATCTCGGCGATGCTTGAAGGTGGACCACACCTTCGATGACGACTATTGCGGAATACGCGGCTCGTCTCCCAAGGTCGCCGAGCTTGCCGCCTGCTGGGCGTCGTAGCCCATACGATCGGAGATCGAAAACGGTGCTCCGATGCACCGGCTGTCGGCCTGTCTGTAGACCAGCCTGTCGTCCACAATCGTGCCGACGTAACGGCCGTGCGGGCCGAAGACCTTGTCACCGCGACGCTGGCCAACCGCCATGCCGGAGCTGGTGAAGATGTAGAACTCGTCCTCCTGAAGTGGAAGTCCATTCTTTGTATATAAACCCATGATTGGCCTCCCGATCTTTTTGGGTTTTGCGAGGGCGTTGATGCGACGGTCGGTCACATCGCAGTATTGGAGTGACTTGACGTTCCGGAATAAATCTCAATTTTTTCCGGATGATCGCGGAATTCTACTGCCGCCCACCCGCCAACGACCGTTTGCGGGACGTCGTCTGCCAACACAAACAACGCGGACAGTGTGCGATCATTCCGTCGAAGACGCATCCTATCAATTGGCAGCACGTAGAAGTCGCAAGGTCAGCTGCCAGTCATAGCTGCGGGTGTGCGTCCTGCCGCGTGTGGCGTCCGGCTGTGGCATCACAGAAGGGTAGAGGGTGGGGCAGTTGGTCGTCGGAGATCCGCCGATATCTGCCCGAACGAACGCTGCCGGGCGATAGCCGGCGCGTAAACCGCGATCCCGCCTTGCCAACCCGCCGCACAACGGCGCGCTCGGTTGGGCGCGCTCATAGCGAAGCCACGGCACGGTGGATATCAGTCGATCACGGGAAGTTGAATGCTACTCCGCCCATAACAACATGCCCCGCTCCATCTGGATGGGATGGAACGAGGCATGCGTTTCCTCGACCCGATGACGCGACCCACTCTAAATAAAGGGGGCGCGACGATCAGTCTTCGTGCGGCGCTCATGGGATTACCGCAACGACAGGCAGGCAATTTTCAGTTCTGGAGGTCACTCAAGGAAGTTAATGTCCAGCGAATTCTTGCCTCAATCGAGGATCGATTGCGTAAGTTCACCGGTCACCTCCTTTCGTTTGTTGCAGACAAACAGGAGCATGAACCCGATTTCAAAAGGCTGCAAGTCAAAAAGCAAAGCTGACTGTCGTTATCCGTATTCGATCAGACCCATTGCTAGGCGGAGTGCGATCGCGGGGCCGCGGCGATAAATCAAACTGACACAAGCCGTTAACGTTCAAGTTACGCCGGCCCGATGTCAGCGCACCTCATCGGCAATGCCGGGTGAACGATCAGCCGGCTATCCCCTTGCATTGACGTTATCTGGACACGATTTTATACGAACGAACGTTCGTTCTCATTTTCGGGCGCTCTTGGGGGAGCCTTCATGAACTTCACTGCGCCTCAGCGATCCGAGGTCCAATCCACGCAGCAGGACGAGCGACGCGCCCATATTCTGGACGCGGCGCGCACGTGCTTCTCGCGGGCCGGCTTTCATCGCACGTCGATGCAGGAGATCTGCGCCGAGGCGAAGATGAGCCCCGGCGGGCTCTACCGCTATTTCGTTTCCAAGGACGCCATCATCGAGGCGATCGCCGAGGAGGAGCAGCGGGCCGGCCGGCGCATTCTGGAAGTGATGCTGGAACCGGGCACGCTGCACGACCGCCTGCTGCGCTGCGGCCTTGCCTACATCGACCAGATGCGCGACCGCCGGGCGGTGCAGATGATGCTCGAGGTCTATGTCGAGAGCATGCGCAACACGGCGGTCGGCGCCTTTTTTGCCAAGTGCGAAGAGGAAAACCGCAAGCTGATGTACTCCGTCTTCGCCGAGTCCAAGGCGACGGGCGAGATCGCCGCCGACGCCGATGTCGACACCATCATGATGACGCTGGTCGCTTTTGCCGATGGCGTCATCCTGCGCATGGGCCTCAACCCCGACTACGATGTGGAGCGCGCCGAGACCATCCTGTCGCGCGTCGTCACGGCGGTATTGGAAAATGAAGCGTCGGTGGGCCCGTTCCCCTTGGAAAGCCGGGGATGAAGCCACATGTGTTCGCGGATTAACTTTTGTTCATGTTTTGTGGCCGGCACGGATCGGTCACGGGGACGTTCACCAATGAAGTTCTGGGTCATGCCTCTGGCCGGCGCGTTGCTGGCAACCACGATCGTAACGTTGCCGGCGCTGGCCGAAGACACCGTCGGCGCGCCGGCGACCCAACAGGTGGTGCCGACCGTCAGCGTCGTCAAAGCCGGCCGGCAGGCGCTCAGCCAGAAGGTGGTCGTCACCGGAACGCTGGTGGCGCGCGAACAGGTGCTGGTGACACCGGGCATCGAGGGGCTGAAGATCGAGAGCATCGCCTTCGACGCCGGTGACCGGGTGGAGGAGGGCGCTGTGCTGGCGCGCCTCGCCGTCGATACCATCGACGTGCAACTGGCCCAGAACACCTCGCAGCTTGCCTCCGCCGATGCCCAGATCGCCCAGGCGCGTGCCCAGATCACCTCCGCCGAGGCGTCGGCGACCCAGACGGCCCAGGCCTTCCAGCGCGGGCAGGACTTGGTGAAAACCAACGCCATCGCCAAGGAAGATTTCGACCAGCGGCAGTTGGCGACCGCGCAGGCAAAAGCGCAGGTGCTGGTCGCCCGGGAGACGCTGGCCTCCGCCGAAGCCGGGCGCAAGCTCGTGGAAGCGCAGCGGGCCGAGCTCGAACTGCGCCGCTCCAAGACCGAAATCAAGGCGCCGCGCGCCGGCCTCATCCTCAGCCGCAGCGCCGTGGTTGGGCAGGTGGCGGCGGCCAGCGGCACCCCGCTGTTCGTCATTGCCGAGAACGGCGACATCGAACTCGATGCCGACGTGACCGAGACGCTGCTGCCCGAGCTCAGCGTCGGCCAGAAGGTGGCGGTGCAGTCGTCCGGCTCTGTCGCCTCGGTGGACGGCGTCGTGCGCCTGGTGCAGCCGGAGATCAACGCCACCACCCGCCTTGGCAAGGCGCGCATCGCGCTGCCGGACGGCAAGGGCCTCAGGGTCGGCGCTTTTGCGCGCGGCACGGTCGAGGTGGCCCACACCGAGGGACTGGTGCTGCCGGTGACGGCGGTGACCGACCAAGAGGGCGTGCCGACGGTGCAGGTGGTGAAAGATGGTGTCGTCGATACGCGCAAGGTCAAGACCGGCCTTACCGATGCCGGCCTCGTCGAAGTGAAGGACGGTGTCGCCGAGGGTGAACTGGTGGTTTCCAAGGCCGGTACGTTCCTGAGGGGCGGCGACAAGGTGAAGCCTCAGATCGTCGAGGGCATGGGAGTGAAGGGATGAACTGGAATTTTTCCGCCTGGGCGATCCGCAATCCCGTTCCACCCATCCTGCTGTTCGTCTGCCTGATCGCGCTGGGGCTCTATTCCTTCGCTCGGCTGCCGATCACCTTGATGCCCAACATCGACCTGCCGCTGATCTCGGTGACCATCACCGATTCCGGTTCGGCGCCGTCGGAGCTGGAAACGCAGGTGACCAAGCCGGTGGAGGATGCGCTCGCCGGCGTCAGCGGCGTGCGCCACATCACCTCGACGATTACCGATGGCGCGTCGACCACGGTGGTCGAGTTCAACCTCGATGTCGCGACCGACCGGGCGCTCAATGACGTCAAGGACGCCGTCGCAGAGATCCGTAGCGATCTGCCGGGGACGATCGACGAACCGATCAGCCGCCGCATCGACGTCGAGGGCCAGGCGATCATCACCTACGCGGCGGCCTCGCCGGCCATGACGCCCGAGGAACTGTCCTGGTTCGTCGACGACAAGGTGATCCGCGACCTGCAATCAGTGACCGGCGTCGGCCGTGTCGAACGCATGGGCGGCGTCAAGCGCGAGATCCAGGTGCAGATCGACCCCGACCGGCTGATGGCGCTCGGCATCACCGCCGCGCAAGTCAATTCGGCGCTGAAGGCGGTCAACATCGACCTGTCCGGTGGCAAGGGCGAAGTGGGCGGCCAGACGCAGGCCGTGCGCACGCTGGCCAGCGCCCATTCGCTCGCCGATCTCGCGGCGACGCGGCTGCCGCTCAGCGACGGCCGCAACATTCGCCTTTCCGACGTCGGCAAGGTGGTCGACCTTTGGGCCGAGCCGAAGTCGTTCGCCCGGCTCGACGGCCGGCCGGCCGTGGCTTTTGCCATCTACCGCGCCAAGGGGGCAAGCGATGCCTCCGTGTCGGTCGCCGTGGGCAAGGTGGTCGACAAGCTTTCCAAGCAATACCCCGATGTGCAGATGAAGCGCATCGACGATTCCACGGTGCAGACCTACAACAGCTTCGAGAACTCGATGAAGACGCTGATCGAGGGCGCGCTGCTCGCCGTCATCGTCGTCTTGCTGTTCCTGCGCGACATGCGCGCCACCATCATCTCGGCCATCGCGCTGCCGCTGTCGGCCATTCCCACCTTCTTTGCGCTCGACATCCTGGGCTTCTCGCTCAACATGGTGAGCTTGCTCGGCATCACGCTGGTGACCGGCATCCTGGTCGACGATGCCATCGTCGAGATCGAGAACATCGTCCGCCACATCCGCACCGGCAAGAAGCCCTATCGCGCCGCCGTGGAAGCGGCCGACGAGATCGGCCTGGCGGTGATCGCCATTTCGACGACCATCATCGCCATCTTCTCGCCGGTCAGCTTCATGCCCGGCATCCCCGGCCAGTATTTCCGGCAGTTCGGCCTGACGGTGGCCATCGCGGTGTTCTTCTCGCTGCTGACCGCCCGCCTGATCACGCCGATGCTGGCCGCCTATTTCATGAAGACGCCCTACACCGGCGACGGCGAGGATGGCCGGCCCGTCTATCGCGGCTTCGTGCGCACGGCGCTGCGTCGGCTGATCTGGTTCGTGCCGCTCGGCGTGCTCGCCTATCTCGGCATCAACTGGCTTGGGGATCACGGACCGCTGGGCGACAAGTCCGGCATCTTCGAGGGCATCGACGCCAGCGTCGATTTCCTGACCCATTCCGGCGGCGAGATGACGGCGCTGTGGGTGGCTGTCGGCGTGGTGTTCTTCGCGCTGTTCTCAGCCTGGCTCACCCGGCCGCACCCCGAAGAGCACGAGGGCGGGCCGTTCGTGCGCGCCTATGCCGCTTTCCTGAAGGTGACGCTATGGTCGCCGAGGGTGAAAGTGCGCGGCCACGTGCTGAGTGTGCCGGTGATGCCGGCCGTCACCATCGTCGCCTGCCTTGCCACCTTCGTGTTCGCCATGGGGCAGGCCGCCAAGCTGCCGACCGAGCTGTTCGCGCCGGGCGATCAGGCGCGCATCGTTACCTCCATCGAACTGCCGCCGGGCTCGACGCTCGACGACACCCAAGGCGTGACCGATACGATCAGCCAGCGCATGCACGCCCTCCCGGAAGTGAAGAGCGTGTTCGTGATGGGCGGCACCTCGCCGACCGGTACGCTGGAAACGCGCCGCGCCGCCGTCATCGTTCACCTGGTGCCGCGCGATGAGCGCACGCAGACGCAGAAGCAGATGGAATACAAGACGCAGCAAGTGCTGCGCACCATCCCCGACATCCGCTTCTTCTTCGTCAACGAGCGTGGCGACCGCGAGGCGACCGTCGGCGTGCTCGGCAAGGACGGTGGTGCCGTGGCCAAGGCCGCCACCGCGCTGGAGAACGACATGCGGGGCGACCCGATGTTCTCCAACCCGTCGGCGCTGTCGTCCTTTGCCCGGCCGGAGATCCGCGTGACGCCGCGCCCCGACATCGCCTCCGATCTCGGCGTGTCGACGGATGCGCTGTCGCAGACCTTGCGCGTCGCCACCGTCGGCGATGTCGATGCCAACCTCGCCAAGTTCACCGACGGCGACCGGCAGATCCCGGTGCGCGTCGAGCTCGACACGGCGGCGCGCGGCAACATCGAGACGCTGGCCGCCTTGAAGATCCCCACCGCCTCCGGCACGCCGGTGCCGCTGTCGGCGGTGGCCGACATTGGCTTCGGCCAGGGGCCGTCGACCATCGACCGCTATGACCGGGCGCGCCTCGTCAAGGTGGGCACCGATATGATGGCGGGCTATACCTCGGGCCAGGGCCTCGACAGGATTGCCGCGCTGCCGGCGGTGAAGGCCTTCCCGGCTGGCGTCTCCATCCAGAACACCGGCGATGCCGAGATCCAGCAGGAGATCTTCGAGGCCTTCGCGGTGGCGATGATCTCCGGCCTGACCATCGTGTTCATCGTGCTGATCCTGCTGTTCAACAGCGTGTTCCAGCCGATCACCATCCTGGGCTCCATTCCGCTGTCGATCGGTGGCGTGGTGGTGGCGTTGCTTGTCAGCGGCTACGCGGTGTCGATGCCGGTGATCATCGGCATCCTCATGCTGATGGGCATCGTGACCAAGAACGCCATCATGCTGGTGGATTTCGCCGTCGAGCGGCAGAAGCACGGCCTCAGCGAAGCCGAAGCGATCATCGACGCCGGCCGCAAACGCGCCCGCCCGATCATCATGACCACCATCGCCATGGTGGCCGGCATGTACCCGGCGGCGCGCGGCACCGGCCAGGGCGCCGAGTTCATGGCGCCGATGGCCACCGCGGTGATCGGCGGCCTTCTGGTGTCGACCGTGCTGTCGCTGGTGTTCATCCCCTCGTTCTACCTGATGATCAACCGCCTCAACCGCGCCACCGCCTGGCTGTTCGGCAAGCTCGCCTCGCCGAACGAGTCGGATGAGCACGAGATGAGGGACGAGGTTCGGGACGCCCACGACGCGCCGCCAGCACCGGCGCGGCCGCATCTCGTGACGTCATCGGCGCCGCTGGGCCCTAGTCCCAAGCTGCTCGGCCCCGACGGGATGCCGCTCGCCGCCGAGTGAGGATGGGGTGGGAAGGAATAGGAAGCCGCGTTCTTCACGGAAGTGAGGGGCGCGGTTTTCGTTGGGTGAGGAAAATGAGCCACAGCTCAAGACCTACACGCTTATCTCTTCAGGTTTTAGGAAAGTACCGCTCCTATGGAGCCATCCATAAGAACGCGGGCTTCGGCTTGAAGAAAGTCTACGCCAACAACAAAGCGCCCAAAAATTTAATTCAGTGAACGGTTCCGGAGATCACTCGGTGGGGCGCGAGAGTTATGAACGCCTGCTTCCTAAGTAAAACAGGATAGCAGTCAGCAAAAAAATGCTGTACCAGTAAAGATCAGGCCGTACAAGAAATAATTCTCACTTTCTGTTAAATACACAACAGATCCGTGAGTATTTAGAGGATAAATTCTTCCACTATCGGGAGACGCGTTTCTATCGTAGTGAGTATCAAAGTGCCACCAAACAAAAAATGATGTGAACCAGAAACAAAGTGCCAATACACCGGAGAGTAGCCTAAGTGTTTTCATATTGATACCAGTGTTTGTCTGATGTATATTTACCATTAATTTACATAAGTTAATGTTACACCGCCAGTTCCAGAAACCGGAGTACCAGCACCTAGGCCTAAATAAACGTTTCCTCCAGTGACCCCGCTGCCAGTGTATACATCACCACCGCCGACTATGCCTTCACCCGCGGCCCCACCAAGGGCACCAAACGGTCCACGCAAATCGCAAATGGTCGCTCCGTTCGAACCACCGACTTGAATGCCCCCTGATATACCTGCGCCGCCGCCAGGCCCACCTCCACCACCATAATACCACCCAACGTTGCCATTGCTATCAAAGGCAATTCCACCAAAACCCACCCCACCAATCCCGACCGGACCGTAGAGCGGAATGTTGATGCTCCCGGAAATGCCTATATTTACTGTCCACAAGCCGAGCGGATCGAAGTGATTAATCGGGTCTTCCCCGACATATCCATAGAGATTCCTCGCCGGATCTCCCCTTTCTCCAATAGGATCCCGACTGATCCACCTTCCAACTTTCGGATCATACGCGCGATAGGTCGCCAGTCCCAGCCCGCTATCCGGTTCGTTAAGCAGGCCGGCATAGCCGAAGTCGGCCAGCGAAGCGGTCGTTTGCAGCGGCATGCCATAGGGATCGTAGCTATAGGCGGGAGCGCTGGTCGGGCTCGCGAACGCCCGACGCACCGAACCGAGCTGGTCGACGCCGTAGAACAGCGACTCCGGTGAACTGCCGAGCAGCCGCTCGCCCTCGGTGTAGTAGGCTCGCTGCGGCTGGTTGGACGCGTCGCGCGCCTGGCAGGGTTTGTCGCCGCACCAAACGTAGTTGCTGGCAACCGCCGCTCCGCCGCCGGCCGGTGTATGGCTGATGGTTGTACGCCGGCCAAGCCCGTCGTAGGCAAAGGTCGTCGCCTTGCCGGGCGTGGCCGGATAGGCGATGCCGATCAGCCGGTTGTCGGCATCCCAGCTATAGCTGCGCGTTCCGTCCGAGGTCAGGTTGCCGTTGGCGTCGTAGGTGAAGGCCTGCCCGGTGAGGTCGGTGAGCTCATTGACGGCATTGTAGGTCGCCGTCTGCGTGCCGGCCGGCGGATAGGCCGTGGCGGTGTCGCTGGTCTCGGTGATGCCGGTAATCTGGTTTTCCGGCGTCGTGTCGAAGGCGAAGTTGGAATACTGGCCGGCTGTCAGGCCGGTGTTGCCGATTGATGCGAGGCGACGATCGCCGCTGTTCGGCAGATAGCCCCAGGCGGTCTGGAGCGTTGCGCCCGTGCCGCCGAGCTTGCGCAGAACCGGCTGCCCGGTTTCGCCGAGATAGCTGAGCGTAAAGGCGCCGAGGTCGCTGTCATGTTCGCTCAGGCGGCCAAGGGCATCGTAAGCGAAGGTCTCGGCGCCGTTGCCGGAGACGGCCTTACCTCAGTACAAAACGATCATTCTCGTAATCTAGGGTCTTGTCTTGAAATCGGGATATATATTCGTCCGGAACCGTAAGTGCGATCTCTATGCCACCAAGAATAAGAAAATCAGCTGGAACGATGTCATCTCTATTTAAGTAAAATCCAATCGCAGGCTGTGACTCGACCATTCCATTATTGAACTCCGAGTCGATCCAAACAAGCGCAGGAATACCTTCCTTATTGTATCTTATTTTATGCTCGGCAATTAGATTATCGATTTTATTCTTTGCCTCGTCAGAAATGGAGAGCCGAAAATCGTTGGACATGTTCATCTCCTCATGTTGTCGTTTAGGAGAGAACCTCCTTGGATCAACGGGCTCGTATAGTGCAGAGCGTCTGGGGGGATACGCTGAACAAATTGTACGGATACCTGAAATGTGCCAAAATCGTAGATCGCAACGGCAGTCATATTGGCCCCTGGATACGCCAACACCCTTTCACCCCAGTTTCCCGCCACCTGTACCGGAGCACTACCGCAATTTGATGATCCCGGCGGTGGGACAGGCGGGATAGTGAGGCTGGTCGGAGAACTGGGGTACCAACCGAGCGGATCGATGGAGTTTATCGGATCTCCCTGGACATATGCGTATAGATTCCCGCTGGATCTCCCCTTTCCCCAATCGGATCCCTGCTAATCCACCTTCCAACCCTTGGATCGTACGCCCGATAGGTCGCCAACCCCAGCCCGCTATCCGGCTCGGTGATGAGGTCGGCATAGCCGAAGTCGGTCAGCGGGGCAGTCGTTTGCTGCGGCACGCCGTAAGGGTCGTAGCCATAGGCGGGAGCGCTGGTCGGGCTCGCGAACACCCGACGCACCGAACCGAGCTGGTCAACGCCGTAGAATAGCGATGACGACGAACTACCGAGTAGTCGCTCTCCCTCAGTGTAATAAGCCAGTTGCGGCTGGTTTGACGCATCGCGCGCTTGGCAGGGTTTGTCGCCACTCAGTCATAGTTGGCGCCACCGTCGTTCCCGCCAACTTCGTTATTCTGAAATAATTCTCAAATATCAGAAGAGTGAGTTTCTTGCTCTGGCGACCTAATATATTTATGAGTTTCCACCCGATACATCAACCGGCCGCAAGTTTGGCATTCTTGGGTGCTCCCCTCCACGATTAACTCGCGAGTTCCACAATCGGTATGACAAACCGCATAAGAGACATAAACATACTCCGGGAAATCGGCATCAGCATCGGGATAATCCATGGGATCGTTCTCCCATGCGCCAAGGTTACGAACGTGAGACAGGAATTTCTCTTGCCGGGATTCACTACTTGAAAGCTCGGTGAACCGTTGCCTTATTTCAGAAAATAACATCCCCCAGTCAGACTCAATCATGCTTTGTCTCCACGTATTAACTAAAAACCGCATAAACTGGATTCCCAGGGAATGGTGACGGCAGGCGGTGACCGTTGGGCAAATGCCCGTCAGACCTGAAACTGCCGGATGTCTAGGACTACGGCTATCTTTTCAGTATAGGCCAAGAGCTTTCCGCCGGGTTTTCCCAGCAGAGTTGCTTTGCTCATCTCCATCACCCCGAGCACATCTGAATTTGGTAGAGGTCTGTCGGTCCATTCCGTCTGCCCATGCTGTTTTGAATAGACACGGAGCGAGCCCTGGTCCTTTACGATGAGGTGGACGCCCTTTTCTTTGGCAGTGACCGCGCAAACATAGCTTGGAGCCACGGGCATCGGATCGAATTTCACACTGTCGCCGATCACATCATACGACCAAATGTGTGGGGTGTCGTAGAGTATAAAATACAACTCATGTTGGTCGTTGAAACAACAAACCTCCACTTCCATAAGTGATCCTTCGTAATTTGCCTTGCGTACCTGTGATCCAACGCCTGACAGCCTTGTCATGGTTCTGGCGTCGTAGATCGAACACATATCTGAAAGAAGAGTTCCGTCATCCTTATACGAGACCCGTACTTCGCTGTACGAAACTGCGAGATACTTGTCATTTGAGGCTATGTATAAGGGAATGCCGATGGCTGAGATCGACCAGCATCCTCCCTCGAAAATGCCGACCTTACACTGCTCGCCGCGCATTTCCTCGATCGGCGAAACAATCAATCGCTCGCTGGAGAATGCCACCAAATCAAACACGTGTTCACGCCACTCATCTGGGATTGGGATTGTCCGCTCACTTGAGACGATGGCGACCGAGGTGTCTTGCTTCCGGACAAGGACAATGAGTCCGGCATCGTCACACCAGTCGCAGGCCAAGATCTCATCGTTTGGACCGGTCGGGTAATGCTGAGCTACGGCGATATTTGATTTCGTCATCTCGGAAACAGCCCAGCGTAGTGGATTATAAAACATACCACCAGGCGGCCGGCTCTGCATCCTCTTGAAAAGGATACGGCTTGTTCGACACGGAAATCACTCCGCCATCCTGATAGGCAACGAGTATGAACCCAGGGATGGCTCCCGATTCAACGGAGCTTACGACGTTTGCCAAATCGATATTGTCTGGAGCATCCCCGTCGGAGACAAAGAAGAAATAATCCAGTTTTGTTCCCCATAGAGTGTTCGATTTTTCAAGCATTTCTGCCAAATCGTGCGGTGATGCTGTTTCCTTAAATCTCTGTTTTCCTGCTCTTATCTTGGTTATGACGAGTTTGCGGGTCGAAATAAACGCGCAGATGGACGTGACGTCATGATGGATGCGCTTCATCAGCATGTCCTCCTCAGCTGGTACGCCCCACGCCGTGAATGACTGTTGGTCATCGAGAGCGCACGCTCGAAACCCGCTGCCAGCGCATTCGGTATCGGCAGGCTATATTCAAACACTGATGAACCAGAGCCTTACTTCCGGTGACTCCGGAAATGTGCCAATTCATTTTGCAATCGGCAGGCGTAGCGTCTCCCTGTAGGCTCTTTTCAGTGGCGGCGCGCAAATTCCTTGGGAGGGGAGAGACGTCATGAAATACCTCGTTGCCATCGGCACAGCCGGATCTTTGCTCGCCTCGGTGGCTTGGGCGCAGGACCAGCCCATTCTCTCGGCCCAAGTGGCCAAGACGCTGGCGTTGGACGGGTTGTCGTTCAAGGATCTCGATCGCAACGGCGGGCTTGATCCTTATGAGGATTGGCGCCTGCCGGCGTCCGAACGCGCCGCCGATCTCGTGAAGCGCATGACGCTTGAGGAGAAGGCCGGGCTGATGATGCATGGCACTGCTCCATCCATCGGCGCCGGCGCGGGCATGGGGGTCGGTTCCGGCTATGATCTCGACCGCGCCAAGGACATGATCGACGGGAAAAAGGTCGTCACCTTCATCACCCGGCTTGGTGGCGACCCCGCCGTTCTGGCCGGTGAAAACAACAAGCTGCAGGAAATAGCCGAGGCGGGTCGTCTTGGCATTCCGGCGACCATCAGCACCGATCCGCGCAACCATTTCCAGTTCGTGCTCGGTGCAAGCGTCGCGGCCGGTGGCTTCTGGAAATGGCCGGAGACCTTGGGTTTCGCGGCGATCGGCGACGCGGCGCTGGTTCGGCGGTTCGGCGATATCGCCCGGCAGGAATACCGCGCCGTCGGCATCCAGGAAGCGCTGTCTCCCCAGATCGATCTGGCCAGCGAACCGCGCTGGCCGCGCATCAACGGCACCTTTGGCGAGGATGCGGGAATAGCCAAGGCTATGGCCGAAGCCTATGTGGCCGGATTCCAGAATGGCGAGGCCGGCATAAACCGTGACAGCGTCATCGCCGTCGCCAAGCATTGGGTCGGCTACGGCGCGGCGAAGGACGGCTATGACAGCCACAACGCCTATGGCCGGCATGCCACGTTCCCCGGAAGCAATTTCGCCGAGCATCTCATTGCCTTCGAGGGCGCCTTCAAGGCGAAGGTCGGCGGTGTCATGCCGACCTATTCGATCCTCGACGGCGTCGTCCTCGATGGCAAACCGCTTGAGCCGGTTGGCGCCGGCTACAGCAAGCAGCTTCTGACCGATCTCTTGCGCGGCCACTATGGCTTTGATGGCGTCGTTCTCACCGACTGGCTGATCACCAATGACTGCAAAGGCGCCTGCCTTGACGGCGAGAAGCCGGGCGTGAAGCCGACCTTGAACGAAGAGACCTTCGGCATGCCCTGGGGTGTCGAAGATATGAGCCGCGTCGATCGCTTTGCAAAGGCCGTCAATGCCGGCGTCGACCAGTTCGGCGGCGTGACCTCGTCGGATCTTCTCGTGGAGGCCGTCAAGCAGAACAAGATCGGCGAGCAGCGCCTGGATGAATCGGCAACCCGGATCCTGATCCAGAAGTTCGAGCAAGGCCTGTTCGAGAATCCGTATGTCGATCCGCAAAAGGCCCAAGCGATCGTCGGCAACCCGACCTTCGCCGCTGAGGCCGCCGCCGCGCAGGCCCGCGCCATGGTGCTGCTCGACAACAAGGCCAAGCTTTTGCCGGTCAAGGCGGGCCAGAAGGTGTTCCTCTACGGTGTCGACCCGAAGGTGGCCACGGCGCGCGGCTTCACGGTCGTTCAGACCGCTCACGAGGCCGACTTTGCGCTGGTGCGCCTGAATGCGCCCTATCAGCAGCCGCATATGAACTATTTCTTCGGCTCGCGGCATCAGGAAGGCGATCTCGACTTCAAGGACGGCAATGCCGATTTCGAGGCCTTCAAGAGCGCCGCGAAAGAGGTTCCGACCATCGTCACCGTCTATCTGGGGCGGCCAGCCATCCTCACCGGCATTGCCGACCAAGCCGGCGCCCTAATCGGTAATTTCGGTGCCGCCGACGAAGCCCTGTTCGATGTGATCGAAGGAAAGCAGAAGGCGGAAGGCAAGCTACCTTTCGAGCTGCCGTCCTCGATGGCCGATGTGTTGGCGCAGAAATCCGATGTCCCGCACGATACGCGTCATCCGCTGTATCCGATCGGCTACGCGATGCCATATTGAGGGGGTGGACGGCATGGTAGCCTGCCTTCGTCCCTGTATTTTGCTCCGCCTATGGGCTCACCCTACGGGGCGAGCTCATATGGCTCGGACGGTATGCCCCGCGCCTCAGACGCGCCGGATGAATTGAGCCGATCACGTTCCCACTCACCCTGTTAGATCTCATACCCCTATAAGGTCACTACTTTTACAGGTATGAGGCGCCGCGTACTCTCTCCGCATCACAACAGTGGAGAGTGCTGCCATGCGTGTATTTCTGACAGGCGCGACGGGCTTTATTGGCTCGCATGTTATCTCGGAACTTCTGGCCGCCGGGCATGAGGTTCTGGGCATGACCCGGTCCGACAAGGGCGCCGAGGCGCTGGCGGCGGCGGGTGTCGCGGTTCATCGCGGCGAGCTGGAGGATGTCGCCAGCATTCGGGCCGGCGCGGCCCAGGCGGACGCGGTGATCCATACGGCGTTCGACCATGATTTCAGCCGGTTCGTGGACAATTGCGAGAAGGATCGGCGGGTGATCGGGGCGCTGGGCGATGAGCTCAAGGGTTCGGATCGGCCGCTGATCATCACGTCGGGCGTCGGCATGGGCGAGCGCGAGCATGGGGCGCCGGCTGTCGAGACGGTGTTCAACCTCACCCATGCCAATCCTCGCATCGCCTCCGAACAGGCCGGCAACGCCGCGCTTGAGAGCGGCGTGGATGTGCGCGTCGTTCGTCTTCCCCAGGTCCACGACACGACCAAGCAGGGGCTGATCACGCCGTTCATCGGCATTGTCCGCGAAAGAGGCTTTGCCGCCTATCTCGGCGAAGGCCTCAACCGTTGGTCGGCGGCGCATGTTGGCGACGTCGCCAAGCTCTACGCCCTGGTGCTCGACAAGGGCCGGCGCGGCGAGCGCTATCATGCCGTGGCGGAGGAGGGCATCTCGGCGCGGCAAGTGGCCGAAGTGGTTGGCGCCGGCCTTGGCGTGCCGGTCAAGTCGCTCTCACCCGATGAGGCGCCGGGCTATTTCGGCTGGTTTGCTCTTTTTGCCGGCCTCGACATGCCGGCTTCGAGCGAATTGACCCGCCAGCGGCTGGGGTGGACGCCGGCCGGCCCCGGTCTGATCGAGGACCTCGAAGCGATGGATTATACCAAGACGCATTGAAAATGCCTCTTCGCATTCTGCTTGCCGATTTCTCATGTCCCTGATGCAAATGAGAAATCGGCACTGACGTCAATGAGCGGATGCGTCAGCATCTTCGCGAATTGGGAGTATTCGGCGGGAGTCGTTGCCTGAGAGCGGCGGCCTCCCACTGGGGCGGCGCCGATATTTGCGCCGGCGATCGTTTTGCGCGGCTGCCAAAGTCGGCGGCGCGCCAATGAAACGTCCACGGATTTTGCGCGGAGGGCCGTGGCATGGCACTCGTTCCGCAGATCACCTGTCGAAAATGACTAGATCCTTAGTCTATGCTCTTGCATGCTCTAGTTAAAAATATCGATGTCAAATATATATGTTTAATTATCTCAGATTATGCTTTCCGATCTGATGTATTTTTCGTCGTTCGTCAGAAAAGTTAGCGCGTCAGTAACCGGGGTTGTGGAATTGATTGCTGGTAATTGTTTGGAGGGTGCCATGACGATTGGCCGATATATAGCTCTTGGTCTTCTTGTATGCTCCTCGGCGGGGGTGAATCAGGCCCTCGCGGGGGACGACTATGCCGCCGCCGCCCGGGCCTACGTGGAACAGCATGTGGTTCCATTCCTGTCCGATCCTCTGGTGGTCGACGCGATCAACGCGCAGAACGCCAAGTATGCCGGATTGCAGCAGGCCGATGTCGATGCGCTCGACAAGAAATGGCGGGCCGAGGTTGATGCCGCCGACAAGCCGATGATCAACGAGGCGCTGTCGTCTCCCCTCTCCAAGTTCCTGAAGGAGCAGGAGGAGAAGTCGAGTGGGGCGATCACCGAGCTGTTCATCACCGACAACAAGGGGCTCAATGTCGGACAGAGCGATCCGACGTCGGACTATTGGCAGGGCGACGAAGCTAAATGGCAGAAGTCCTTCCAGGTCGGTCCGGGCACCATTTTCGTCGACGCCGTCGAGAAGGACGAGTCGACGCAGCAGCTGCAGACGCAGGTAAGCGCCACCATCTCCGACCCGAAGACCGGCGTGGCGATCGGCGCGATCACCGTCGGGCTGAACGTCGACGGTCTCTGACCCAGCGCTTGGTTGGCCGAAAAGGCCTCCGCATCGGCAAGGCGCAGTCGCTCGCGTGATTGCGCCGCCGGTGCGAGCCAGAAGAATGCGCCCCGAGCCAGCGGGGCGCGCTCCCTGTTGCGGAGAAGAAATCCATCATGCCGCGGACTTTTTCCAATTTCTCGCTGAAGGCCAAGATTGCTGCCATCCTGACGGCGGTGATCCTGCTGGTGATCCTCGCGACGGCCCTGGTGTCGCTGCGTAGCACCACCACAATCATGGGCGAGGAGTTCACCGACGCCCGCCTCCAGATGACCGACTTGATCGCGGCGGCGGCGGAAGGTGGCGTCAAATGGAAGAAGAAGGACGTCGTTTCCCAGGCCTATGCCGAGTTCATCCAAGAGCCGACGCCACCGCTGCTGCGCGTGCGCGTGCTGGCGGCTGACGGCTCGGCGATTTCCGATTTCGCGGGCAATGCCGACACCGCCACGTTCGACGCCCAGGCTGACGAGATGATCAAGGCCAGCCCCAACGACAGGTCATCTCGCGTGGTGAGTGGCGCCGTGCTGATCGTTGCGCCGGTTGGCAAGGACAAGGCCGGCAGCCCGCTGGGGCATCTGGTCGTCGCCTGGCGCACAGATACTCTGTCGGCCTATATCAATGCGCTGACGATCCGGGTTGCGCTGTCGCTGTTGGGTGGCGCCGTCGCGATGATCGTCATCGTCCTGATTTTCATGGGGCGGGTGATCACGCGTCCCCTCGGTTTGCTCAAGCAAAGTATCGGTTTGCTGGCGAGTGGCCGTTCGGATCTCGAAGTTCCCTACCGTGGGCGGGCCGATGAAATCGGCGAGATTGCCGCCGCCGTCGAGGTGTTGCGCCTCGGCGTGCAGGACCGGATGCGCCTCGAAGACGAGCAGCGGCGGAGTGTCGAGCAGCATCGCAGCCGCGACCAGCGATTGAGAGATCTGTCGCAGGCGTTCCATGACGCAGCAACCCGCATGCAGGGTACGGTCGATCAGCAGATGACCGCGCTGAAGGCGACGGCGGAAGGGTTGTCGACGACGTCAAGCGATACCCGGCGCCGGGCCGAGGCGATGCGCGAGACGTCGAACTCGGCGTCGTCGAACGTACGCACCGTCGCCGAGGCGGCCGAGGGGCTCTCGAGCTCCATCCAGGAAATCGGCGATCAGATCCGCAAGTCGACTGAGGCCGTCGCCGAGGTCGATGCCGAAGCGGCCTCCTCCTCGGGGCAGATCGCCGCGCTCAGCGAGGCCGCCGATCGTATCGGCGCCGTCGTCGACCTGATCCGGGGCATTGCCGCGCAGACCAACCTGCTGGCGCTCAACGCCACCATCGAGGCCGCCCGCGCCGGCGAGGCCGGCAGGGGCTTCGCGGTGGTGGCCTCCGAGGTCAAGGACCTCGCCGGGCAGACCGCAAAGGCGACCGACGACATCGCTTCCCAGGTGGCGCAGATCCAGAGCAGCACACGCACGGCCGTCGAAGCGATCCAGGGCATTACGGTCAAAATCGGTTCGGTGAAAGCGCTCGCCGATGCCATCGACGCCGCCGTGGCTCAGCAGGCCGTGGCGACCGGCGAAATCAGCCAGTCGATCGCCACCGCCGCCGAAGGGACCAAGATGGTGGCCGGCGAAGTGGAGACCGTGGAAGCTGCCTCGGCGGAAACAGTCACGGTTGCCAACCGGGTCAACGCCACCGCCCACACGGTGGGGCAGGGCATCCGCGAATTCGGCGACATCGTCGAGGAGTACCTCACCAACTCGGCCGCCGCCTGAGGCTGGCTCGCAAGGACTCTCTTCAAGGCCGCGTCCCTCCCTAACGTGAGGGGCGCGGTTTTCGTTTGAGGGTGGTATCGGGCGGGGCAAATGCTGGAACCGCCCGTCATTCCGATCCTGAATTTGCCGCGCGTGGAGGACGCCTAGAGAAAATTCACATGTTAACAGCGGCTATTTACGAGTTGATAAGTAACACGTGCATTAAATTCCTTCGATAAGGGGAATGGACCACGACCTGATCTGATGTCAGGGAGCGAAGTCCTCGGAGGAGTGAGCATGCGTTCATTGACGATCAAGGCCAAGATAACGCTTCAAATCGTATCGTTTTCACTCGGACTCGTCTTGGTTGCGGTTATCTGTTTTATCGATCTCCGCGCCTCTATGCTTGCCGAGCGCAAGCAAGCGATCCAGCAGGTCGTTGAGGGCGCAGTATCCCAGATCCAGGGGTTTTATGACGCAACCCAAAAGGGGGCGATCACCGAGGATGTAGCCAAGCAGCGCGTGGCCGATCTCGTGCATACCCTGCGCTATGCCGGCAACAGCTACCTCTTCATTTACAACTACAATGGCGTGACGGAGCTGCACGGCACAAAGCCCGAGCTTGAGGGCCAACAGCGGATGAATGAGGTGGATGCCAATGGCTTTGCCTTCATCCGCGATCAAATCGACAAGGCCAAGGCGGGCGGCGGCTTCACCAGCTATTTCTATCCCAAGCCGGGCAACGACAAGACGCCCTACGAGAAGATCACTTATGATGCGCCGTTTACCCCTTGGAACTGGGTGGTGGCTTCCGGTGTCTATGTCGATGACATCGACAACGCGTTCTACGACCGGCTGGTGTCGATCGGCGGCGGCATCCTGGTTCTGGTCATGGTCCTGTGTGGCGTCGGCCTGTTCTTCATCCGCTCGATCACCCGGCCGCTGGGGGAACTGTCCGTCGATGTGCGCCGGTTGGCGGATGGTGATCTGGATGTCCAGGTTGCCATGTCGGAGCGCCAGGACGAGATCGGCGCGATTGCCAAGAGCGTCGTCTACATGCGCGACAAGCTGGCCGACGGCCGCCGCCTCGAGGAAGCACAGAAGCAGCGCGACATCAGCGACCGGCGGACCGTCGAACGCCGCGCCACCGTCATCGACCGGTTCGTCGCCGACATGAGCCACCTGTCGGAAGCCTTTGCGCGCTCGTCCACCGAGGTGGCCGATTCCGCCAAGAACCTGTCGGCGACCGCCGAGGAAACCTCCCGCCAGGCTCAATCGGTGGCCGGGGCAGCGGAGGAAGCGTCCGCCAACGTTCAGACCGCGGCGGCCGGCACCGAGGAACTGTCGGCCTCCATCCAGGAAATCGCCAAGCAGGTGGAGCATTCGTCCCGGATTGCCCGCGAGGCGGCGCACGAGGCGGAAACGTCGGCCATCAATATCCAGTCGCTGTCGTCTTCGGCGCAGCAGATCGGCGAGGTGGTCGTGCTGATCTCCAACATCGCGGCGCAGACCAACCTTCTGGCGCTGAACGCCACCATCGAGGCGGCGCGGGCCGGCGAGGCGGGCAAGGGCTTTGCCGTCGTCGCCGCCGAGGTGAAGCAGCTCGCCGACCAGACGGCCAAGGCCACCAGCGAGATCGGCAGCAAGATCGGCGAGATCCAGTCGGCAACCGGCGTCGCGGTGGAGTCGATCTCGCGCATCGTCGATACGATCGGCACGATACAGTCGACGTCCCAGGCGATCGCCGGCGCCGTCGAAGAGCAGGGCACGGCCACCAGCGAGATTGCCGCCAACACGCAGCGCGCCGCCAGCGGAACCACCGATGTGACGCAGAACATCGCCGGCGTCGGCACCGCCGCCGAGATGACCGGCGCCGCCGCGACGCAGCTGATGAGCCTGTCGGAAAACCTCAACGGCGAGTCGGCCAAGCTGCGCGAGCAGGTGCAGAGCTTCATCGCCGACCTGAACGCCGCCTGACGGGCAGCCAAAACTCAGACAGCCGCGTCCTTCGCCCAGGCGAGGGCGCGGTTTTTGTCCGGCGGCAGGGTGGCGCCGAGGCCGCCGCTGAATGTCGCCCAGGCGGCGGCATGCTCGTCGCGGACGCCGGTGAGCAGCGGCGTGCCGGCCAGCATCGCCCGGCCGAACAGCGAGCGGAAGCCGCCGCCATCGATCTCCGTCTTGCCGAAGCGGCTCAGGATCAGAAGGTCGAGGCCGGCGTCGATCTGCCGTTCGAGATCGCCGGCGATCTCAGCCATCGCCGCCGTGTCGAGCTTGCAGGAGGTGGAGAGCGGTCCGAGGTTCTGGGCGATCGACCTGATCTGGCCGTCCCCGAGATCGACGACCGCCATGCCCTTGGCTCCCCCCACATCGCGCGTCTGAACCACGCCGCCGACCCGGATGCCGGCGGCGCTGAGGTCGCGCGCGACACCGGCCAGCAACGCATCAATGTCGGTTCCGGGCGGGTAGAGGATAGCGGCGATCTTTGCCATGTCTGCGTGTAGCTCCCTACATCCGGTGGCTGGTCGGTCTTGGATCAGCCTAGCCCCGGTTTCCAACCCTGTCAAAATTGCCCTTCCTGTCAAAACATGCAGGAAACGCCCTTTTTCTGCAAACAACCTGCAGTCGTCTTCTTGTGGATGTGGCTAAAAGTGTACAAGCGGCTGCGCCAAATTCAGGGTTTGTAAACCACCCGCATAGATAGTGATCGGAGTCAGGATTCAAATGAATTGTGTTACGGATGTCGGAGGGGCGAATGGCGGCGTGGGACGACTTTCAGGGCCATACGAAAGCCTACTCGATCGATGAGGCGGCGAGCGCCGAACTTCGTGCTGCCTGGGCGATCCTCGATCCCAAGATGGGCGACATTCTCTCCGTCTTCTATCAGCGCTGGGAGCGGGAGCCGAAGCTGGCCGGCCTGGTGCGCGGCCGGGTCGATCACCTCAAGAAGGCGCAATACGACCACTGGAAGCGGCTGTTCTCGGCGCGCTTTGACCGCGACTATTTCGAGAGCGTGCACCGTGTCGGTCTCGCCCACGTCCGCATCGGGCTGGAGCCGCACTGGTACATTTCCGGCTACAATCATGTGCTGGAGCAGATCTCGGCCATCCTGGGCCAGCGAGCCCGCTTCTCCGGCGCCAAGGCGGCACGGATGATCTCCGCCGTCACCAAGGCCGTGATGCTCGACATGGACATCGCCGTCTCCGTCTACGGCGAGACGCTGATCCAGCAGATCACCGATCGGCAGCAGCGCGTGCAGGAGGCGATCGGCGATTTCGATTCCCAGATCAACTGCTTGCTCGGCAAGCTCGGCAAAATGACATCCGACCTCGGCAGCAGCTCCGGCGAGCTGGAGGAACAGGCATCGGCGGTGACCTCTCGATGCGATAGCATTAGCACCTCGCAGGAGGCCGCGGGTAATGCTATTTCCACCACCGCCGCCGCCACCGAGGAACTGCACGCCTCGATCGGCGAGATCGGCCGTCAGGCCGAGGTATCGCTGACGGTCTCCTCCAAGGCCGTGGAAGGCGCTCGCCAGACCGCCGCTTCGGTGAAGGGACTTTCCGACGCCGTCGACAAGATCGGCTCGGTGGTGGAACTGATCTCCTCCATCGCCGCCCAGACCAATCTTCTGGCGCTCAACGCCACCATCGAGGCAGCGCGGGCCGGCGAAGCCGGGCGGGGATTTGCCGTCGTGGCGTCCGAAGTGAAGTCGCTCGCCTCCCAGACGGCGCAAGCCACCGAGGAGATCACCGGCCAGATCGCCGCCATCCAGCAGGCGACGCAGCAATCGGTCAACGACATCTCCGGCATCACCGACACCATCGCGGAAGTGTCGCGTATCGGCACGGCCATCGCCGCCGCTGTCGAGGAGCAGTCGGCGGCTACCGCCGATATCGCCAACTCGGCGATGGGCGTCTCCAAGTCCTCGGACGTCATCGGCGCGGCGATCGGCGAACTGGTGAGCGCGGGCCACAAGACCACCAGCTCGGCGGAGCGCGTGTCGTCCATTTCGCACGAGCTTGTCGAACAGGCGGGCGTGCTGAGGCAGAGCGTCGCCACGTTTACGGCCAAGGTGGCGCAGAAGTAGCGGTTCTACCGCCCGCGGCATTGGCATCGGCTGATGCCGTCTCGGAGCAAGTGGGGCGCCTGTGTCAGCAGGGCCTCAAACTCCCAATTCGCTCTACGAGCGCTTCTTTCCGATTACCATCGAGTTGGACCGGCCAATGGCCGGCACCTGCTTACCTGGCAGAACCCGCAAGCCAATGAGGGCTCTGGCCTTTTGCTTTCTGTCATTGGCCGGCATGCGAGAAAGCGGCAATATCCGAGATCTTCGGCACGTCGTCGGCGCTGAAGGCTTGTCCGTCAGTCCCTGATTGAAGTGGGATCATGGATCAGGCAGCTCATACCAATTTGCGAAGATGCTGACGCATCCGCTCATTGAACCATTGTCGATTTCTCATTTGCATCAGTGGCATGAGAAATCGACAAGCAGAATACCAAGAGGCATTTTCAATGCATCTTGGTATCAGGCGCGCCGCGAGGCTGCCGACGATCCGGCTCGGGGTACTCGGCAAGATGATGCAGAGCCGCGCGAGACTGATCGATCGAAGGCCGACCCAACAGATAGGGACGGCGAAGGATCCCCCAGACCGCTGCCATGACGGCGATTGAGAAATAACCGTCGATGGCATAATGCCAGCCGAACAGCACCGATCCCATTTCGATGAGGATCACGATGATCACACCGACAATGGCCAAGATCCGACTGATCTCAAAGGCGACCAAAGCGCAGAGCGTCACCATGGCTACATGCAGGCTTGGAAAAGCCGAAATGCCCATGCCGAAGCCTGACGATCGGGAAACGTAGAGGTCCCAGAGATAGGTTTGTATGTCGCGGATGCCGCTTCCGTCTGGAAGTGTGTGGGCGCCAACGGCGGCCAGCACCGATGCGAAGCGATCCGCGTTACCGGTGACTTGTGCGAAGAAGGCCGGGCCGGCACTGATGGCGAGCCATGCCACGACATTGCCGAGCACCGCCCAGGCGAAAATGTAGCCGATGAAGAACCGCTTACGGATGTCCGGGGTTGGGGCTGCCACCGCCATCCAGAAGACGAAGCCGTCGACCCACAGCATCCAGCCGGGTCCGTAGATAGCCGCGAAAAAGCGCCAGACGACGCCATAGTCAAAGACGCGATGGAGGAAAACCGCCGGATCAACTCCTAGATGCAACCAGCGATCGAGGTCCGCGAGCGGGACATCGGCCGTGAATCCGCTGAGGCCGATGAAGGATTTCATCGCCGTGAATGTCGCCATGAAGGGGACGAAGGCTAGAAGCAACACAAGGCCCGCCAAGATGCGCGCGGCACGCCTTCTGTCGATACGGGAGCGGAGCCAATCCGTTGGATGGTGTGGATCGGCCAATATGGATCGTATCAGCAGTCCGGCGATGATGATGGCCGGTAAGGTAACTATATCGAGTATCACTAAGCTGATAGTATATTCTATAAAAAGATTTTCAAATATATGTCCGGCCGGAATCAGAATGATGTTTGCGGATAGGATGTAAATTGCGATCATTGAGTATATTTGTCGATCGCCTATAATTTCATTTTGCGTAAGTTTCAATAACGTCTGCATTTTAAAATTTCCCTTCACGCAATGAATACGCAGGAGGGTGATATGAATAACTAGCTAGAGCGCCGTCGCTCAAGGCGTTGAAAACTGAGCGAAAAGTATCCGCTCCGACAAATGCACTTGCGATGCTCACTTGGCGATCTGGTGATCGAGGCTGATAGGCGAATGCGGTAACGCGGCAAATTGGCGTTGGGCTTGGTTATACAGCCTCGGCGAGCGATAGCAGGTTGTGCAATTTTTAAGAGGAAATAGTTTCCAAAAAGTATCTAGAATTCGGTCGTTCTCGGACGCACCGTCGACTGGCGGACGATCAGGCGCAGCTTTACCACCGTCCGCTTGGATGGCGCCGCTTTGCCGGCCAGCTTGTTCAAAAGGCGCTGCGTTGCCTCGCGCCCCAGCGTGTCGGCGGGAATATTGACCGTCGTCAGTTCTGGGGCGAGCAGGCGGGCGAACTCGATATC
This sequence comes from Pleomorphomonas sp. PLEO, assembly GCF_041320595.1. Lineage (NCBI taxonomy): Bacteria > Pseudomonadati > Pseudomonadota > Alphaproteobacteria > Hyphomicrobiales > Pleomorphomonadaceae > Pleomorphomonas > Pleomorphomonas sp. PLEO. Next base: position 2,354,425 of record NZ_CP166625.1, read on the forward strand.
ATTGAAGCCGACGACTGAAAGCTCGTTCGGAATGGATAGGCCAAGCTGCCTTGCCGCGCGGTAGGCCGCTCCGGCAAGCAGATCGTCGTCGCAGGCAATGGCGGTGACGCCCGTTTCGATCAGACGCTTTGCCGCCTCGGTGGCGGCGTCGATGTCGAAGGTCGAGGCAACGTGCCATTGGGGATTGGTTTTGATACCGACGCGTTCGAGCTCCGCCAGGAACGACACCCGGCGATTGCGGAAGGTCAGTTTTGGATACTCGGCGGCAAAATGGCCGATCTTGCGATGCCCGAGGTCGGTAAGATGGCCGACCACCGATTTCATCGCCGCGTCGATCGACAGGTCGACACCCGACAGGGCGGGCGTATCGCTCTCGACCATGACGACGCGGTCGCTCACGTCGACAAACCTTGCTTCCGCCTCCGCGTCCGGTGAGTAGGTGATGCATCCGGCAATCATCCGGCCACGGATCATGCCGACCAAGCGCTCGCTCCACAGCGGATCGGTCATCGTGTCGACCAAGAGAACCGAATAGCCTTGCTCGCGGGCTGCGATCTCGGCGGCGACCAGCACCTCACCGAAAAACGGCTGCTTGATATCAGGGACGGCGAAGGCCAGCGTTTTGCCAACGCCCGTGCGCAGCGTCTGGGCCGAGACGTTCGGCCGGTAGCCCAGACGGGCGGCGGCCTCTCGAACAAGTTCGCGCGTCGCCGGCGACACGCGGCCCTCGGCCTTGCCATTCAAGACCAGGGACACCGTCGACTGCGAAACGTTGGTTTCCCTGGCGACGTCGAGGCTGGTCACCAGTGGGCTGGTCTTGTCGCTTCCGGCCAAATGAGGTCCCCTTTGCCCGCCGCCTGTTCCCATGCCCGGTCTCGCAGACATAGCGCAGGGATAGGCTGCTTGTGAACAGCCACATCATACGTTTGACTAGCGTCATACGTTTGACTAACCTTGGCGGCATCGGATCGGACCGAACGCCAGTGCACACTCGGAGGGAAACCCATGGCAACCAGGATCGAATGGGTGGGTTCGAACACCCGCCTTTTACGGCAGATCGCCGAGGAATTTCGCGGTACACAGCCCTTCGCCGGCATGACCATCGGCACCGGCATCCATCTTGAGCCGAAGACCGTGGCTCTCCTGCTTACGCTTAAGGAGGGCGGCGCCAAGCTGGTGGCGACGGGCAACCTCAACACGACGCAGGCCGACGCCGTCGCCTATCTGCGCGAGCGCGGCATCACCGTCATCGGCGAAGCGACGCGCGACCCGATCAAGCACCTGGGATTCCTCAAGGAAGTTTTGGCGAGCAAGCCGGACATTCTGCTCGACAACGGCGGCGACCTGTTCGACCTGTGGCGGCAAAACCCGAACGGCAACCTTCTCGGCGGCACGGAAGAGACGACATCGGGCAGGGCGCGCCTCGAGCCGCTGCGGTCCTCGCTCAACTTGCCGATCCTCGTCATCAACGACAGCCCGATCAAGCAGTTCGCGGAAAACGAACACGCCGTCGGCCAGAGCGTTCTTGAGTCCTACATGCGCATCACCAACCGGGTAACCAATGGCCAACGGGTGACCGTGTTTGGCTATGGCGCCTGCGGGCGCGGCGTGGCGGAGAATTTCAAGGGCGCGCATGCCAAGGTCAGCGTCGTCGACCGGGATCCGCTCAAGCGGCTGCAAGCCCATCTCGACGGTTATGACACGCCCTCCCGGGACGAGGCGATCGCCAGCGCCGACTTCATCGTCACCGTGACCGGTGGCGGCGAGGTGCAGAGCGCCAGCGACTTGCCGCTGTTCAAGAGCAACGTCATCCTGGCCAACGCCGGTCATTTCCCGACGGAGATCAACAATGCCGCGATCACCGGCAGCCCCGAGGTCGTCTCGACGGACGTGTTTTCCGACGGCATCGCCAGCCTGACGCTGAGGGACGGCCGCACCATCCACATCATCGCCGAGGGACACATGTTCAATCTGGCGGGCGCCCGTCCCCTAGGCAACTCCATCGAGTCCATGGACCTCGGCTTTGCCCTTCAGGCGCGCTGCCTTGAAGCGGTGGCGCTGCGCCGCGTCGATGCCACGAGCTGCGTCGTCCCGGTGCCGCGCGATATCGATGAGCGGGTGGCCAACGCCTATCTCGACCATTGCTATGGCCCTGCCCAATAAGCTAGCCGAGGAACAGGCGGCCGACATCGCCGGCTCGGCGATGGGCGCTTCGAGGTCGTCGGAGGATATCGACCTCACCATCGGCGACGTGGCGAACATCCGCTTTGCGGAGCGCGACCTCACGACGGGACCTTCGGACTGTCGACCCGAATGGACTGATCGGCGGCGGCCGCGGTTAATCGCCGATCGGCAGTCGCGGGTCGTCGACTTTGAGGACGTTGAGATTCTGCTTGATCCGGCGCAGGGTTTCGAGGCTCGACGGCCCGATCGCCTCGGCGGTCGCCATCGCCAGCATGTCGACCACCGCCAGCATGGCGAAGCGCGACGACGACGGGCGATAGAGGCCGCCGTCCTCCTGCACCGCGAAAGGAATGACGAGATCCGAGCCCGCGGCCAGTTCCGAGCCTGTCGCGGTGACGGCGATCACGCGGCCACCGTATTGCTGGGTGATCCAGGCCGCGTCCTTTTGCGATTTTACCGCGCCGGAAATCGAGAAAACCACCAGTACTGTCCGATTGTTACCGGACGCGGCGGTCATGCGTTGCATCTCGCCGTCCACGTGGGCGACGGCGTGCAGACCCAGGCGGAACAGCCGGTTCTGCAGTTCGACGGCGGCCATCGACGAGGTGCCGCCCGAGCCAAAGGCCAGCACCAGACCGGCGCCGGCGATCAGACTGCCGGTGCGCTTGAGCGCTTCCGGATCGAGAGTGGTCCGCAGGCGCTGCACCGCCTCGACCGCGCCATCGCAAACATTTTCAACCAGCCAACTGTCGCTATGGGCCGGCTCCTGCGCGTCCGCGCGCAGATAGGCGCCGCCCACGGCAAGCGCCTGCGCCAGCAGCAGCTTGAAGGCGCGGATGCCGTCGCAACCGAGCGTACGGCAGAAGCGGGTGACGGTCGGCTCGCTGACGTCGGCGCGGGCGGCAATCTCGGCGATCGGCGCGTTGGTTGCCCAGTCGAGATCGGCCAGCACCACGGCGGCGATGCGGCGATCCGAACGGGAGCCGGTTTCCGCCAACTCCCGGATCCGGGCGACGATGTCGACGATAACGCTCACGCGCGGCTCCATGGTTCGGAATGGCCAGTGCCGCCCTGGAGCGGCATGAAACTTTCCTGCATTTCGACGATATTGGATCGAGGGCAGAACGCTTCGCAGATAGCCTAAACAATATGCAGAATCCAGCTTTGTCAGGATTTTCAACACAAATGTAATTAAGCAACATGAAATGTCGCTTGCAGGGCGCCAATTTTGTGGTAAATGTAATTTAGAAACATGAAACTTTCCGAGATTTGATCGGCCCGCACCTTGAGGGCTTCGGAACGTCGGCAGGATAACCTGTCCGCGAACGGGTCATCGTAGGTTGTCGAGAACAGGAGCGCCGAGGTCGTGACAAGCCAGCCCGCCATCACTCAACCGGAATCCAGGCCGCCGCTAGCGCTGGTGCTTGGCATTCAGAGGCCAGCAATTTCGGACGACGAGTTTGCCTTCTTCCGCGAGGCCAATCCGCTCGGGCTGCTGCTGGCACGCCGCAACATGCGAACCATCGAGCAGACGCGCGAGTTGTGCGCCCGGTTCCGCGAGGCGGTTGGCAGGCCTGACGCCCCCATTCTCACCGACCAGGAAGGCGGCAAGATTTCGCACCTCGACTCCGGCGCCTGGCCGCTGTTTCGCCCGTTCGCCGAATTCGGCGCGCTGGCCGACAAGGCCGGCATGGAGGTGGCGCTGCAGGCCATGCGTCTATCGACGCTGGCCATGGGCCAGATGATGGCCGAAGTCGGTCTGGACAGTGGCTGCTCGCCGGTGCTCGACCTGCGCATGCCCGATGCCGACCCGGTGATCGGCACCCGCGCCTTTAGCCCCGATCCGGAGGTTGTCACGGCCTTCGGCCGGGTCGTGATCGATGCCTTCCTGGAGGTCGGTGTGCTGCCGATCATGAAGCACATTCCCGGCCACGGCCGCGCCACTGGCGACAGCCACAAGATGCGACCCGTGGTGAACGCGAGTGGCGCCGAGCTGACAGCTACCGATTTCGCCCCGTTTGCCAGATTGAACGATACGCCCTGGGCGATGGTTTCCCATGTGGTCTACGCGGCCTTCGACGCCGACCTGCCGGCCTCGGTCTCGCCGACCATCATCAACGACGTTATTCGCGGCCAGCTCGGATATGCCGGCGTGCTGATATCCGATTGCGTGTTCATGAATTCGCTTCAAGGCCCAGTGCACGAGCGCGTCACCCAGGTACTGGACGGCGGCTGCGACATCGCCCTGCATTGCCACGGTGAGTTGCCGGAGATGCAAAGGGCCGCCGCCGCGGCCCGGCCGTTGACGCAGGCGGCGACCGTCAGGCTGGCCGCGGCCGACGCCCGGCGCGGCCAGACCAAGGTCGACTACACCAGTTTGCATCGGGAAGTGGAAGCGATCTTCCATGTCGCGGGCATTTGAAGGCTGGTCCGGGGGGCAGGGACCTTCCGGCCACAAGTGACGGAAATCATGGGATGACGCGGCGCCGTCGGGTAGCGGCGCGTGTCATGACCGCGAACAACGCTGGCCACCAAGTGTCGGCGATAATAACCAGAGAGGGACATTATGAAACAGATCAAGACAGCGGCCTTGGCCGCGAGTTTTCTATCACTTCTGGCCGGTGGAGCCTTGGCCGACAGCCGACCGCTGACCGTCAACATCGAGGATGCCACCAGTTGGGTGCGCAATTTCAATCCGTTCATGGTGGGAACGGCGCGCGAAAGTACGCTGGACTTCATCTATGAGCCCTTGATGATCTTCAACAAATACCAGAACGACAAGGTGACTTACCGGCTGGCCACGGCCTATGCGCTGTCAGACGATCTCAAGAGTGTCACCTTCACCTTCCGCGACGGCGTCCTGTGGTCGGATGGCCAGCCCCTGACCATCAAGGACGTTCTGTTCACCTACGCCTTCATCAAGAAGACGCCGGCGCTGGACGCCACCGGCATTTGGGCCAAGCTCGACACGGTCGAGGCGGTTGGGACCGATCAGGTCAAGTTTACTTTCAAGGCGCCGAGTTCGCTCGCCGCCGCCAAGATCAACGACGTGCCGATCGTGCCAGAACACGTCTGGAAGGACGTGGCCAATCCGGCGACCTTCGCCAACGACACCCCGGTCGGCAGCGGTCCGATGACCGAAATCCCGCGCTTCACCGAACAGACCTACGACCAATGCCGCAACCCGCATTACTGGGATGCCGCCAATCTCAAGGTCGACTGCCTGCGTTTCCCCGAACTCGGCACCAACGACCAGATGCTGACGGCTCTGGCCAGCGGCGATCTCGACTGGGGCGCGGCCTTCATACCCGAAATCCAAAAGACCTATATCGCTGCCGACCCCGATCACTTCCATTATTGGTTCCCGCCGGGCACGCTGGTCGGCTTCATCTTCAACCTGGAAAGCAGCGACCCCGGCAACCGCAAAGCCTTCGACGACATAAAGTTCCGCCGTGCCGTGTCGATGGCTTTCGACCGCGATGCCATGGTCAACGTCGCCGCCTATGGCTATCCGACGCCCAACACCGATGCGAGCGGCATCGGCGCTTCCTTCCCGACCTGGACGGATCAGGCCGTCGTCGACAAGCACAAGGCCGAGATGACATATGATGTCGACGCGGCCAAGAAGGCTTTGGCCGACGCTGGCTACGTGGACAAGGATGGAGACGGCTTCGTCGACAATCCCGATGGTAGCAAGATCAAGTTCGACGTCATCGTCCCCAACGGCTGGACCGACTGGGTCAGCACCGTGCAAATCGCCGTCGAGGGCATGAATGCCATCGGCATCGACGCCAAGATGGTGACGCCAGAAAGCGCGGTCTGGCAGAGCCAGATCGCCGACGGCAGCTTCCAGATGGCGATCAATTCCTGGCACAGCCGGGCGACGCCCTTCTACACCTATTACGAAGCCTTCAACGAGGGGAGCATCGGCAAGACCCGCTTCGCCGGTCATCGGTATCATGACGACGCAGTGCAGCAGTTGCTCGCGGCGTATGAGGCGACCGCCGACAGTGCCAAGCAGCATGACATCGTTCATCAGCTGCAGGCCAAGATCGCCGATGCGCTACCGTTCCTGCCGGTGTTCAACAACCCGATCTGGTACGAATATTCGTCGCGCCACTTCACCGGCTGGGCCGACAAGGACAACCCCTGGATCGATCCCTCGTCCTATTCGGAGCATTATCGCCTGCTGCAGTTGCTGGCGTTGAAGCCGACCGGAATGTGAGCCGAGCCCGTATCCGGGCGGCTCCCCCACGCCCGTCCGGAATTTTCGGCCCGCGTGACCGCCGGGGTTCCTCTGGCCCCGGCGGATCCTTGCGAGGAGAGGCACCATGTCCTTCGTCTTCCGGCGGTTCGGCTACTACCTGATGGCCTTTTGGGTTGCCGCCACCGTCAATTTCTTTCTGCCGCGCCTGATGCCGGGCGACCCGGTGGCGATGATGTTCGCCCATTCAAGCGACCGGCTGTCGCCCGACAACATCGCCGCCTTGCGCAAGACCTTCGGCTTCGTCGACGGCCCGCTGCCGCTGCAGTATCTCGCCTATCTCAGAAGCGTGCTCACCGGCGACCTCGGGCTGTCCATCAAGTTCTATCCGGCGCCGGTCACGACCGTTCTCGGCCACGCTCTGGTTTGGACGCTGCTGTTGGTCGGGGTCTCGACGCTTTTGAGCTTTCTGATCGGCTCGCTGATCGGCGCCCGGGCCGCCTGGCGGCGCGACGGCGTTTTCGATCTGATCGCCACCACTTGGGGCGTGATCGCCAACGCCGTTCCGGCGGTCGTGCTGGCGATGCTCATCCTGTTCTGTTTCGGCATCTCGCTGAGGCTTCTGCCGACCGGCTACGCCTATGACACGGCGCTCGACCCGGCCTGGTCATTCGCCTTTGTCGGCAGCGTGATCGCCCACGCCGTGATGCCGGTGGCGGCGTTGTCGATCGTGCTGACCGGCGGCTTTCTCATCAACATGCGCAACAACATCATCAACCTGATCGGCGACGACTATCTGGTGATGGCCGAGGCCAAGGGGCTGTCCGAGCGCAAGATCTTGATCGGCTATGGCTTACGCAACGCGCTGTTGCCGACCGTCACCAATCTCGCCATTACCATCGGTCAAGTGTTCGCCGGCTCGCTGGTGACGGAGGTTGTGTTCAACTACCCCGGCGTCGGCAATACGCTTTATGTGGCGATCCTCGCCCGCGATTATCCCCTGATCCAAGGCCAGCTCATCGTGATGACCGCCGCCATGCTGGCCGCCAATTTCATCGCCGACCTCAGCTACGTGCTGATCGATCCGCGTCTGAGGAGGGCCTGACCATGGACGGTTCGCTTCGGATCCTGGTCCGTAACCGCAAGGCGCTGTGCGGCCTCGTCATCGTCGCCGTCCTGATCCTGCTGGCGCTGGCGGCGCCCGTGTTCGCCCCCTTCGAACCCATGCGCCGCATTGGTCATCCGCACGAGGCGCCGGGGCTGGCCCATCTGCTCGGCACCACCCGCATGGGCCAGGACGTGTGGAGTCAGCTGGTCTACGGCAGTCGCACGTCGCTCGCGGTCGGGTTCGCCGCCGGCACGCTGATCACTGTGATCGGCACGCTGCTCGGTCTGGTCGCCGGCTATTTCGGCGGTCGTGTCGATGGTGCCATCAACACCGCCACCAATGTGGTGCTGGTGATCCCCAACCTGCCGCTGCTGCTGGTTCTGTCGGCTTTTCTCGGATCGGTGGGGCCGGGCGTGATCGTGCTGATCATCGCCTCTACCGCCTGGGCCTGGGGCGCGCGCGTTACACGCGCTCAGGTGATGTCCTTGCGCGAAAAGGACTTCATTCGCATCTCGGAGATTGGCGCCGAACCCACTTGGCGCATTCTGCTGGTGGAACTGCTGCCCAATCTGATCTCCATCGTTGCCATCAATCTCATCGGCTCGATCACTTATTCGGTGATGACCGAGGCGACGCTGGAATTCCTCGGCCTGGGCAATCCGCAGGCGGTGTCCTGGGGCACCATGCTCTACAACGCCCAGAATTCCGCCGCCATGGCCGTTGGCGCCTGGTGGGAGGTGTTGGCGCCGTCGGCGGCGTTGGTCCTGCTCGGTGTCGGGTTATCGCTGATCAATTTCGCCGTCGATGAAATCTCCAATCCGCGCCTGCGTACCGGCGTGGTCCATCGCCGTTGGCTGGCGCGCCTGGCGCGCGCACGAGGTGCCGCATGAACGCCACCGACTCTCTGCTCGCCGTCCGTGACCTGACGGTCGACTATGTCGGGCCACAAACGGACACCACCGTCGTCGACCACGTGAGTTTCGACATCGCTCCCGGCGAGGTGTTCGGTCTGGCCGGCGAGTCCGGCTGTGGCAAGAGCACCATCGCCTATTCCATCTGCCGGCTGCTCAAGGCACCAGCGGTGATCGCCGACGGTGAAATCCGCTTCGAGGGGCGCGATCTGCTCGAATTGTCGCCCGTGGAGATGGCCGGTGTCCGCTGGTCGCGCATTTCCATGGTGTTCCAGAGCGCCATGAACGCGCTCAATCCGGTTACCACCATAGAGGCGCAGTTCCGCGACGTGCTGGCCGCGCATGCCGGGCTCGGCCGGGCCGACGCTCGCGAGAGGGCAGCCGAGCTGCTGCGGCTGGTCGATATCGCGCCAGACCGTTTGCGGGACTATCCGCACCAGTTCTCCGGCGGCATGCGCCAGCGCATCGTCATCGCCATCGCGTTGGCGCTCAATCCGCGCCTCGTCATCATGGACGAGCCGACCACCGCGCTCGACGTCATCGTCCAGCGGGAGATCCTGGACAAGATCGCCGACCTCAGGGCCCGCTTCGGCTTTTCCATCCTGTTCATCACCCACGACCTCGGCCTGATGGTTGAGTATTGCGATCGGATCGCCGTCATGCGGAAGGGACGCATCGTCGAACAGGGGGCGGCGCAACGTATCCACCGTGCGCCGGAGCACCCCTATACCCAAAACTTGTGGGCGTCGCTGCCGCGCTTGCCCCGGTCTGGTCAGCCCCCGTTCTTGGCGGGAGGCCGCTGATGACCATCACCTCAAGCCTGCTCGCGCTGGATGGCGTCGACAAGGTCTATGGCCGGGAGCCGCGCGCGGTGCGGGCGCTCTCTGGTGTCAGTCTGGCGCTCATGCCGGGAATGGCGCTGGCGCTGGTCGGTGGTTCGGGCAGCGGCAAGACCACCTGCGCCCGCCTCCTGACCGGTCTTGAGGCCCCAACGCGCGGTCGAGTGCTGTTCAAGGGGAAGGACTGGCACGCCACCTCCGGTCTCGCAGCGCGGCGGACGTTCGCCCGCGCCGTGCAGATTGTGTTTCAGGACCCTTTCGCCGTTCTCAACCCCGTCCACACCATCCATCACCATCTGGCACGACCGCTCTTGCGCTATCACGGACGCCGATCCGCTGGCGCTCTGCGGGAGCGGGTCGCCGAGCTGCTTGGCGACGTCGGGCTCGATGCTGAGATGATGCAGCGCTATCCCCACCAGCTGTCGGGCGGCCAGCGGCAGCGCGTCAATATCGCGCGGGCCCTCGCGGCGGAGCCGGAAGTGTTGATCGCCGATGAACCGACCTCGATGCTCGACGTGTCGCTGCGGCTCGATGTGCTCGGCATCTTCCAGCGGCTGAAGCGCGAGCGAAACGTGGCGCTCCTTTATATCACGCACGACCTCGCCACGGCCCATCACATCGCCGACCGCATCGCCGTGATGCACAAGGGCGAGTTGGTGGAGGAAGGGCCGGCGGCCGCGATCGTCGCCGATCCCCGCCATGAATACACCCGTGCGCTGCTGGCCGCCGTACCGGATCCGGACCGCAGCCGGCCCGCGGCCCTCGATACCGCTTCGGACCTTTCAAGGAGGCACCCCTGACCATGGATCTGCTGGTCAAGCTCTACGACCTCACCGCCGACGCTGCCCTCGATGCACGGCTCGCCGCCGCTGGCATCACACTGCGGCCGGCGCTGCCGCCGGAATTGCACTTGGTTACGGAGTGGATCGTCGCGCAGTTCGGCCAAGGCTGGGCCAGCGAGGCGACAGTCGCCATCTGCCGGCAGCCGGTCGGTTGTCAGATCGCCGTGCGGGGACGACAGTTGCTCGGATTTGCCTGCCATGACGCGACCGCGCGCGGGTTCTTCGGTCCAACCGGGGTTCTGGATAGCGAGCGTGGGCAGGGCATCGGGAAGGCTTTGCTGCTCAAGGCGCTTTTCGCCATGCGCGCCGAAGGCTACGGCTATGCCGTTATCGGCGGTGCCGGTCCGGTGGCCTTCTATCGTCGCGCCGTTGGTGCCATCCCGATCGAGGGCTCGGCGCCCGGGCTCTATGCCGGGCTGCTGACCTCAGGGACATAACGCCATCAGTCCGGCGGTGGTCTGTCGGGCGACCACCACCGGCTGATCACCGAAGCCATCGGCAGCGGCGACGCCGTGCGCGCCAAGGCGCTGATGATCGATCATCTCAGTGAAATCGAGGCCGAACTCGACCTGTCGGAGGCCGAGCAAAGCAGCGCCTCGCTGGCGGAGATCCCGCGGGGCTAGGGCGTCCCAAGGCCGGCGGACGGCGCCGCCACATTTTATTTACCATCGCGAAATTGGCCATCGCGACCTCTTGCCTCTTTTTGTAAACGCGTTTATTGAACGCGTATAGTGAAAGAGGCACCCATGCCACGTCCCCCTTTGTCCGATGAAGATCTCGATGCCACACGCGCCCGTTTGCTGGCTGCGATGGCCAAGTTGGTGGCGGAGAGTGGCTATGCCGCTTTCTCCATGCGGCAGCTCGCCAAGGAGGTCGGGCTGACCGCCGGCGCTCTCTATCGCTACTTTCCGACCAAGCACGCACTGTTGGTGGGGTACTGGTCGGAGTCGATTGGCGCGCTGCAGTCGGAGCTGTCGCAGATTGCCGGAGACGTTGCCGATCCGCGCGAATGCCTGCTGAAAATGGCCCGCGCCTACGTTGCCTTCGCCCTTCAAGATCGACCGCGCTTTCGCACCATGTTCCTTGAGAACGACCACGGCGAGCTCGGTGAATTCGGCAGGAGCGTAGCGCTCCTCGCACCGTTCCACATCTTTCGCGATCAAGTGGCTGCCGCCATCGATGCCGGGGCACTGAAGCCGATGGCGCCCGACATCGCCGCGCAAATCCTCTGGGCAAGCGTTCACGGCGTACTGACGCTGGCGGAAAACATCGACCCGATGGATTTCGGAGATGTCGCCGGCCTTGCCGATCTCGCGGCGCAAACCACGCTCGCCGGCCTTTCCCAACCCGGACCTTCCAAATGAGACGAGCCGCTTTCGTATGGAGCCTGCCGCTCGGCCTGCTGCTGCTCGCCGCGTGCGAGGAAAAATCCGCCAGTCCGGAAAGCTCAAGGCCGGTGCGCACGGTTGCCGTCGCGTTCGTCGACGGTCGCCAAACGATGATGCAGACGGGCACGGTGACGCCGCGCCTTGAGACGGATCTCGGCTTTCAGGTGTCCGGCCGGCTGCTGCGTCGGGCCGTCGATGTTGGCGCTCGGATCAAGGCGGGCGATCTCATCGCGGCTATCGACCCGAGCGATATCTTGAATGAGGTGAAGACGGCCGAGGCCGATGTCGCCAGTTCCAGCGCGGCCGCGACTGTCGCTCAAAGCAATCTTGATCGTCAGCGCTGGCTGTTCGACCGCCAGATCGTCGCCAAGGTGAGTGTCGAGACCGCCGAGTCCGACTGGAAGGGAGCGGTTGCCAAGCGCGACGCGGCGACGGCGACACTGGCGAATGCGCGCAACAAGCTTGGCTATGCCGATCTCCGGGCGACGATATCGGGCGTCGTCACCGCCACCGGCGCCAACGCCGGGCAGGTGGTCGGTGCCGGGCAGATGGTGGTTCGTCTCGCATCCGACACGGACAAGGACGCCAGCTTCGACGTGGCCGAAAGCGTCATCAATACGATCCCCGCCGATGTGCCGGTGCGCGTCACCCTGCTCGCCGACGCCTCCGCGTCGACACTGGGCAAGGTGCGCGAGATCAGCCCATCGGCCGATGACGCCACGCGTTCCTATCGGGTCAAGGTGGCCCTCCCGAATGCTCCCGAAGCGATGAACCTCGGCGCCACGGTGACCGGGTCCATCGTGGCGCCCGGGGTTCCGGAGGTCGAGCTTCCGGCAGCTTCCATCAGCGGTGTGGACGGCAAACCGGCGGTGTTCGTGGTCGACACGGCGACCGGCCGCCTGTCGCTGAAGCCGGTGACCGTCGACCGCTACGGTCAAGACAACGTCTTGATTTCCAAAGGGCTCGACGCCGGCGAGCGCGTCGTCATCGCCGGTGTCAGCAAGCTGAGACCCGGCCAGATCGTCTCGCTGGAGGGGGCCGCGCAATGACCGACCCGCAATCGTCCGAGCGCGCCAGCGGCGGATTCAACCTGTCGGCCTGGGCGCTCCAGCAGCAGACGCTCGTCGTCTTCCTGATGCTGATGACGCTCGCCGCCGGTGCCTGGAGCTACCTCCACCTCGGCCGCAACGAGGATCCGCCCTTTACCATCAAGACCATGGTTGTCTCCGCGGCCTGGCCGGGCGCAACGGTCACCGACACCGCCAATCTGCTCACCGACAAGATCGAGGAGAAGCTGGAGGAGACGCCCTGGCTCGATCGCCTCGACAGCTATACGCGCGGCGGCGAGGCGGTGGTCATGGTCAACCTGCGCGACGAAACCCCGCCCGGCGACGTGGCCAACATCTGGTATCAGGTGCGCAAGAAGGTCGCCGATCTCGCGCCGTCGCTGCCGAGCGGCATCAACGGGCCGTTCTTTGACGACGAGTTCGGCGACACCTTCGGCACCATCTACGCCTTTACCGCCGAGGGCTTTTCCGATCGCGAGCTTCGCGACCGGGTCAATGAGATCCGCAAGGCCCTCCTGGAGACGCCGGATGTCGGCAAGGTGCAGCTGATCGGCGCCCAGGAGGAGCAGATCGATGTCACCTTCGTACCGGCCAAGCTCGCCGCTTACGGGCTCGATCCGGAAAAGATCATGGCGGCGCTCAGCGCGCAGAACGCCGTGACGCCGGCCGGCATCATCCGCTATCCCGACGAGAAGGTGTCGCTGCGCGTCAGTGGCGCCTTTGCCTCGGAGGAAAGTCTCAAGGCGGTGACGCTGCGTCTCGGCGACCGTTTCGTGCCGCTGTCCGATCTTGCCACCATCGCCCGCGTTGCCACCGACCCGCCATCCCCGCTGTTTCGCAGCAACGGCGAGAAGGCGCTGGGCCTTGCCATTTCCATGGCGCCGACCGGCAATATCACCCAGTTCGGCGCCGCCCTGAAGGCGCGCATGGCCAGCATCGAGGCGAAGCTGCCCTATGGCATCGACGTCCATCTGGTGGCCGACCAGTCCAAGGTGGTGGAAGGGGCGGTCAATGGCTTCGTGAAGGTGCTGGCCGAAGCGATCGTCATCGTTCTCGCCGTGTCCTTCCTGTCGCTCGGCACCCGCGCCGGCCTGGTGGTGACGCTGTCCATTCCTCTTGTGCTGGCCCTGACCTTCGTCGGCATGCAGCTTTTCGGCATCGGCCTGCAGCGCATTTCGCTGGGGGCGCTGATCATCGCGCTCGGCCTTCTGGTGGACGATGCGATGATCACCGTCGAGGCGATGGTGTCGCGCCTCGAACTTGGCTGGGAGCCAACACGCGCCGCCAGCTATGCCTATGAATCGACGGCCTTCCCGATGCTGACCGGCACGCTGGTGACCATCGCCGGCTTCCTGCCGGTCGGCTTTGCCGCTTCGAGCGCCGGCGAATATTGCTACTCGCTGTTCATGGTGGTGCTGATCTCGCTGACGGCGTCCTGGATTGTCGCCGTGGTGTTTTCGCCGCTGATCGGAACCTGGGCGCTGCCGAAGCGGATCGATGGGGCCGGGCATGGCGAGGGGCGGCTCGGGCGCTTCTACGGCCGTCTCGTCGAGAGGCTCCTCGATCATGGGCTGACGACGGGCATCGCCGCCATCGCTCTCCTGGGGCTCTCGCTCTACGGTGCGACCAAGCTTCAGCAGCAGTTCTTTCCGCTTTCCGACCGGCCCGAACTTCTGGTCGATCTGACCTTGCCGCAAAACGCCTCGCTGGAGGCCACCGACCGGGCGACCCGGCGCGTCGAGGCGATGCTGCGCGGCGATCCCGAGGTGGACCATTTCTCCACTTACGTCGGCTCGGGCGCCATCCGCTTCTATCTGCCGATGGATGTGCTGCTCGATAACGACAACATTTCGCAGATCGTCGTGGTGGCCAAGGACGCCGAGCAGAGAGACGCGCTGAGGGCGAGGCTCGAGACCGCGTTCAAGGCCGATTTCCGCGACATCACGGCGCGCGTCAGCCAGCTCGAACTCGGGCCGCCGGTCGGCTGGCCCGTCAAGTATCGTGTCACCGGGCCGGACATCGCCAAGGTGCGCGATTACGCGATGCAGCTTGCCAACATCGTGGCCAAGAGTCCGCTCAGCCGTGGCGTCACTCTGACATCCGGCGAACCGCAGAAGGCGGTGCAGGTTGCCGTCAACCAGACGGAAGCCCGTGCCGTCGGGCTGTCGTCCCAGGATATCGCCAGCACGCTGGCCGTCATCTTCTCGGGCACCACGGTGACCGAAGTGCGCGACGGCGATCGCTTCGTTCCGGTGGTGGTGCGCGCTACGCCGGACGCCCGGCGCGATATCGGCACCATCGCCAATCTGCAGATCACCGGCGCCAACGGCCGCAGCATCCCGTTGCGGCAGATTGCGACCCTCTCCTATGGCGTCGAGGATCCCATCATCTGGCGGCGGCAGCGCGAGCCGATCATCACCGTTGAGGCCGATACGGTTGCCGGCGCCGAGGCGGCGACCGTGGTGAGCGATCTGGGGCCGGCGATCGCGCAATTCCGCGCCGGCTTGCCGCAAGGCTATGACGTGGCAGTGGGCGGCACGGTGGAGGAGGCGGACAAGGGCAACCAGTCGATCCTCGCCGTGGTGCCGATGATGCTGGCCGTCATGATCACGCTGCTGATGCTGCAGCTCCGGAGCTTCACGCGAACGACGATTGCCCTGTTGATGGCGCCGTTCGGCCTGATCGGCGTGGTTGGCGCCATGCTGCCCTCGGGCAGCGCCATGGGGTTCGTCGCCCAGCTCGGCGTCATTGCGTTGGCCGGCATGATCATCCGCAACGCCGTGATCCTGATCCAGGAAGTTGAGACCAACCGGGCGGCCGGGCTCGAGGCTCGCGAGGCGGTGACACGGGCTGCCCGCCACCGTTCCAGGCCCATTCTGCTGACGGCTCTCGCCGCCATCCTCGGCATGCTGCCGATCTCGCTTGAAACCTTCTGGGGCCCGATGGCCTTCGCTGTGATCGGCGGTTTGACGGCGGCCACCGTGCTGACGCTGACGCTGCTGCCGGCGGTTCTATTCGCCCTGACGAGCTACGAGCAGCGGCGGGCGAAGGTGGCAAGGCCCGCCGACGCAACGGGCGAGGGCCAAAGGACATGAGTGCCCCCAGCCCGTTGCCAATCAGGCAGTCATCATGAAGGCGACTGAGGCAAAAGATTGTGAGGAAGGGCGGTTGGCTGCGAGCTGGCCGATCTTGCTCACCGCCTCGGCCGGCATCCTGGCCCTGTTGCCGATCTCGCTTGAGATCTTCTGGGGGACGATGCCCTTCGCTGTGATTGGCGGGCTGACGGCGGCCATCGTGTTGGCGCTGTTGCTGCTGCCGGCCATTCCTTTCCTCCTGACGCACCGTGAGCGGCGGCAAGCCGCGCGCCTTGCGATGCGATCGACCCCGACCAGAGCAGGAGACGACCTCCGTCCCGCTCTTTCCCGCCCGGAGGGCATGGATCATGATGAATAAGGCAACGGATCGTCAGGAAAAGTCAGCCGGTCGGCATTTGCCGGGCGGGCGGATCGCCGGGCGGACGATGTTGGCGGTGGCATCCGGCCTGTTGCTGACCGGGTGCGCCAGCGCGACGCTGGACGAAGCGGGATATCTTCGATCCTACGCCGATCTCAAACAGGAAAACGGGCTGCTGACCAAGTCGCTCATCTCCGTCGACAAGCCCCGCGTCCTTGCCGCCACGACGGTCAATATCCTGCCGACGGCCTTTTCCAGCCATAGCGAGCCGCCGTTTACAGCCGAGCAGCGCGGACTGGTCGCCAATGCCGTCGATCGTAGTCTTTGCGAGGGGTTGAGCGAGCGCTTCACGGTCGTCCCGCTCTCGGCGCCGGCGGACGTCACCGTTCACGCCACCATCACCCATATGACGCCGACCGGCAAAGTCACCGCCGGCCTTTCCAAGGGCGCGTCGGTGGCGGCGATGGTGCTGCTGCCCGAGGTGCCGGTTCCGATTCCCCGCATTCCCATTGGCTTGGGCAGTCTGTCTCTCGAAGCCGAGGCCACGGATGCAACGGGCAGGCAATTGGCCGGCATGGTCTGGGCACGGGGCGCCAATGCGTTGACCGATCCCGGCCCGGTTGCCGACAACGGCGACGCCTATACTCTGGCCGGGGCTTTCGGCAGCGACTTCGGCACCCTGCTGGTGACCGGACTCTCACCGTTTGAGGGGATGCCTAGCCTTCCTTCGATGCAGGAGATCGGCACCTACTTCGGCAAGGACCCGAAATATGCCGCCTGCAAAGCTTTCGGCCGCAGCCCGGGACTCATCGGGACGATTGGCAACGAAGTCGGCGTGCCGCCGAGCTGGACCGACGCGGGGGCATCGCCCTCCGGCGGGACATGACGGAGCAACCGCCGCTGTGAGCGCGGCGGTTTCGATCCGGAAATTTGGCGGGCGAACTGGGTATCAGGCCTGACGAGCTTTGCGGTTGGCGTAGCGCCGGTCGCGCTCGGCTTTGCGGGCCGCTTCGTCCTCGAAGACGCGGGCGATACGCGCCTTGTTGGTGGCTTCGCGCTCTTCGGCTTCGGCTCGGGCTGCCGCTGCGATGGCGGCTTCGCGCTCGGCCGCTTCAGCGGCGATGCGGTTCTGTTCTTCCAGCTTGATCCGCTCGCGTTCGGCGCGGCGCGCTTCCCGGGCTTCGGCAATCGCCAGGCGTTCGGCCTGCTTGGCTTCGCGCTCCGGCGCGGCCGCTGCGATGGCGGCGCGATAGGCCTCGAGCTGGGCCGCTTTGGCGTCTTTGGCGGCGCTACGACGGTCGTTAAGGTCTTTGTTCTTGACGGTTTTCAAATATCTAGTCCTGTCTCAGGGTGTTACCGACGCGGTCAGGACCTGCCGGCTCGCTTGGTGGCGGGCTTGGCTGCCAGGGCGACGCTGTCCTGCTGTTCTTTGGCAAGACGGGCCTCGCGCAACCGCGTCGTCTTCTCGTTGCGGGCGACGGCGATCGAGTCAAGCTCTTCGAAGGCGCGTCCGCGCGCAAAGAACTGTGACTGTGTCTTGCCGAACGCGATCTCTGCCTGCTGACGCGGCTTGCTGTATTGCTCGGTCATCGGAGTCCTCGTGGGCTGCTCACCGGTTGGGTGGCAATAAAAAAGGCCAGGCAAATTGCCTGACCTCGTTTTGGTCTCATGCTCTCGGCAATGCCAGTATATCCGTGGTCAATGGAAAGCAGATCCCGGATATATCAGGCCGCCTGCAGATTGCTGGCCGACATCTTGCCCGACTTGCGGTCGGTTTCCATGTCGTAGCTGACCTTCTGGCCTTCGACGAGTTCGCGCATGCCAGCGCGTTCGACGGCCGAGATGTGGACGAAAGCGTCCGGGCCGCCGTTATCCGGCTGAATGAAACCGAAGCCCTTGGTGGAGTTGAACCATTTTACGGTGCCAGTGGTCATGATGAACCCTTTCCTAGCATGATTGAAAACCGTGGCGCAGAAGCGCCGCGGCGGGTGATAACGATGCTTTAAAGGGAGGATTCGTTCAAAACGCGATCGAAATCGCATTGTAACCAAAGCTCGGCAGCAAAAGATCGATGAGCGATTGTATAGGCGATTTGGTTAGGACGGTCAAGCTTCAGTTTTGCAGTACCTGAAATTGTCTTGTGGCCTGCTCTCTTGGAGTGGCGAAAATCTTGTTTGATTTGTGACTGATCGCCTCTGTTGAGCGCGCGTTCGCATCGCTCCGGTCGGACCAACCGAGACAGCCAATCGGGTCGACCCATCCTGATCCCAAGCATTCGCTTGGCGGCGAGGGGAGAGGAGGTGAGTGAAGTGAACGATCTGCCTAAACAGCCAGCCTGTCGCCTTTCAGGTTAAGAACGACGATCACGCCCTCGGCGGACCAGTCGTAGGTGACCGTCCCTCCGAGTCCTGAGACGCTTCGGCGGACCAGCTTGCTTCCATAGCCTTCCGCGGCTGCCAGAGGTTCCACCTGTGGTCCGCCGCGTTCCACCCATGTGAGTTCCAAGTCAGGACCAACGCTGTTGCCTGAAAGGTCGAGCGTTCCCGTGTCGACGGAGAGCGCGCCGTATTTCAGGGAATTTGTCGCCAGCTCGTGAATGACGAGAGACAGCGTCGTCGCAGCGGCATCGCCCACGCCCATGCGCGGGACCGCGACGCGGATGCGACCGCTGAAGGCTGCCAAGTCTTCGTAAGGGGAGAGCAGAACCGACAGAAGGTCGCCGAGGAGGGCCGACCGTCCCTGAGCGCCGGGAAGTGGCCGCACCAGATCATGCGCCCGGCCAAGGGCTGCCAGGCGCCCGGTCAACTCTTGCGCCATCTCCTTGGCGGTCGTAGTCGACTGCGAGGTGATGTTGGTCAGACCCGTCGCAATGGCCAGAAGGTTCTTGACCCGGTGACTCATTTCACCGGCCAGCAACTCGTTGCCTTCTTCGGCTTGTTTGCGTCCGGTCACATCCAGGAAAATCCCAAACACCTGATCATCGCGATCGGCGACGTCGTCACCCAGGCCGCGCGCCGAGATCCAGCGGATCTCCTCTTCCGCCATGATTCGAAAGTCGATTTCGTAAGGCCCGACAATGCCGCGCGTACCAATGAAGGCCGCACGCACGCGATCCCGGTCGGCCGGGTGAATATGAGCGGACAGATCCTCGAACTTGACCTCTCCGTCTTTCACCAGCCCCCAAAGTCTGAAGCCCTGCTCGTCCATGGTAAAGCGATCGTCGTTGACGTTCCATGCCCACAAGGCGACGCCCGCCGCGTGGATGGCGCGACGCAAATTGGCTGTTTGCCACAGGGGATCGAGAGGGTCGCTAAAGGGCATAGGGCATCGCCTTATTGCTTCGCTTGTCGCAAAACTCTCAATCAAAGCCTGGCTTTTGAAGCGGATCGCAGCTGTTCGTTATATAGGTTGATGGCGCGGGCGCGCAAAATCGATCCGACTATTACGGTCCGGACTCTTTGGTGTCCAGAAGGGATAGCGGGCCGGTGGTTTGAAGCGGATTTGTCATAGCGGTTGGGGTTTGACCCCGAGCATCCGCCGATGTCCGGCTTTTTTGCTTTCCCTTGCGAGCCGTGCGGGCTAGAACCCCGGCTAAACCCTTACCCGCTCACCCGAAGGTTGCTCCATGGCGCGCGAGTTCATTTACTACATGCACGGCACCACCAAGTCTTATGGTGGCGGCAAGAAAGTTCTCGATAACATCCACTTGCAGTTCTACCCGGACGCCAAGATCGGCGTGCTCGGCCCCAACGGCTCGGGCAAGTCGACTCTGCTGAGGATCATGGCCGGGCTCGACAAGGAATTCACCGGCGAAGCCTGGCTCGCCAAGGGCGCCACGGTCGGTTTCCTGTCGCAGGAGCCGCAGCTCGATCCGACCCTCGACGTGTTCGGCAACGTCATGCTGGGCGTCGCTAAGGACAAGGCGCTGATCGACGAATACAACGCCCTGATGATGGACTACTCGGACGAGAATGCCGAGAAGGCCACCAAGATCCAGGATATCATCGACGCCAAGAACTTGTGGGATCTCGACGGCAAGGTCGAGATGGCGATGGACGCGCTGCGCTGCCCGCCGGGCGATGCCGACGTGTCGACGCTGTCGGGCGGCGAAAAGCGCCGCGTGGCGCTGGCCAAGCTGCTGCTCGAAAACCACGACCTGTTGCTGCTCGACGAGCCGACCAACCATCTCGATGCCGAGTCGGTCGCCTGGCTGGAAAAGCACCTGCGCGAATTCCCCGGCGCCGTCTTGATCGTCACCCACGATCGCTACTTCCTCGACAATGTCACCGGCTGGATTCTGGAACTCGATCGCGGCCGCGGCATCCCCTACGAGGGCAACTATTCGGCCTATCTGACCGCCAAATCCAAGCGCCTCGAGCAGGAAGGCCGCGAGTCGGCCGCCCAGCAGCGGGCGCTCGAGAACGAGCGCGAATGGATCAGCGCCAGCCCCAAGGCGCGTCAGGCCAAGTCGAAGGCTCGTATCAAGTCCTATGACGAGTTGCTCAGGCGCAACGAGGAGCGACAGACGGTCTCCAACGTGCAGATCGTCATTCCGCCCGGTCCGCGTCTCGGCGACAATGTCATCACCGTCCAGGGCCTGTCCAAGGGCTACGGCGATCGCCTGCTGATCGACGATCTCAGCTTCGCGCTGCCGCCGGGCGGCATCGTCGGCATCATCGGCCCCAACGGCGCCGGCAAGACGACGCTGTTCCGCATGATCACCGGTCAGGAGACGCCGGATGGCGGCTCCATCGCCGTCGGCGAGACGGTGAAGCTCGGCTATGTCGACCAGAGCCGCGATGCGCTCGACCCCAACAAGACCGTCTGGGAGGAAATCTCCGGCGGCGCCGACGTCATCTATCTCGGCAAGAAGGAAGTGAACTCGCGCGCCTACTGCTCGTCGTTCAACTTCAAGGGTGGCGACCAGCAGCAGAAGGTAGGCTCGCTGTCCGGCGGCCAGCGCAACCGCGTGCACATGGCCAAGATGATCAAGTCGGGCTCCAACGTGCTGCTGCTCGACGAACCGACCAACGATCTCGACACCGAAACGCTGGCGGCTTTGGAAGACGCGCTGGAGGATTTCGCCGGCTGCGCCGTGATCATCAGCCATGATCGTATGTTCCTCGACCGCCTCGCCACGCATATCCTGGCCTTCGAGGGCGACAGCCACGTCGAATGGTTCGAGGGCAACTTCGATTCCTACGAGGAAGACAAGAAGCGCCGCCTCGGCGCCGACGCCGTCAACCCACACCGGGTGAAATACAAGCCGCTGACGCGGTGACAAGATCGGCCCGCCGCATGTGCGTGGCGGGCCAATCATGAAAGGTGAGGGGCCCCATGACCAAGGGCGCTTTCTGAGTGAACGGCTGGGCCCTTTTCACCGGCCTATGGATCGCTCGGCCACCATTTGCACACATCATTGATCCGGAGCCACAGAAGCGGTGAGCTTCGGGCATCGTTCGTTGAAGGTGCTCCATCGTTCGGCACGAAGCCTCTTCCTCGGATTGAGGATTCAATCGCGACGTTTCAGCGACAAGCTTTTTTCGCTCGGGAGCGTGTTTCGCGCCAGCTGTAACCTCTATGAAGCGCTCAAATATACATTCACGCCTTGTTCACTAGGCAGGATGCACAAACATGATAGGCTACACTGTGTTTGGAGTGCTGTTCGGAGTAAGAGGCCGCCCATGAAAACCGAGTTTCTCGTTACCGCTACGTGGGACGACGAGGCCGAAGTTTGGGTTGCAACGAGCGACGATATCCCTGGTCTCGTAACGGAAGCGCCCAATCTCGATCTTCTGAGGGAACGCATACTGGCTGTTGTTCCGGAGCTTCTGGAAGACAACGTGCATCTGCTCAATGACGAACAATTGTCGGGTGGTGTTGTGAACATGTGCGTTCTTTCCGAGCTCAAGCTTGACGGAAGGCACGCCGCATAAATGGTTCGGGGCTTCTATGCCGATATAGTGGCAGCCCTAACCGAAGCCGGCTGCGCGTTCAGGCGCAACGGCAAAGGTGATCATCAGATTTGGTTCAGTCCAATTACCAACCGCACCTTTGCGGTCGATCGTGGGTGCTTGTCGCGGCACACAGCGAACGAGATCATGAAGCAGGCTGGTATAAACAAGAAGTTCTAGCCGTCGAGCCACAGGCGGCTATCGAAGTCGAACGGCCGCTTGTCGACAATCGAGAAGGCGCGGGCCTCAGGGTGCGCCGGGTTGATGAGAAGATTCCGGCTCTCGGGGACGATGGCCGACGGCGCGTCGAGGGCGGCCGTCCTGCCGGATGCAAGCCAGTCGTCACCGAACGCTTTGGGGTCGGCGGGTGCCACATCCACACGCTCTATGGAGGGGGATGTGGCGGCCTCTATTCGCATGAGAACGTAATCGTCGGGCAGAAGGTTCGGCGGCAGATCGAGGTGGACGCGGACTTCGAGCACGGCAAGGCTTGCTTCCGAGGCGGTGTAAACGACGGGCCGGCCGGGCGAGTTCCAGCGTCCTCCGGTGAGCAGCGCTCCGTAGCCGCTCAGATCGGCGTGGACACCCCGTGCGATGCGCCAGCAGACGAGGCTCACGCTGCGATGCCGTAGGCGATGCGGTTGAGAAGATGCTCCACCTGCGTCGCGCCCTCGGTCGTATCAAGGAGCGACATTGGGGATACGCCGCCAAGCGGGCTTGTCTCCCTGCGGAGCCAAGCCGTAGCCTTCTCCGGAGAGCCGAAGGTCTCCTCGGCGAGGGCGATAACCTTGGCAGCCCGGACCAGGCGATCCGACTGTTCGGCCGTCAGTATCCCTGCCTTCTTGCGCCGCGTCAGGGTTTTTCGTGGCATGATGGCGAAGTCGATCTCCGTGAGCGACATCTTCCCGGCATCGACGAAGTGCTGGACCGTGGCAGTCGGAAGCCCTGCCCGAACGGCGGCAATCAGGTCACCCGTGTTTCGAATGACTTTGCCAACCGTCCGCTCTCCGCCGATGATCTCAACAACTTTGACTGCTTCGATTGACATCGGACCTCCTTGGGCGTTCGCCTATAATGTAAGGGCATTTGTCCGCTTCGGCAATATCTGGCTCCAATGGCGACGGACATATCGGCGCGTATGGCTTGGTGGGAGACGGCTTTTGCTCTAGGCTCGTTGACGAAACAAATGACGGGGGTTAGCCGAAGGTGCTTGAAACGCACCAGCGCGGGAAGCGCCGATGCTCCAATGAGGATACGCGCATGGCCGACTGGTCGCCCGACACCTACCTGAAGTTCGAGGACGAGCGGACGCGGCCGGCTCGTGATCTTCTCAACGCGGTCCCGCTTGCTGAACCATCCCTGGTGATCGATATCGGCTGCGGGCCGGGCAATTCCACCGAACTTCTGGTGGAGCGTTTCCCGCATGCGCGGCATCTCGGCATCGATACCTCGCCGGCCATGCTGGACAAGGCGCGGGCGCGGCTGCCGGGTACGGTGTTCCTTCAGGCCGACGCCGCCAGCTTCAAGCCGGATATGCCGCCAGATCTGATGTTCGCCAACGCGGTGTTTCAGTGGCTGCCCGATCACATCGACGTCTTTGTTCGCCTGCTCGATGAGCTGGCGCCCGGCGGCGTCCTCGCCGCGCAGATGCCGGACAATCTTGCCGAACCGACGCACAGGCTGATGGGCGAAGTGGCTGCCTCGGGGCGCTGGGCCAGCAAGCTCCGGGATGCCGCCCGCGCGCCGCTGCCGCCGGTCAGGCGCTATTACGAGGCGCTGAAGCCGCATTGTCGCCGCCTCGACATCTGGCACAGCATCTACAATCATCCGCTCACGGACGCGGCGGCGGTGGTGGAGTGGGTGCGTTCGACCGGCCTTAAGCCATTTCTTGATCCGCTCGACGATGGCGAGCGGGCCGATTTCCTCGCCGCCTATACCGAGAAGGTGGCCGAAGCCTATCTGCCGCTTGCCGGCGGCGGCGTGCTCCTGAGATTTCCGAGACTTTTCATCGTGGCGACGAGGTAGATCATGGCCGACACTGTTACGCTTACCATCAGTCGCGACGAGGCCGTCGTGCTGCACGAATGGCTGGCCCGCGTCGTTGACGACGAGAACGCCGAGGGCATCGAGGATACGCTTGAAGACGACGCCGAGGTATGGGCGCTCGACACGGTGCTGATTCTCTTGGAACAGGCGCTCGACGAGCCGCTCGACGACAATTTCGACAAGATCCTGAAGGGCGCGCGCAAGCGCATCCGGGACGCCAACGGCCCGTGGCCGTGGGGCGCGGCGGATGAGGAGCCGGCGCCCTGAAACCAGAAGTGGTGCGGGACCGTTGCTGAAAATCCTCAGCCTCCGTTTCTTCCACTATCGTAATGTTCCGATAAGTCTTTCCACTCATGCGCGGGCGATTGCAGCCCGCCATGATGCCAGTCGCCTGTTCAGCGTGGTGGTTGCCACGGCAGGCGATCGCGCCGTCAGGCTGTCTTGTCGTTGATGTTTCATGCCCGGGGAACGGCTGGAACATTGGCCTGTCGTCTTGGCTTGTTGAGTGGAGGAACGATGACACCGACGGTCCTGATTACGGGCGCAAGCCGAGGTGTCGGCCTGGAACTCGTTCGCCACTATCTGGCGCGTGATGCCCGCGTGCTCGCCATCCATCGGCCGGGACCGACGGTGCCGGACGCGCTGGCCGCGCTCTATGCCGCCCATGCCGACCACATGCGGCTGATCGCCCTCGACGTCCGTGCCTCCAGCGCCGTCGTCAATTTGGCGGCGAGGTTGTCAGAGCGGATCGACATCCTCGTCAACAACACCGGCATGCTGATGGGAACCGGCTATGCGCCGTCCGGCAACTTTGTCGGCGGCAGCCTTCGTTCCACCCTGCAGGTCAATGCTACCGGGCCGCTGTTCGTGGCGCAGTCGGCGTTGTCCAACATGACGCGCGGCGGCAAGATCGCCACCATCCTGCCGATCGGCGACGTCCGGAGCCTCGACCTTCTCGATTCCGACGCCCGCCAGGCGGCCAAGGCGGCGGTGGTGAGGGTCATGCAATCGCTGGCCAGCGACCTCAAGTCGGCTGGCGTCGCGGTGGCGCTCATTCATCCCGGCGCGGTCGGCCCGGCGCCCGATGGCGGGGAGGCGACACTCAGCCTTGCCGATAGCGCCCGTGGCATTATCAGTGTGATCGACGCCCTGACGCTCGAAACGTCGGGCCGCTTTTTTGGCTATGACGGCGCCTTGGTCGAAGGCTGAGGGCGCGTTTTCAAAATCAGCTCCGAAGGTCTGATTGGCCGGATCGAATGCCTAACCGGTTCCTGGCACCGAGCCTCCCTTGTCAGATCTCCGAGGGCCAGATCGCAAATTCCATAAAATCGTAGGTATTTCGTGAAACCGATCTCCATCAATCGGGGCTAGGTTGGATTCTACGCTTTCTGTGGGTGGTGCCGGAATGCTCGAAACAAATCTGGTTGATTTCAAGAGTCTTGCGCTCGATCCCTCTCCCGACCGCAAGAACGAACTTCTGAAGGGCGTCTCCTCGCTCTTCGCTTTCACGTCCGAGCGCTGCACGCTTGAGCAGATCGAGATTTACGATGACGTCATCACCCGCTTGTCGGAGATGGTCGAAATCGAGGCGCGCATCTTCGCCGCTGAAAAAATCGCTCCGCTCCGCCGCGCTCCGGAGCGGGCGGTGCGCAAGTTCGCCCAGGACGATGCGCCTGCCGTGGCCTCGCCAGTGCTCCGACAGTCGCCGGTGCTCAACGATCATGACCTCGCGGCGATCGCTGAGAAGAAAGGCCCCGACCATCTCAAGGCGATCGCCCAGCGGTCGGTGCTGAGCGAGCGGGTAGCCGATATCGTCGTCAGTCGTGGCAACGTCGAGGTTCGCCGGCTGGTGGCCGGTAACTATGGCGCCCGGCTCAGCGAGATCGCGCTTGCCTGCATCGTGCAGCAGGCGCTGTCCGATCCACGCACCGCCGAAATTCTTGGCCGTCGCCCCGATACGCCGGATTCCATCATCTCCGAGGTGATCGGCAAGGCCGTCGACCAGGTGCGCAGCACGGTGATGGGCCAAGCCGACGATGACCTTGAGGCCAATCTCGCCGAAGCGGCGCGGCTGGCCGAGGCACGGCTCTCCAACTCCTACTGGCTCGGCCTCTACGATTTCGAATCGGCCTGGGAACGCATCGGCCAACAGGGCGGACGGCGCATCGTCTCCGAAGAATTGCTCTGCCAATATGCCGTGGAGGATCGTTTCGCCGATGTGGTGGCGACCTTCTCGCTGCTCACCGACCTCGATATCGAGGAAGCCAAGCATTGGCTGGTCCGCGTCGACACCGAACCCTTCGTGGTGATGGCTCGGGCACTCGGCCTGAGATTCGGCACCGTGCAGGAAATGCTGAAATGCGGGCCGTGGAAGCACCGGCTCGACAACTGGCAGCGCAACGACGCGCTTGCCCATTTCCAGCAGATCGATCCGCGCGTTGCCCGCGCCCGCGTCACCGCTTCGCGCGGTCTGCGTTCGGTCGGCTAAGGCCTGGGACTGATTTTTGTCGAAGCGGCGGCTCACCGGAGATCCGGTTGGGCCGCCGCTTTGTTTCAGTGGCCGAGCCGCTTCAAGCGAGGCTGGATCGGTCGACGATGTTTGCCTGCGCTACCTTCGCGGCGGCCAATATTTGTTGGCAAAGCATCCTCGTTTCGATCTTCATTTCATTCCGGCGGGTGAGCTTCCTGGTAAGCGCCGCGATCCGATGTTCTGGGCCATGGCACACACTAAGCGTGCAATGGACTTATCCTTTCTTTTTTATTTCTACTATTGCGGGAAATATCTATGTGATTATGCGAGGGTAACGATGAACGTATAACAAGATCAGTTTGGTATACGTACATCTTCTATTAATGGCTGTATCCTATCCTGCGTCGAAGTTGAGAGCGTCGTCGAGATTATTTGTTTTGTTTTTCCTCGATAACGACAATAACACCGGTGGAGTCAAGTAAATGTGGCCGTTTTCCAATCACTCGTCCGCCGTGCTTGAAGCTCTTGATCGGTCTCTGGCAGTCATCGAGTTCGAACCGAATGGAAAGATCGTCACCGCCAATGGTAACTTCCTGAAAGTGCTGGGCTATGAGCTCGGCGAAATCGTCGGCAAGCACCATTCGATGTTCGTCGATCCCTCCGAGGTGAATACCGCGGCTTACGCTACCTTCTGGCGCGAGCTTGCCGCCGGTCGCTATCAGTCGGCCGAGTTCAAGCGCATCGGCAAGGGCGGCCGCGAAGTGTGGATCCAGGCGACCTACAATCCGATTCTCAACAAGTCGGGCCAGGTCGTCCGTGTGATGAAGTTCGCCACCGACATCACCGATCGCAAGCTGGCCGACGCCGACATTCGTGGCCAGATCGCCGCCATCAACCGCGCCCAGGCTGTGATCTCCTTCAAGCCGGACGGAACGGTGATCGATGCCAACGACAATTTCCTGAAGGCGCTGGGCTACCGTCTCGATGACATCGTCGGCAAGCATCACTCGATGTTCGTCGCCGCCGAAGAGCGCAACACGCCGGCTTATAGAGCCTTCTGGGACGATCTCAGGGCCGGGAAGTTCAAATCCGACGAGTTCCGCCGCATCGGCAAGAACGGCCAGGACGTCTACATCCAGGCGACCTATAACCCGATCTTCGACATGAACGGCCGACTGATCAAGGTGACCAAGTTTGCGATCGACATCACCGCGGTGGTCATACGCCGCCAGGCCCGTCAGGCGGCGCAAACCGGGATCATCAATGATCTGAACGAGGTGGCCGGCATGGTCGCTCTCTCCAACCAGGAGGCCGAGAGTGCCAACGGCATCGCCGGGACCACCGCTTCGAATGTGCAGGCCGTCGCCGCCGGCGCCGAGGAGCTCGCCGCGTCCGTGGCGGAGATCAGTCGCCAGGTGAGCGTCGCGCTGACGGTATCCGAAGAGGCCGTCAAGCAGGCCGAGACCGCCACCAAGGTGGTGTCGGGTCTTGCCACCGCCGCCCAGAAGATCGACCAGGTGGTGGAGCTCATCAACAATATCGCCGGTCAGACCAACTTGCTCGCTCTCAATGCCACCATCGAAGCGGCGCGGGCCGGCGAGATGGGCAAGGGCTTCGCCGTCGTGGCTTCGGAGGTCAAGCAATTGGCCGCCCAGACTTCGAAAGCGACCGAAGAGATCGCCGCCGAGATTGCCGGCGTGCAGACGATCACCTCCGAGGCGGTGCAGACGATTGCCGGCATATCGGCGACCATCACCCGCATCAACGGCGTTTCGTCGTCGATCGCCAGCGCGGTCGAGGAACAGGCGGCCGTGACGCAGGACATGTCGGGCAACATGCAGACGGCCGCTCATGGTGTCGAGAGCATCGCCGTTTCCCTGGGCGAGATCAGCCGCTCGGTGCGGTCGATCCATACCGCCACGGAAAACCTGCAACGTGAAGCGGCGGCCATCGCCTGAGGGGCGGGGCTACTTTTACCTTGCAAGACCTGAAAGGGGGCGTCGTCGGACGCCCCCTTTTTCGTGCGATGGGCCTGACGCGCCTCAAGGCAACGCCGAGGCTTGTCGGCGAAACTTCAGCAAGGCGCGGTCTGAAAAAAGAAGGTCTTGGCAAGCCTCGGCAGTCTGCTGACCACACCCTTCGGGTCGGTTGGTTTGCCTGCCCGGGGCGGCGGGCGCGCGGACCCAGCAGTCCGCCCGAAGTCGCCTGTTACATCCGTAAATGTCACAAAGGTTACATTTGACTCTGAAATAACCGCTGGCGAACAGGGGAAAGCCCAGTTCTTGTCAAAAAATAGTTCGCCATGGTGATAAAATGTCAAAAAAACATCATTTTTGCGCAGGGAATGTATCTGCACCTCATCTGCGACGTCGCTTTGGCGCACTGCTTTGTAGCGCGGCTTTTCTGAGCGCCTCACTCAGCCCTGTGCTGGCAGCCGATGCGGGGACGTTCCGTCTTCTGACGCTCAACACCTGGATCGACCGCTTCAAGCCGGACGCATCCCAGATTTCCGACTTCCTGATCAATGGCAATTACGATGTCATGACCTTCCAGGAACTCAGGAGCAACAGCACCTATTTGGCTCAGATCCCGGGTATCCTCAGCGGCGCCGGGCTTGGTACCTACGGCAGCACCCAGATCGGAGATGTCGGCGTCATATCTCGCCTTCCCGGCACATTCGGCTCTCAAACGATGCCGGACCTGAACAGTCAGGGTCGGTTCGTCAGCACCACGACCGTCCAGGGTGTAACCGGGCTACCCGAGACGATGATCGGGACGGTGCATCTCGATTATGCCGACGAATCCGATAGCCGTGTCGCTGAAGCCAAGGCGCTGAACGATTGGGCGAAGGGCGTCGGCGGGCCGTTGATCATCACCGGCGATTTCAACGCCGGCGACGTCTCCGAGCGCGGTCTGCACAGTGCCCAGCAACAGGCCTACCTTTACGCGCGCACCATCATCGACAGCGGCAGTTCGTCCCTGTGGCAGAACCTTGCCAGCGAATATACGCCGGCGGGCCGAGAGGCCGAATTCCAGGCCTATGTCGACAGCATGCACGTGGTCGACGACAATGGCAGCGCCCACTATCGCAACGTCATCCAGGCCTATTTCGATGCTCACCGGAGCGAGTATCCGGGCGTCGATAGCATCTCCAACATGAGCTGGCGCCAGTGGGAGGACATCGTCGCCAAGGACATGGCCAGTCAAGGCCTGACCTTCAACGACGAGACCTATCCCGTCGCCTCCAACACGCCGCAAACGCTGAACGTTCTGAAGAAGCAATTTATGGTGCTGCAGAACTCCAGCGAGCGTGAACCCTTTGCGCCGCATGGTCTTGGCGACGGCAGCACCACCTGGCCGTCGCGCGGCGAGGATGCGACCAATACCTGGACGAGCTGGGATCGCGTGACGATCGACCACTTCCTTGTCTCGCGCCCCTATGGAAAGTGGTGGACGCTCGCCGACAGCCCCTCTGACCCTTATCTCGGCGTTCTCGATGGGGTTGGCTACGCCAATGATGGCACCACCACGCTTTCCGACCACGAGCCGGTTGCCCACACCATGAAGTGGATCGGGCCAGCGCTTGAAAAATACGCCGTTGGAGGTGGCGCCGCCGATCAGACGCGCCTCGTTTGGGGCACAGAGGCCGCTGTCTTCCAGGACAAGGGCAAGGTGTTCTACCTCACGCGCAACAACATGCGCACCGACCTCTACCTCGGGCAGATTTCCGACGATAACGGCATGCCGCTCCTGACCGGGCTGACTGATACCGAGAAGAAAACGCTGCTCGACTGCAAGAGCAGCGATCCGCGCTTCCAGCAGGCGATCCAGGATTATTGCATCGACGACCACAGCTTCATCGGCGAAACGCTGGTCAAGGACGGCGGTACGGTCATCGTCGATGAGGATGCCGCGCTTGGTACGTCGGCGGCAGCCCTGCGCCTCGACGATGGCACCTTGAAGATTGCCGGCACGACCATGACCGCGCTCGATCGCTCTGTTGTTCTGGAGAGCGGCGGCGGTACCATCGATGTCGACGACGCCACCAACAAGGTGACGATGGCTCAGGTGATTTCCGGTAGCGGTTCGCTCACCAAGGCCGGCGCCGGCACGCTGAATGTGACCGGAACCCAAAATACTTATACCGGCCAGACATTTGTCGAGGGCGGTCGTCTGGCCGTCAACGGGTCGATCGCGACCTCCGTGCTGACAACCGTTGGCGATGGTGGCACGCTCGGCGGCAATGGCACGGTGGGCAATCTTGTCGTGGCGTCCGGGGGCAAGGTGGCTCCGGGCAACTCCATTGGCCAGCTGAACGTGGCGGGCAACGTGACCCTCCAGAACGGTTCGGTCTACGAGGCGGAAGTCGACACCGCAGGCCACGCCGATCTGCTCAAGGCGACCGGTTCGATCACCATCGACAGCGGCGCGCGCTTGTCGCTGGCGGCGAACAGCAATTATCGGCTGTTCACCAATTATGAGCTTCTGTCAGCGCCGGCGGGTGTCAGCGGTCAGTTCGACAGCATCGTGTCGGATTTCGCTTTCCTCTCACCGGATCTCGTCTATTCGGCTTCCGGCATCAGCTTCAAGGTCAACCGCAACGGTCTTGGTTTTGCCAGTGCCGGTACGACGAGGAACCGTGTGGCGGCCGCTGGCGGCATCGAAAGTCTGGGCAGCGGCAATGCGCTCTACGATGCCGTCCTGAGCCTCAACGCGGCCACCGCCGACCAAGCCTTCCGTCAGGTTTCCGGGGAGATTTATCCCTCGATCGTCGGTGCCCTGGCCGAGGATAGCCGCTTCGTCCGCGATGCCGTCGAACAGCGGCTGAGCAGTACGAAAGCCGTGGCTCGCGCTGCCGATCAAGCGGGGCAGGCCACGTC
This sequence comes from Pleomorphomonas sp. PLEO, assembly GCF_041320595.1. Taxonomy (NCBI): domain Bacteria; kingdom Pseudomonadati; phylum Pseudomonadota; class Alphaproteobacteria; order Hyphomicrobiales; family Pleomorphomonadaceae; genus Pleomorphomonas; species Pleomorphomonas sp. PLEO. Next base: position 2,385,771 of record NZ_CP166625.1, read on the forward strand.
GGACTATCAAGCCTGGAGCCAGGGCTTCGGTTCCAAGGGCTCGACGGACGGTAGTGGTGTCGACGCGCTCGACCGCCGCACCGGTGGCCTGTTGATGGGTGCCGACGGCGTACTTTCGGATAAGCTGCGCCTTGGTTTCTTCGGTGGCTACGGCCGGTCCTCCTTCTCCGAGGATGGCTCGTCGGCGTCGGCCAATGCCGACAACTACCTCCTCGGCTTCTATGGCTCGACGGCGCTCGACGCCGTGCGCCTGAGCTTCGGTGGCAGCTTTGCCCTGAGCTCGATCAAGGCTGATCGTGACGTCGCGTTCAGCAGCTTCACCGATAGCCTGCATTCAGACTACACGGCGGCGACGGCGCAGCTGTTCGGCGAGGCGGCCTATCGGGTGGATCTCGGCGAGGCGATGATCGAACCCTTCGCCGGTCTTGCCCAGGTGCATGTATCGACGGATGGCTTCAGGGAACAGGGCGGCGCGGCTGCGCTTTCGGTCGACGACAATGGCTACGACCTGACCTACACCAATATCGGTCTGCGCGCGGCCACGTCCGTGGATATCAACGGCATCACCGTGCACCTGAAGGGCGAAGCCGCCTGGCGCCATGCCTTCGGCGACGTGACGCCTGAGACATCCATGGCGCTTTCCGGCGGTTCGGCTTTCGACGTCAAGGGCGCTTCGGCCGCCCGCGACACGGCGGTGGTCAAGGCCGGTATCGACGTCGACCTCACCAAGGACTCCACGGTCTTCGTCAACTATGTCGGCGAGTTTGCCTCAGGCGGGCCGGACCATGGCGTCAACGCGGGCTTCAAGCTGAAGTTCTGATCCGAGGCAGTCAGCGTGAAAGCAACGGCGGGTCGAGGCCCGCCGTTGTTGTTCGTTGGACAACCTCGCCGGTTACTTGCATTTTGCCGGCGATATGCTTCCCTCTGAAAAGAGATCGGCACAGGCCGGCCGGCGGGGGAACCGGAAAAGACGATGGACAAGAAGACACGCCGCCAAAGAAGCCTGATGCAGCATCTCGAACAATATAACTACATCTCGCTGGAGGAGATCGCCACGCGCTTTGCCGTCACCACGCAAACGGCGCGGCGGGATATTCAAGAGCTGGAGATGGCCGGCAAGGTGCGCCGGCTGCATGGCGGCGCGACGGCGGCGCATCCGATCGATCCCGGCGTTCTGCGTGCCCGACGCGTCGAAAATGCCGACGCCAAGGAGCGCATCGGCGCAGCCGTCGCGGGGCGAATCCGGAACGGTTCGGCGATCTTCATCGATACCGGCACGACCTGCGAGGCCATCGCAAAGGCCTTGCTTCGGCATAAGGAACTGAGGGTCGTGACCTACAGCCTCAGGGTCGCAACGACCCTCAGCGAAGGCACGGATTTCACGGTGGCGGTACCCGGTGGCTTCGTCCGGCGGGTCGACAGCGGCGTGTTCCGCCAGGACACGCCGGAATTCATCGGCAAGTTCAAGTTCGATACCGCCATCATCTCGGTGAGCGGTGTCGACTCGGCGGGGGATATCGGTGACGACGATCATGCCGAAGTGGCTGCCGTGCAGGCCGCCATGAAGCAGGCCGAAACGATCATTCTCGCCGTTGATAGCAGCAAGTTCGGCCGTCGGGCGCTGGTGAAGCTGGGAGGCCTTGAGGACGTCCACGAACTGGTCAGTGACGCAGCACCGAACACCGACCTCATGCGCAAGCTGATGGAGGCGGGAGGGTGCTTTTTCATTGCGGATAAGCGAGAAGAAAGCGCAGCCTGACGCCCAATTGCCTAGGGAAACAGAGGGCACGGTTGGGTGCCCTCTGTCTCATGATCAGTCCGCCGCCGGTGCCGACCGATACGCGACTTCGATCATGGCGACGCCGGTCACTTCCGGCGCGGTGAAGGACACGCGCCCATTGGCAACGGTGAAGGGCAGCGCGGGGCCGGCGGGGATCAGACGCACCGCGTCGACCGGGCGGTCGGCCTCCAGCGAAACGGTGATGTCGCGCAAGGTCACGAGATCCTGGATCGGCTGGATGTTGCTGTCCCACAGATAGCCGCGCAGAGCCGGCGTCGCGTGGAGAAGATAGACGACGTCCCGGTTATGGGCCGGCTGGCGGCGGACGGTGACCCGGCCGGCGCGCGGCAGGTTCGTCTTGATCAGCCGATCGCCGCCGAGGGCGTTGGCGATGGCGCGTTCGATCATTTCCAACATGCGCACGGCGCCGACTTGCGTGTAGATGGCGAACACCGGGTGGGCGAGATAGGTGATCGGCCCCTTTGCGCTGCCGCCATCATAGCCGCTGGGGTCGGGCTGGCGGGGCACGTTGATATGGCCGGAGAAGTGCAGCGGCGTCCGATCGAAATAGGGCTCGTAGATGCTGCCCATGGACTGGCCGTCGCTCACCCGGATGCGCTCGGAGGGGCCATACATGAAATTCGGCTCGTCGATGCCGTCGGCCCGCCAATCGGCTGTCGGCAGCAGGTAGTCGCCGCCGGCCATGGGCGACGTCCCTTCCCAGACGGCGCCGACGTCGAGGACAAAGCCGGTGGTGGCATCGATGCCGCTGCGGCCGGTCATCAGCAGGCGGCCGCCGTTGGCGAGGTAGGTTTCCAGCTTGCCCTTGAGGTCGGCGCCGATCGGCACGGCATCCGGCAGGATGAGCAGGCGGTAGGGAGTAAAATCGCTTTCGAGGTCAAGGACGTCGAAGGTCAGGCCAGCCTCGAGCAGCATGCGCGTTGCGCCGTCGTCGGTCGCCTGCTGGCGAGCCGGCGCCTCGATGTCGGCAGCGTTATGTCGCGCCGCTTCGAGCGAGAGCAAGCCAATCTCGGCGCGGTTGACGCTATCGACGACCCAGCTCTCTCGCCTCTCCACCCAATCATAGGCGGCGCCGATGATCGACATGGTCGAGGCGTCGACGAAGCCGGTGGGATGCAGGTGGTCGCCGATCGAACAGCGGGCCCCGTGCGCCAGCATGGCGGCGCATTCGTAGACCAGCGCTTCCGGGCGCTTGTAGCCGCCGATTTCGCCCCAGGTGAAATGGAATTTGCCCGTCATGCCCAGGAAGGGGATGCCGAGCGGATCGACATAGCGGGCGCTGATGGGAAAGTGGTCGTATCCCCAGCCGGCCGTCGGCAGCGACTCCAGTTCGAGATGGCTGTAATATTTGCGCACATGATCGCGGTTACCGCGTCGGATATGGCCCGAATTGAAGAACAGCGACTTGCCGGGCGCGCGGGCGCGCACCGTGTCGGTCAGCCGGCGATAAAAGATTTCCAGCGCTTCGGCGCCGAAACGGGTCCGGTCCTCGGTCGAGGTCCAGTCGAGGCCGCGCGCCTCCATCTTGGCCTTGGCGTAAGGGGAGATCGACGGCAGCTGGCTGCAGATGTCGATGAAGATGCCGTCGCCGTCGGGATAGAGTTCGAGGACTTCGTCGATCTGGGCGCACAGATAGTCGAGATAGGGGGAGGCGAAATCGAGGAAGGCCCAACCGGTGGGCTCATTGCGCGACTGCGGCAGGTGGCCGTCCGGCGTCACGATCCGCCAATCGGCATGCGTGAAGGCGGCATGCTCGTCCCAGGCCGCCGACAGATAGATCGGCGCGGCGATGCCTTCGGCGTGCAACGCGTCGATCTGGGCCCGCAGCAGATCGAAATCGAGACCGGGGTGCATCCGCCCGATCTTGGTCGGGTGATAGGAAAGCCCGTGATGACACTTGGAAAAGACGGTGACGGAATCGACATGGGCGGCTTTGAAGGCGCGCGCGAAGTCCCGCGCATCGAAGCGGGAGCCAATGCCCCCGATCAGGCCGGATGTGTGAAAGTCGAGATGGATCTGGCGAAAGCGCATGGTGGGGCACGTCACTTGTGAGGGGCGAGGGCGTGGGAGGCGTCGTGAAGCGTGGTGCCATCGGCGGCGAAAACCACGAAAGCCGAGCGGTCGGCCCACAGACTGACGGGCTGGCCGGGGCGCTTGTCCGATTGGCTCGGCACAAGCTGGGCGAAATAGCCGTCGAGGGATTCGGAATCCGTGGTCCTCAGCGCATGGGCGTCAGAATAGACGAGGGTTTCGCGCCCCAGCGCTTCGACGACCGCCACCTCGGCGTCGGCAAGGTGGATTTCGCCGGCGTCGCCGAGCGCCTCCGGCCGAATGCCCAGGACGACCGCATCGCCGACGGAGGGGCGGGCCTCGCCGGGGGCGAATTCCAGCTGGATCGGCGGCAGTGCCGCGTCGAAGGAGAAGCTCACCGACCGGCCGGCATTGGCGATGACCCAGGCGGCGACGAAATTCATGCGCGGTGAACCGATGAAGCCGGCCACGAAGCGTGTCGCCGGCCGGTTGTAGAGTTCGAGCGGCGAGCCGATCTGCTCGATGTTGCCGCCGTTCATGACGATGATGCGGTCGGCCATGGTCATGGCCTCGGTCTGGTCGTGGGTGACGTAGAGCATGGTGGCGCCGAGCTCGCGATGCAGGCGGCTGAGTTCGATGCGCATCTGCGAGCGGAGCGCGGCGTCGAGATTGCTGAGCGGTTCGTCGAACAGAAACACCTCGGGGGAGCGGGTGATGGCGCGGCCGATGGCCACCCGCTGCTTTTGGCCGCCCGACAGGGCCTTGGGATATTTGGCCAGGTGGTCGGTGATGCGCAGGATCTCGGCGGCGCGGGTGACGGCGGCGCTGATCTCGCTCTTTGGCCGGCGCGCCACCTTGAGGGCAAAGCCCATGTTCTGGGCCACCGTCATATGCGGATAGAGCGCATAGTTCTGGAACACCATGGCGACGCCGCGATCGGACGGTTCGGCCTGGGTGATGTCGTGACCGGCGATGCTGACGGAGCCGGAGGAGATGTCCTCCAGGCCGGCGATCGATCGCAACAGCGTCGATTTGCCGCAGCCCGATGGGCCGACCATGACGACGAACTCGCCGCGCTCGGCGGCAAATGACACGCCCGACAACGCCGTGAACTTGGCGTAGCGCTTGACGACGTCGCGAACTTCGAGATGGGACATGGCTGAACCTCTATTTGCCGAGGCCGGCGAGGCTGCGCACGAAATGGCGCTGGGCCAGCAGGAAGATGATGATGAGGGGAACGGTGGCGATGGCGAGACCGGCCATCAGCGCCGGCCAGTCGGCGCTGTATTGTCCTGTCAGGCCGTAGATGCCGACGGGCAGCGTCCGCACATCGGTCCGGGTGAGCATCAGCAGGGCGAGGATGAATTCGTTCCAGTTGAAGACGGCCTGGAAGATGGCGCCGCTGGCGATCGCCGGCCCGGATAGCGGCAGAACGATGCGGAAGAACACCTCGATACGGCCGCAGCCATCCAGACGCGCCGCCTCCTCCAGCTCGCGCGGGAACTCAAGGAAGAACGTGTAGAACAACATGGTGGTGAACGGGATGCCGTAGGCCGCGTAAGGCAGCGCGATGGCAAGGCGCGAGTTGAGCAACCCGGCGCTGGAGACCAGTTGGTAGAGCGGCACCATCACGCTTTGCAAGGGCACCGCGAAGCCGGCGACGATGGCAACGTAGACCCACCGCATCACCGGCCGTTCCGAGCGGGCCAGGACATAGGCCGCCAGGCTGGAGGTGAGGATGATGATGAACACCGACAGCGCGGTGACCAGCAGCGAATTGACCAGGAAGCCGCTGATGCCGATGCCCCAGGCGCGCTCGAAGGCGGCGAAGCTGAACTGTTTGGGTAGGGCGAGCGGGCGTGTGAACAGCTCGGCCTGACTCTTGAAGGCGGAGATGACCATCACGAAGACGGGGAGCAGCACGAACAGCGTCCACAGCGAAACGACGGCGTGCAGGCCGATGGCGATGGTGCGGGATTTGGGGGTCATGGCCTCTGGCTCCTTACGCCCGGTGCGACAGCCGGACCTGCAGCCAGCCGAGCAGCGCGGCGGTGACCAGCAGAACGACGGCCATGGCGTTGGCATAGCCCATGTTTCCGAAGGCGAAGGCCTGGGTGTAGGTGTAGGTGCCCAGGACCTGGGTGGCGTTGGCCGGGCCGCCGCCGGTGGTGACGAACACCAGATCGAACACCTTGAAGCCGCCGATCACGGTGATCAGCGTCGCCAGGACCAGTACGTTGCGGATGCCGGGAAGCGTGATGTACCAGAACGCCGTGAGCCCACGGGCGCCGTCGAGCGAGGCGGCCTCGTAGTTCTCCTTGGGAATGGCCTGCAGGCCGGCAAGGATCAGCATCATCTGGAAGCCGACGTTCTGCCAGGCGGCGATGAGCAGCAGCATCCATAGCGAGATCGAGGGATCGCCGAGCCAGCCGAGCCGTGGCGGCGTTAGCCCGAGCGTCTTGACGATGGCATTGAGCGGGCCGACGTTGGGATCCAGGATCAGCATCCAGACGAAGGCGACGGCGATCGACGAGATAACGACGGGCATGAAGATGATAGTGCGGTAGACGACGCTGCCGCGCCGGATGCCCCGATCGAGGATGGCCGCCAGAATGGCGCCGCCGCCGACTTGGGAGATCACCGATCCGATGACGATGAAGATGTTGTTGGAGATGGCGAGCCAGAACAGCGGGTCGGTGGCGGCGTGCCGATAGTTGGCGCCGCCCACGAAGGTCCACGAGCTCGACGTCATTGAGAAATCGAAGAACGAGCCGATCACGGCGACCACGGCCGGGATCAGAATGAAGACGCCGACCAGAATGAGGGCCGGGGCCATCATGGCCGAGGCGGAAACATTGTCGGCGCGCAAGGCCGGCCGCTTCATCGCGGCGACAGGCGTGGACATTGGTGGGAAGGCCATGTTGCTACCCCAGCGGCCATCGCGTCAGTCGGTGGCCGGTCAACAAGGATCGAACGAGAGAGTCAGGCGACGCTCCGCCCCGACCGGCCTGCGGCCAGCGGGGCGGGGGCGGGTTACTGCTTGGCCTGAGCGACGAGCGCCGTTTCGCGGATCTTGGCCACCGCCTGCTCGGGCGTCAGCGTGCGGTTCAGCACTTCCACCGTGGCATTCATGTAGGCGTCGGCCACCGTGGCATCGAGCAGCGCATCAAGCACGTTGACGCCCTGCTTCAGCGTGCCGACGTCACGCGCGATGTCCTTGAAGCTTTGGGGAAGCCCCGCCGCCTGGTCGATCAGCTTGGCGTTGGAGGGGAGAAACTGCACCTTTTCGGCAAATTTCAGCCCTTGCTCGGCGGAAACCAGGAAGCTCAGCCATTCCACCGCTTCCTTGGGATGGGCGGTCTTGGCGGACACCTGATAGCCCTCCGGCACCAGGAAATTGGCATCGGCGCTGCCCTTGCCACCATCCATCACGGGGAGACGGAAGAAGCCGTAGTCGGTGAAGCCCGCCGTATCGAGACCGGAGGTGCACCAGGTGCCGCAATACTCCATCGGCGAGGCTTTGGTGGCGAACATGGAGTCGGCGATGGCATATTCGGTGGCGTTCGGGGCATCCTCGAAGCAACCGTCGTCCTGCAGATCGACCAAGGCCTGGAATGCCTTGGCATAGCCGGGGTCGGTATAGAGCTGGTCGGCCGGCCGCGACAGGTCGTAGTCGGCGGCGGTTCCGGCGACACCCATGGCGCGCTCGTTGAGCATCGTCATCCAGTGGATGGCGGTCCAGCGGGTTTTGTTGCCGAGCGGCATCGGAACGGTGTTGGGGTCGATCTTGCGGACCGCCTTGCACAGGTTGCCCAGCTCGCCGAGCGTCTTCGGAATCTCAAGCTTGTGCTCGGTGAAGTAGGCTTTGTCATAGAAAACGAACTTCGAGACGGCGTCCATTGCGACACCGTAGAGGCGACCATCGTAGCGGAAGGCGTCGAGCCATCCTTCGGGAAGCACCTTGGCAAAACCGTCGGGCGCATTGCCGAGGTCGGTGATGTCGAGCGCCAGCTTGTCCTTCACCAACTGCTTGGCCCGGTCGCCGGACCAGTTGAAGAACACGTCGGGACCATCCGAGCCGACAAGCGCCACCTTCAGAGCCGTCTTGTAGGGATCGCCTGGGAAGATCTGGTGATCGATGGTGACGTCCGGATGCGTCGCCTTGAAGGCTTGCGCGGCTTCGGCAATGAATTCCTTATAGCCGTTGTTGTCGAGGGTCCACATCTTGAGGACTATGTCTTGGGCATGTGCCTGAGAAACAAGCACGGCCGCGCTTAAAACGGCGCCTGCGATCAGGCGCAACTCTCCATTCAACCGAAATTGCATAGAAATCTCCCTAACCCTCTGGATCGAAACGAAGAACGATTTCCGTCTTGGCGCGGATACCCGTCCGGGCATTAGTATCAAACCGTTTCGACTAAACCCTATAATCGTCTTTCTGGCTTGACAAGCATCGAACTATCATCGAACAGCGATATTCGACTTGATTTCACCTGTTCTATGAGAGCGAATTGGCGATTGTGCCGCTGTTCCACCACGCGTATGCGTACCTGGAGCGGTAGCTGATAAAAACGGTTCGATAGATTGGATTGGGCGGGAAGGGGCAAGCGAGTTGGCGACGATCAGGGATGTGGCCCGTCACGCGGGCGTCTCCATTTCCACGGTTTCCCTGGCCCTCAACGGGACGGGACCGGTCAGCGAGGAAACGCGCGCCCGCATTGAGGCGGCGGTGGCCGCGGTGCGCTATTCGCCGAACCTGATGGCGCAGAATCTGAAACGCGGCCAGTCCAAGCTGGTCGGCATGGTGTTGGGCGATGCCGGAAACCCGTTCTTCGGCCGGCTTTTCGGCACGATCGACAGGTATGTTTCGGGCTCCGAGCATATGCTGATCGTCGCCAACCTGGACTCGCACCCGGATCGCGAGCTGCGCACGCTCAATCTGCTGAAGCGCCATCGGGTGGCGGGCATCATCATGACGCCGTTGCGCAACGATCCCGAGTTTGCCGCCTATCTCAATGAGATCGACGTTCCCGTCGTGCTGGTCGATCAGGATGTCGATGGCACTCGCCTCGACTTCGTCACCTCCGACCATCATCGCGGCACGGCGATGCTGACCGAATATCTGGCGCGGCTCGGCCATCGCCGCATCGCCTATATCGGCGGCCAGAAGAGCATGTGGGTGGCCATGCGCCGTCTGGATGGGTTTCGCTCGGCCATGGCCCAGGCGGGGCTGCCGGTCGAACCGGAGCTGGAGATCGTTGCCGACTATAGCGCGGAGCTTGCCTATGAAAACGTCATTCGGCTGATGTCGGCTGCCGAGCGGCCGACTGCCATTCTGGCCGCCAACAACTACATGGCCATCGGGGCGTTGCAGGCGGTCACCGATCTCGGCTTCCGCTGTCCGGAGGACGTATCCATCGCCGGCATCGACGTCGTGCCGTGGAGCAGCCTCGTCATGCCCCGGATCACCACGGTCGAGCAGCCCATCGAGGAACTGGCCCGTGTCGCCTCACTGTGGATGATGGAGCATGTTCGCGGGGAGGCGGTCACGGGAGGGGAGCGGCGCTGTCACGTTGCCGAGCAGAAGCTGGTGATCGGGCATTCATGCGCGCCGCCGAAGTGAGCGGGACCAACGGCGCCCATAAGCGGCCATCTCGGTTCGTTCATGCAGGAAGGGGCGCTACGGAGCGCCCCTGTCCGATTTGGCTTTCGTAAAAGCGGTTCACCTTTAGAGCGCGAAGCCGCCGTCGATGGTCAGGCTGGCGCCGGTGACGTAACCGGCTTCGTCACGCGCGATGTAGGAGACGAGGCCGGCGATTTCCTTCGGCTCGGCCATGCGCTTCAGCGGCACCATGCCCATCACCATGTCCATTCCCTCGTTGCCGAGGGCGCCGATCATGTCGGTTTTGGTCGGGCCTGGCTGGACGTTGTTGATGGTGATGCCGCGCGGCGCCAGATCGAGGGCGAGGCCCTTGACCATGCCGGCCACCGCCGCCTTGGTGGTCTGATAGACGCTGGCGCCGGGGAAGCCGCTGCGCAGCGCGATGTTGCTGCCGATGGTGATGATGCGTCCGCCCTCTTTGAGGTGCGGCAGGGCCGCCTGGATGGCGAGGAAGACGCCGCGCACGTTGACGTCGAGCTGCAGGTCGAGATCTTCAAGAGGGACCGTGTCTACCAGCCCCATGCGCGCCACGCCGGCGTTGACGACGACGACGTCCAGCCGGCCGAAGCGGTCGATTGTAGTGCCGACGGCGGCGGTGAGATCCTCCGGCTTGGCGCTGTCGGCTTTGATCGCCAATGCTTGACCACCGGCGTTGCCCACCTTGCCGGCCAACTCGTTGGCGGCATCCTCTCGCGACACATAGGTGAAGGGCACGGTGTACCCGTCCTCGGCCAGCCGCTCGACGATGGCGGCGCCAATGCCACGCGAACCGCCGAACACCAGCGCTACTTTACGAACATCGCTCATTGTCTTCTCCATTTTTGACTGATTAGTCCATAATTGATCAAGAAGAGGGTCGTGGGCCAACTTTGCGTGCTATTTTGCGCGGAGGCGCTCCACCGCGAAGGCGGCAAGGGCGTGCAGTTCAGCCGCTCCCGCTCCGCCTCTCGCCGCGAGCTGGAAACCGCTTATGGTGATCTCGATAAAGGAGGCCGCCTGATCTGCATCGACGTTGGGATCGACTTCTCCCAGCTTCTGTCCCTCCTGGATGCGCTCCTCCACCTTGGCGTGGAAGACCGCGATCATCTTCTCCCGCATCTCCATCAACTCGGGGTCGGTGGTGCCGAACTCGCCAACGGAACCCACACCCATGCAGCCCATGCAGCGCAGGCTGTCGTCATCGGGAATGAGGCCGACGAGCAGATCGAGAAGGCCCGTCAGCGGTGAGGCCGGTTTGGTCAGCCGTTCGAGATGGCAGCTCGTGGCGTTTCGTTGGTAGGTCTGCAAAGCTTCCAGATAGAGCCGACGCTTGTCGCCGAAGGCGTTGTAGAAACTCTGCCGGCCAATACCCATCGCCTGCACCAAGTCCTCCGTCGACGTCGCCGCGAAGCCCTTGGCCCAGAATACGTTGATCGCCGCCGCCAGCGCGGCCTCCTTGTCGAACTCCCGTGGTCTTGCCATGTCCGAAGACGTAGCCGTTGTGGACTGATCGGTCAAGAATGATGCGATCACGTTCCAGTGTGAGGAACGGATGGGGAGAACGGGGGGCGAGCTATGGACGGCTTTCCGGCGGGCCAAATTATCGCCTGAACCAGCCATTCAGCGAGCGTCATCACCCACTTCAACGAAATAGGGAGATGACAATCAGAGGGTATGCACAATCACCTACCGTGTATTTCAGCGGGAACCGTGAACGTTCTGAATTGTTGCCGTGATGACATCGGAGTCCGGCCGTCCGAGGGCCAGAGACAGTCCCGTTGCCGACCAAACAAGCGAGGCAACATGACCTTCGTCGCCGACATCTTCCGGCAATCGCCGGAAGCCGCTCTCTTTCTGGCGCTGGCAATTGGCTACTGGATCGGGAAATTCAAGTTCGGCACATTTCAGCTCGGCGGCGTCGCCGGTTCGCTGTTGGCGGCCGTGCTGATCAGTCAGTTCGGCGTGCATATCGACAACGGCGTCAAAGCCATCCTCTTCGCGCTGTTCATCTATGCCGTCGGTTTCGAGAGCGGCCCACAATTCCTGCGCTCACTGGGCCGGCAATCCATCCGCGAGATCGTGATGGCCGTCGTGCTGGCGGTCAGTGGCCTGGCCACCGTGATCGTGTTTGCCAAGCTGTTCGGCCTGGATAAGGGCATTGCGGCGGGGATCGCGGCCGGTGGACTGACGCAATCGGCGATTATCGGCACTGCAAGTTCCGCCATCGATAAGCTGGGTCTGGGCGCCGACGAAGCGCAGCGGCTGCAAGCGAACGTGGCGATCGGATATGCCGTCACCTACATATTCGGCTCGTTCGGCGCCATCATCATCTGTGTCAACGTCCTGCCCTGGTTCATGGGGCGCGGCATTCGCGACGACGCGGTGAAAGCCGAAGCGGAGATGCTGAAAGGCGCCCGGATATACCGGGCAGGGGAGGAACCGGCGCTGCCGGACCTCGTCGGCCGCGTCTATAGGATCGAGGCCGCGTCCGGACAAACGGTTTCCACCATCGAGGCTGCCGCTTCCGGCGGCATGATCACCATCGAGCGGGTCAAGCGCGGCGGCAAGATCATCGGCGTGGAGCCCGGCCTGAAACTTCAATCCGGCGATCTTGTCCTGATTGTCGGTCGCCGGTTGGGCGTGGTGGGCCTGGAAGACAGGCTGGGCCCGGAGTCGACTGGCGCCGACGGCATGGAACTGGTCGTGACGACCCGTGACGTGGCCATCACCGGCAAGGACTTCGTCGGGCATACGGTCGGGCAGATTCTGGCCGCAAGCAGCAATCTGCGTCATGGCATCTACGTGCTGGCCGTCACGCGTGGCGGTGCCAAGGTCGACCTCTTCAATGACACCGTCATAGAGGCTGGCGATGTGGTCACCGTTCATGGCGTGCAGGAGGATTTGCAGCGACTTGCCAGCCACGTCGGCCCGGCCATCGTCGCCAGCGACAAGACCGATTTCGTCTTCCATGGGGTTGGTCTGGTCGTCGGTCTGCTCATCGGCCTGTTGGTGCTTCGGATCGGCTCCATTCCGCTCACTCTGGGCGCCGGCGGCGGCGCGCTTCTTTCAGGGCTCGCCTTCGGCTGGTATCGCAGCCGGCACATGACCATGGGCAACATGCCGACGGCCGCCTCGACGCTGCTGCGCGATCTCGGCCTTGCCGGCTTCGTGGCGGTGGTCGGGCTGCAATCGGGACAGCAGGCGATCCAGACGATCATTCACAGCGGCTTGTCGATCTTCCTGATCGGCGTGGTGGTGACCGTTCTGCCGCTTCTGATTACCATGCTCGTTGGTCGCTATGTGTTGGGTTATGAAAATGTGGCGGTGTTCGCCGGTGCCCTGGCCGGTTCGCGCAGTGCCAATCCGGCCTTCGGCGAAGTTCTGGACAAGGCCGGCAACGCGATCCCGACAACACCGTTCGCCATCACCTACGCGCTGGCAAACGTCTTCCTGACGCTGCTTGGCCCGCTCGTCGTCGCCTTCGTCTAAGGCCATCGCGGCGAGAAAAGCTCGCCGTGATAATCTATCTATTTGTTTTTAAACACATTCTGACGCAAAGCCGCATCCGCTTTTGCAGGATTTGCGCTGACCAAATCCGAGGACCGAAATGAACAACTACAGCCAGTTCGCGAAACTGAGCCCCTTCGAGCTGAAGGATGAACTCATCAAGTTGGCATCCAGCAAGGCCGACATGACGATGCTGAATGCCGGGCGCGGCAATCCCAATTTCCTGGCAACGCTTCCGCGCCGAGGCTTCTTCCGGCTTGGCCTGTTCGCCGTGGCGGAGTCGGAACTCTCCTTCTCCTACATGCAGGAAGGGGTCGGCGGGCTGCCGCGCATCGACGGCATCGAAGGGCGCTTCGAGCGCTTCACCACCGAGAACCACGAGCAGGAGGGCGTCGACTTTCTGCGCCGCGCCCTGAGCTTTGTCCGCGATCAGCTCGGCCTCTCGGCCTCTGACTTTCTGCACGAGATGGTCGAGGGCATCCTCGGCTGCAACTATCCCGTTCCGCCGCGCATGCTGCGCATCAGCGAACAGATCGTCCGTCATTATCTGATGAAGGAGATGGTTGGCGGGCGCGTTTCGGCCGCGGATGTGGACGTTTTCGCCGTCGAGGGCGGAACCGCGGCGATGACTTACATCTTCGATACACTGAAAAAGAACCAGCTCGTCAAGAAAGGGGACAAGGTGGCGATTGGTTTACCGGTCTTCACTCCCTATATCGAGATCCCCGAGCTCGACGTCTATGGGTTGACGGAGGTGGCGATCAATGCCGATCCGGAGGCCGGCTGGCAGTATCCGGATGCCGAACTGGAGAAGCTGAAGGATCCCTCGATCAAGATCTTCTTCTGCATCAATCCGAGCAATCCGCCCTCGGTGAAGCTTGACGAACGCAGCCTGACCAAGATCGCCGATATCGTGAAGAACGATCGGCCCGATTTGATCATCCTGACCGACGACGTCTACGGCACGTTTGCCGACGATTTCCGGTCGCTGTTTGCCGTGTGCCCAAACAACACGATCCTGGTTTACTCCTACTCCAAGTATTTCGGCGCGACGGGGTGGCGGCTTGGCGCCGTGGCGCTTCACCAGGACAATGTCCTCGATACCGCGCTGGCGAAGTTGCCCATGGTGGCCAAAACGCTTCTGGAGCGGCGATACGCGTCGATCGTCACCGACGTCTCGAAATTGAAATTCATCGACCGTCTGGTGGCCGACAGCCGCACGGTGGCGCTGAACCACACGGCCGGGCTGTCGACGCCGCAGCAGGTCCAGATGGTGCTGTTCTCGCTGTTTGCGCTGATGGACGAGCACGGCGGCTACAAGGCAACGCTGAAACACGTCATTCGCCGCCGTCAGGCCGCGCTCTATGCCGAACTGGGCATCGAAACGCCCGACGACGACAATTCGGTCGACTACTACACGCTGCTCGATCTCGAGAAGATTTCGCACAAGCTCTACGGCGCCGAATTCGCCGCATGGGTGGAGAAGACGTTCACCGCCAACGAACTTCTATTCCGGATTGCCGATGAGACGGGGATCGTGCTGCTGCCGGGGCGCGGCTTTGGAACGCGGCACCCGTCCGGGCGGGCGTCGCTCGCCAATCTCAACGAGTTTGAGTATGCGTCCATCGGACGCTCGCTCAGAAAGATGGCCGACGAATATTACGCACTCTTCAGCCAGAAGAAGGGCTGAAGACGGACGCATGATCGTCCATACCGGTCGGCGCCGGCTGGCTTGAAGCCGCTGGCGCTGCTTGCCGGAGGGGCGTTGATGGCGCTTTCGATGCCGCTGGCCATCGCGCCTCTTGCAACGCTTTGCCATTCGACATAAACATATCTTTATGTCTAGCGTTCGTATGGCCGAGGTGTCGGCTGCTTCCTTCGACGATGTGGTGTCGGTGCTGCGCAGCGCTGGCGAGCCGACGCGGCTGCGCCTTCTGGCGCTGCTGTCGCTCGGCGAAGCCACCGTGAAGGATCTCACCGAGGTGCTGGCGCAGAGCCAGCCGCGCGTGTCGCGTCATCTCAAGCTGCTCACCGAGGCCGGGCTCGTCGAGCGGCTGCCGGAAGGCGCCTGGGCCTATTATCGTCTGGTCGACGAAGGGCCGGCGGCCGCGCTGACGCGCACGCTGATCGCCGCCATCGACCCCGCCGATCCGGCCGTGGAATCCGATCGGCGCCGGCTCGATGCCATC
The DNA here is from genome assembly GCF_041320595.1 of Pleomorphomonas sp. PLEO. Classification (NCBI taxonomy): domain Bacteria; kingdom Pseudomonadati; phylum Pseudomonadota; class Alphaproteobacteria; order Hyphomicrobiales; family Pleomorphomonadaceae; genus Pleomorphomonas; species Pleomorphomonas sp. PLEO. Next base: position 2,400,940 of record NZ_CP166625.1, read on the forward strand.
AAGGCGGCGCATGCCGCCGAGGCCCAGCGCTATTTCGCCCAGAACGCAGAGGGCTGGGACCGTCTCAGGACGCTGCATGTCGCCGAGCATGACGTGGAGGCGGCGATCCGCGCCACCGTTGGCAACCGGCCGATCTTCAACATGCTCGACGTCGGCACCGGTACCGGGCGCATGCTGACGTTGCTGGCCGATTGCTACGGCCGCGCCGTCGGCATCGATATGAGCCACGACATGCTGTCGGTGGCGCGCGCCAATCTGGCAGCGGCCGGCATCGACAATGCCCACGTCCGCCAGGGCGACGTGACGGCGCTGTCGGTCGGCGCCGGCTTCGATCTGGTGGTGATCCATCAGGTGCTGCATTATCTCGACGATCCGGCGCGGGCTCTGCGTGAGGCGGCGGCGGCGCTGGCGCCCGGTGGTCGTCTGCTGATCGTCGATTTTGCGCCGCACGACCATGAATTCTTGCGCGCCGATCACGCCCACCGCCGGCTCGGCTTCAGCCACGAGCAGATGCGCGGCTGGATCGAGGCGGCGGGCCTTGCCTTCGACACGGTGCGCGACCTGCCACCGGAGACGGCGGATGGCTTGACTGTGTCGCTGTTCCTTGCCGCCGACCGCCGCGTCGACATGACCAATCTTCAGCGTATCGCCTGACACGACACGATTTTTCGGGACATTCCATCATGCGGTTCAGTCACAATATCGGCGCCCTCGACCTCGGCGTTTCCTTCGAATTCTTCCCGCCCAAGACGGAGAAGATGGAAGAGGCGTTGTGGGCATCGATCACCCGTCTGGCGCCGCTCGGCCCGCGCTTCGTGTCGGTCACCTACGGCGCCGGCGGCTCGACGCGCGAACGTACGCATGCCACCGTCGCCCGCATCGTCCGCGAGACGAACCTCAAGCCGGCCGCCCATCTCACCTGCGTCGGCGCCAGCCGCGCCGAGATCGACGACGTGGTGCGCGGCTATCGCGATGCCGGCGTCCGCCATATCGTGGCGCTGCGTGGCGATCCGGCCGGCGGCCTCGGCACGGCCTACCAGCCGCATCCCCAAGGCTACGCCTCGACCACCGACCTGATCGCCGGCATCAAGGCGATCGGCGACTTCGAGATTTCCGTTTCCGCCTATCCGGAAAAGCATCCCGAAAGCCCCGATGTCGCCGCCGACATCGCCATTTTGAAGCGCAAGGTGGAGGCCGGGGCGACCCGCGCCATCAGCCAGTTCTTCTTCGACAACGACAAGTTCGAGCGCTACGTCGAGCGGGTGCGCGCCGCCGGCATCGACGTGCCGATCGTGCCGGGCATCGTGCCGGTGGTGAACTTCGAGCAGTCGGCCGCCTTCGCCAAGAAGGCCGGCGCCTCGGTGCCCGGCTGGCTCGCCCACCGCTTCGATGGGCTGGAAAACGATCCGGCGACACGCCAATTGGTGGCGGCGGCCGTCTGCGCCGAGCAGGTGATGGACCTGATCGATCGCGGCTTCCGCAACTTCCACTTCTACACCATGAACCGGGCCGATCTGGTGTACGCCATCTGCCACATGATGGGTCTCAGAGCCTCTCCCGAAACTCTACTGGGGCGGGCATCTAGCCTAGAGCTCTCCGCTTCCGGTGCTCACGAACAGTAAGTTCGCTCCGCTCCGGTTCTCGAACTCGTCGCTATCTGCCACACCCCAGCGAGTTTCGAGACAGGCTCTGGAGCCAAGACCGAGCCGACCGTCGCCGTCCCCGCCTGACCACACCTACACCCAAGGAGAACCGCCATGACCGAGACATCTCCGACCGAGCGCCGCCTGCGCGAGCTCGCCTCCGAGCGCATCCTGGTGATCGATGGCGCCATGGGCACGATGATCCAGCGCTGCAAGCTGACGGAAGCCGACTTCCGGGGCGAGCGGTTCAAGGACTGGCCGAAAGACCTCAAGGGCAACAACGACCTCCTTTCGATCACCCGGCCCGACGTGATCTTCGACATCCACAGCCAGTATCTCGCGGCAGGCGCCGACATCCTTGAGACCAACACCTTCTCCTCGACCTTTGTCGCCCAGGCCGACTACGGCATGGAAGAGCTGGCCTACGAGCTGAACCTTGAATCCGCCCGCGTTGCCCGCCGCGCCGCCGACGTCTTCACAGCCAAGGACCCGAGCAAGCCGCGTTTTGTTGCTGGCGCGCTGGGACCGACCAACCGCACCGCTTCGCTGTCGCCCGACGTCAACAACCCTGGCTTCCGGGCGATCACCTTCGACGACCTGCGCCGCGCCTATGCCGAGGCGGTACGCGGCCAGATCGACGGCGGCGCCGACATCATCATGATCGAGACGGTGTTCGATACGCTGAACGCCAAGGCGGCGCTGTTCGCCACCGAGGAGGTGTTCGAGGAACGCGGCATTCGGCTGCCGATCTCGGTGTCCGGCACCATCACCGACCTCTCGGGACGCACGCTGTCCGGCCAGACGGCTGAGGCTTTCTGGTATTCGGTGCGGCATGCCGGCCTTCTGTCCATCGGCCTCAACTGCGCCCTGGGCGCGCGCGAGATGCGCGCCCACATCGCCGATCTCGCTCGCGTTTCCGACACGCTGATCTGCGCTTATCCCAACGCCGGCCTGCCCAACGAGTTCGGCGAATATGACGAGAGCCCTGAGGCGATGGCGGCGCTGGTCGGCGAGTTCGCCCGCTCCGGCCTCGTCAACATCGTCGGCGGCTGCTGTGGCACCACGCCGCCACACATCAAAGCGATCGCCGAGGCGGTGAAGGGTGTTGCCCCGCGCGTGCCGCCGACGATCGAACCGCGCCTGCGCCTCTCCGGCCTCGAGCCGACGGTGATCGGGGCCTAGCCGGCCCCGACCGAACCGCTTAATGCTGACACGCTGCTCCGCTTTCCAAGGATAATCCTTGCCATGACCGACACTTCCGCCTCATCCGCCAGCTTCGTCATGGTCGGCGAACGGACCAACGTCACGGGCTCGGCGCGCTTCCGCAAGCTGATCCGCGAGGGCGATTATCCGGCGGCGCTGGCGGTGGCGCGCGACCAGGTAGAAGGCGGGGCGACGGTCATCGACGTCAACATGGACGAGGGCCTGCTCGACAGCGAAGCGGCCATGGTCAACTTCCTCAACCTGATGGCGGCCGAGCCGGACATCGCCCGTGTGCCGGTGATGGTCGACAGCTCCAAATGGACGGTGATCGAGGCGGGTCTCAAGTGCCTGCAGGGCAAGGGCATCGTCAATTCGATCTCGCTGAAGGAAGGCGAAGAGGCCTTCATCCACCATGCCAAGCTGGTGCGCCGCTACGGCGCCGCCATGGTGGTGATGGCCTTCGACGAGGTCGGACAGGCCGACACCTATAAGCGCAAGACCGAGATCTGCGCCCGCTGCTACAAGATTTTGACCGAACAGGTGGGCGTGCCGCCCGAGGATATCATCTTCGATCCCAACATCTTCGCGGTGGCCACCGGCATCGAGGAGCACAACAACTACGGCGTCGACTTCATCGAGGCGACGCGCTGGATCCGGCAGAACCTTGTCGGCGCCCACGTGTCGGGCGGTGTCTCCAACCTCAGCTTCTCCTTCCGTGGCAACGAGCCGGTGCGCGAGGCGATGCACACCGTGTTCCTCTACCACGCCATCGCCGCCGGCATGGATTTCGGCATCGTCAACGCCGGCCAGCTCGGCGTCTATGACCAGCTTGACCCGGAGCTGAAGGAGCTGTGCGAGGACGTCGTCCTCAACCGTCGGCCGGACGCCACCGAGCGCCTCGTCGACGCGGCGGCGCGCTATGCCGGCACCGGCGCCAAGGAGCGGGTGGTCGATCTCGCCTGGCGGCAGCTGCCGGTGGCCAAGCGGCTGGAGCACGCGCTCGTCCACGGCATCACCGAGTTCATCACCGAGGACACCGAGGAAGCGCGGCTTTCCGTCGCCCGGCCGTTGCACGTCATCGAGGGGCCGCTGATGGCCGGCATGAACGTGGTCGGCGACCTGTTCGGCGCCGGCAAGATGTTCCTGCCGCAGGTGGTGAAATCGGCGCGTGTCATGAAGCAGGCGGTGGCCTGGCTGATGCCCTTCATGGAGAAGGAAAAGGAAGAGCTGGGGATCACCGAGGATTCCTCGGCCGGCACCATTCTGATGGCGACGGTGAAGGGCGACGTGCACGACATCGGCAAGAACATCGTCGGCGTCGTGCTGGCCTGCAACAACTTCCGGGTGATCGACCTCGGCGTGATGGTGCCGGCGCAGAAGATCCTGGACACCGCGCGCGAGGTGAAGGCGGATATCATCGGGCTATCAGGCCTGATCACGCCGTCGCTGGACGAGATGTGCCATGTGGCGGCCGAGATGGAGCGGCAGGGCTTCGAACTGCCGCTGATGATCGGCGGCGCCACCACCAGCCGCGTCCACACCGCCGTCAAGATCCATCCCAACTACAACAGGGGGCAGGCGGTCTATGTGACGGACGCCAGCCGTGCCGTCGGCGTGGCGTCGTCGCTGCTCTCGGACCGCAAGGTGGTCTACATCGACGATCTCCGGACCGAATACGCCCGCATTGCCGAGGAGCATGCCCGCGGCCGCGAGGATCGTCGGCGCCTTACCATCGCCGATGCGCGCGCCAATCGCTTCGTGCCGGAATGGACGGGCTACACGCCGCCCAAGCCGAGTTTCCTCGGCACACGGGTGTTCGAAAGCCACGACCTTGCCGACCTCGTGCCCTATATCGACTGGACGCCGTTCTTCTCCACCTGGGAGATGCGCGGCCATTTCCCGCAGATCCTCGACGACGCCGTCTATGGCGAGGCGGCGCGGCCGCTCTATGAGGACGCGCGGGCCATGCTGAAGCAGATGGTCGACGAAAAGTGGCTGACCGCCAAGGCGGTGATCGGCTTCTGGCCGGCCAATGCCGTCGGCGACGACATCGAACTCTACACCGACGACAGCCGTGCCGAACGCCTCGCCACCTTCCATAGCCTGCGCCAGCAGATGGCGCGTGGCTCGGCACGGGCCAATTTCGCCATCGCCGACTTCGTGGCGCCGAAGGAGAGCGGCCTCGCCGACTTTATCGGCGGCTTCGCCGTCAGCACCGGCTTCGGCGAGGACGTAGTGGCCGAGCGCTTTGCCCGTGCCAACGACGATTATTCCAAGATCCTCAGCCAGTCGCTAGCCGACCGCCTCGCCGAGGCCTTCGCCGAGCGCATGCACGCCCTGGTGCGCCGCGAGTTCTGGGGCTACGCCGCCGACGAGGCGCTGACCACCGACGACATCATCGCCGAGAAATATCGCGGCATCCGGCCGGCCCCCGGCTATCCGGCCCAGCCCGACCACACGGAAAAGGCGACGCTGTTCTCGCTGCTTCAGGCCACCGAGAAAGTCGGCATCCAGCTGACCGAGAACTTCGCCATGTGGCCGGGCGCCGCCGTCTCCGGCCTCTACTTCAGCCACCCCGACAGCCAGTATTTCGGCGTCGGCAAGATCGACGCCGACCAGGTCGCCGACTACGCCGCCCGCAAGGGCTGGGACGTGAAGACGGCGGAGCGGTGGCTGGCGCCGATATTGAATTACGAGCCGAAGCGCGCGGCGGGGTGAACGGGCGGAGTCCTGGCGCCGGAAGCGTGATGGGTGGGCCGCGCGGCCTGACCGCGCGACCCTTGTCTTTCAATGCTCGACGAACAGGTCGGCGGCGGGCGTCGATAGCACGGTGACGGCGAGCGCTTCCTTGAGCTCGGTCCAGCGGGCTTCGTCTTCGGGTGTGGCCTCGCCGGCCTTGCTCTTGCGGCCGAGACGGATGAACTCCGGCTCGATGGCGCCATCGATGAGCGCGAGGCGCAATCGCCGGTCGCCGACCTCCACCTCGAAATACATGCGACCGGTGACGCCCTCCGGGCCGGGTACGTCGGCGGCCGGGTCGGCGGTGTAGGCGCCGCGTGTCACCACTCGGGTAACCAGCTCCAGCGCATCCCTGAGGCCGGGACCGGGGAAGGCGGTGAAGACGCGCACGCTGTCGCGGTCGGGCGCCTTGCCGGGGCTGAGTGTCGCGAAGGCGTGCTGCAACAGCCGGTATCCCAGCGCCAGACCGCCGATGCTGGTGCGGCCGTGATAGGCGAGGCAATCGGTGAAGGAGACGCGCAAGAGCGTGCCGTGGTCGATGACCTCGATCGGCGCCGGCGGTGGCGGAACGGTCCAGGCGGGGATTTCCCGGCTTTCGAACAGTTCGCCGATCGGCATGCCCCGCAGGCGGGCGATCAGCTCATGCTTGAAGGCGAGGTAGTCGGCCTGCGCCTTCGGTCCGCCGCTACCTTCCTGATAGTTCACCACCATGTCGATGAACCGGGCATCGAAGAAGCCCGGCTTGGGCCAGTAGGCCCGCGCGGCGTCGCCGATGGCCACCTCGAAATAGAAGCGTCCGGCCGGGGCGGCCGGCGCCTCCGGCGGGCCGAGGCGCGTGTCGACCACGAGCCGCCCGTCGGTGACAGCCCGCGCCACCATTTCCATGGCGGCGTGGACACCGTCGCCGGGAAAGGCGGTGCGCAGGCGGATGTCGTCGCGGCGCGGCGGCACGCCTGGCGATAGGTCGGCGAAGGCTCGCTCGAACAGCAGGAATGTCAGCGTGCAGGCGATGAGTTGGGACGGCCCGGTGTAGGCCAAGAGATCGTCGTGGCGGATGGCGAACGCGCCGTCGCGTTCGCGAACTTCGAGAAAGGTCTTCACTGGGCGTTCCCCGCGAGGGCGCCCGGCAGCATCAGCGCTTCGACGTCGACCGTGCCCTTCATCATGTCGTTGTCGTTGAGGAACTTGATGTCGTCCTTGATGCTGGCGATGTCCTTTTCGGTCAGCGTGTCGGTGAAGTTGCCCCAGGCGGCGAGCTTCTTGCCATCCTCGAGCGGAATGCCCTGTTCCTTGGCGCCGATCTCGGTGGCTTCATCGAGATGGGCGAGTACCCAGGCGGTCGCCTCCTTGTTGACGCGCTGCACGCGGGCCGCGGCATCGGGGTGCGCATCGGCGAAGGCCTTGGAAACGCCCACCACCAGAACCGGATTGACGAGGCCGTCGCCGGTAGCGATCACCGTGGCGCCGGCCGCTTCCGCCTTGATCTTCAGGCTGGCGGCGAGCAGCGCCGCGTCGGTCTGGCCGGCGATCAAGGCCGCCTGCGCCTTGGGCAGGTCCATGCCGATGAATTCGACGTCCGAGAGGGTCATGCCCTCGGAGACGAGAGCGGCGGCCAGGATCTGGTGCAGCACGGTGCCGCGCGGCCCGACCACCTGCTTACCCCGGAGGTCGGCGATGGTCTTCGGCCCGCCGGCCTTGCCCATGATGGCGTAGGTCTGGGCCGGGCGGCTGACGCCGGCGGCGATCAGCACCGGGTTGCCGCCGGCATTGGCGAGCAATATCGAGGTGGTGTTCATGACGCCGCCGATGTCGAGCGAGCCGGCGGCCATCGCCTGGGCCTGCTGGGCGCCGGAGTTGATGGTGTGCCAGTTGATCTTGACGCCGTCGGCGGCGAATTCCTTCTCCAGCAGCTCCTGCTTGCGCATGACGATGGTCTGCAGGTTGAAGGGCGACTCGACATAGGAAATGTTGATTTCCTTCAGTGGTTCGGCGGCGAATGCGCTGCCGGCGAACAGGGCTGCCATGGCGGCCGTGGCGGCGAGGCGGACGAGGGATTTCAGCACGGGCGTTTCTCCTAGCGCTTTTGGTTTTGGTGGTTGGGGGGCGGTCATGAAACGGGTTCGCCGAGAACGGCGGCGGTGATCGCCGCCACCTGCTCGGCAAGGCCGGGCGCGGCCAGCGGCCGGGGGTGGGGGAGGTCGATGTCGAAGACGGCGGTGAGGCGGCCCGCCTGCATGACGGCGACGCGGTCGGCAAGGCGCACCGCCTCGGCGATGTCGTGGGTGACCAGGATGGTGGTCAGCGGGCGCCGTAGCCGGATGGCGGCGAATTCGCCGTGGACGCGGCTGCGCGTCAGCGCGTCGAGGGCGCCGAACGGTTCGTCCAGCAGCAGGATGTCCGGATCGCGGCAGAGGGCGCGGGCGAGCGAGACGCGCTGGGCCATGCCGCCCGACAGCTGGTGCGGCCAGGCGTCGGCGAATGCGCCGAGGCCGACCATATCGAGGGCGTCGCCGATCCGCCGCTCGGCCTCGGTGCCGCTGGCGAAGCGCTTCAGCGCCAGGGCAAGGTTGCCGCGCACCGTCTTCCACGGCATGAGGCGCGGCTCCTGAAAAACCATGCCGATCCGGGCGTCGTGGGTGGGGCCGTCCGGCGCGTGGAAGGTGATCGAGCCGGCATCGGGGCTTTGCAGGCCGGCGACGTGGTGCAGTAGCGTGGTCTTGCCGCAGCCGCTGTGACCGACCACCGCCAGAAGTTCGCCCGCGGCAATGGCAAGGTCGATGCCGGCGAGCGCATCGATCGCCCGGCCGGAAATCTCGAAGCGGCGGCGGAGGCCGGCGATGGTCAGGGCGTACATGGCTCAGCCCTCCAGCCCGCTGCTCTGGCCAGCTTCGCTTCGCCATGGCATCAGCCGGGCGGCGGCACGGCGGAACAGCCAGTCCGTCAGGGCGCCGAGCGCGGCGATGGCGAAGATGCCGACGAAGACGCGGTCGGTGCGGGCCATTTCGCTGGCGTCGATGATCAGGTAGCCGAGGCCTGCCGAGGCGGCGACCAGTTCGGCGCCGACCAGCGCCCGCCAGCTGTAGCCGAAGCCGAGCCTCAGGCCGTTGACGATGCCGGGCAACGCCGCCGGCAGAAAGACGTGCAGGGCCGTTTCGCGGCGGGTGAGGTCGAGCGTGCGGGCCAGTTCGATCAGCTTGCCGTCGGCCTCGCGGATGCCGGCAAGAGCATTCATGTAGACGGGAAAGAAGCTTGCCAGCACGACGATGGTGAGCTTGGACGCCTCACCGATGCCCAGCCAGAGAATCAGCAGCGGCACCAGCGCCAGCGGGGGCGTGACGCGCAGCGCTTCGAGAACCCAGCTGAGATAGCCGCCGAGCGGCGCGAAGATGCCGGTCAGAAAGGCAAGCGGCAGGGCGAGGGCGGCGGTGAGGGCAAAGCCGAACAGCACCCGCCACAGACTGGCGCCGATGTGCCGGAAAAGCTCTCCGTTGGCGATAAGTTCGCCGGCCGCTTCGGCGATGCGCCCTGGAGACGGCAACAGGTAGGCGTTGGTCATGCCGGCCGAGGAGGCGACCAGCCAGATGATCAACACCGACAGCGGCAGAATGGTCGGTCGCAGATTGCTTTTGCGTCTTATTTGCATCAGCGATGAATGGCGGATCGCGGACCGGCAAGTCAATTACGCGGAATTCCGGATGGCGATGTCGGTAAACGCTTGTGTCGGTTGATATCTCGTCGCTGGCTTTCCATGTGGCGGCGGCTGGGAACGGCGGCCGATTGGCACTTATGCTGCCCGCGACAGCTGTTCGCGGCGGCTCCTGGGAAGTGGTTGGGGCCGGTCCAAGTCAAGAGTGGGATGGGTACCTAAATTTTTGGCTTCCCTCTTCTACCCAGCTTTGACGTGCTATTATGCCCTTCCGGTCGCTCCAGCCATGGCTGTGCTCGCCACGGCTTTCCTGGCGAATTCATTCCCAGAACCTGAACGACGCACCAGCCAGCATCCTGCTCGATCGCATCCGCGCCGAATGGGCGTGGCACCCAAGCCGGCGTGAGCCAGGAAGATAGAAGCATGACCGTCTACGAAAGCCAGCTTACGGAGGGGAACCTCAAGAATTACCATATCTATATCACGGCCATTCTCGGGCATCTGACGCCGCCGGCAAGCGATCCGTCGCCGGACGCGCCGGCCAAGGCCAAGCCGATGCCGAAGTCGATCCGCCTCGAATTCAACGATCTCAAGGTCAATGCCGAGATTCCGAAGTCTCGGCATGGCCGGCCGCGCAAGTTTTTTCGCGAGCATGGCTTCGTTAAGAGCTTTTTCGAACGAACCGGCGCCGTTGTCGGCGATACTGTGCTATTTGAAGAGGTCGTGCCGGCGCATTACCGCCTGAGCCTCAGGAAGGCCGCCGTCTCGTAATTAGCGGAGACGAAGATGGCCAAGCCGGTTGCCGAATGGACGGACAGCGAACTTCAGAACATCATCGACAACTATCGTCGCAAGGAGCTGACCTCCGACCCCTATTATCTCCAGGCGCTGGAGGACAAGGGACGCCGCAAGGGTGGTGGCCTCGAATTCGACAAGACGATGCATGCCGTGCTGAAGGCGGCGCGCGCTGGAAGTTATCTTTCCTACGCGCAGCTTGCCGAGGAGAGCGGCGTCGATTGGTCGAAAAAGCGCTCTGCCATGACCGGGCATCTCATCAGCTTGCTTGAATTCTCGCACCGCAAGGGCTGGCCGCTGCTCAGCGCCATCATCGTCAACCAGCAGAAGCTCAAAAGCGGTGAGATGGACCCGGCAGCGCGCAAGGGATTTGTGACCGCCGCGGCCGACCTCGGCTATGTGGTCGAGGACGATATGACCTTCATGCGGGAACAGCAGCAAGCCGTCTTCGATTGGGCCAAGTCGTATCAGGACGTGTGATAGCAATTCGCGAAGATGCTGACGCATCCGCTCATTGAGCCATCGCCGATTTCTCATTTGCATCAGGGGCATGAGAAATCGGCAAGCAGAATACCAAGAGGCATTTTCAATGCATCTTGGTATGACGCGTTCGTTCTGAGCGCGCGGGGCACTGCCCCGCCTCTCGCTCACCTATAGCTCAGGCGAAAATGGCGGGCATTTCGGCGGCGAGTTCCTGGATGGTCTTCAGCACTTCCTTGAGGTGATGGCGCATGGCCGCCTCGGCGCGGTCGGGGTCTTGCGTTTCGATCGCCTTGAAGATTTCGGCGTGCTGGTCAGTGAGCAGCAGAAGGTGCGCCTTGTTGGGAAGGCTGAGGAAGCGGACGCGGTCCATCTGCCCCTTGACGCTCTGGATGAGGCGCCAGGCCCGGGGCATGCCGGTGCCTTCGCTGATGGCGCGGTGAAAGGCCTCGTCGAGCGGCATGTAGTCTTCCGGCAGGCCGGCGGTGGCAGCCTGATGCTGCGCGTCGAGCAGGCGAGACAAGTCGCGGATCAGGGCCGGCGAAGGCTGTTCGGCGGCCCGGCGGGCGACGGCGGCCTCCAGGGCTTCCCTCAGGAACTGCGCCTCCATGACCTCGGCGACCTTGATCGGCGACACGACGGTGCCGCGCTGCGGAAAAACGTCGACCAGGGTCTCGTCGGCCAGGCGAATGAGCGCTTCACGCACCGGCGTGCGGCTGACGCCGAGGCGCAACGCCAGTTCCTTCTCGCTCAGGGCCTCGTTGGGCTTGAAGGCGAGACAGATGATCATCCGCTTCAAGAGGCTGTAGACCTGAGCCCCGATGGGCTGCTTGGGGTCGAGCTCGTAACCGGCGGCGGCAGTTGGCAGCACGTGCGTTCTCCATTGAGATACTACCATGGCATAAGCCATGGAGGCCGTCCAGCTGGATCGCGCCGATAGGGCGGAGGCCGGCGAAGCTGTTGGTATAACGGTCAAAACCGGCGAGGGACGAAAGCCGGCAATGGTCGTCGCCGATATCTGCCGCCGCTCGATACACCGCTTCGGCAAATATCGGAATCCGAACAAACGCCAGCCGTCCTCCGCCGCGTCAGGAGACGCGGCCGGAGCGGAAGGCCTCGATGGTCTTGATGGCCCCCCTGAGTTCGGCGAGCCCCTTCAGGCGGCCGACGAAGGAATAGCCGGGATTGGATTTCTGGCCGATGTCGTCGCCCATCAGATGGCCGTGGTCGGGCCGGAAGGGGATCTGGGCGTCCGTCCGACCGACCGACCGGCGGCGCTCCTCCTCGCTCAGGATAGCCGCCGCGACGGAAATCAGATCGGTGTCGCCGCCGAGATGGTCGGCCTCGTAGAAGGAACCGTCCGACTCGTGGGTAACGTTGCGGAGGTGGACAAAGTGGATGCGCGGGGCAAATTCCTTGGCCATGGCGACGAGGTCGTTGTCGAGATTGGAGCCGAAGGAGCCGGTGCAGAGCGTCAGGCCGCAGGCCTCCTGAGGCACAGCCTTGAACATCGCCCTGACGTCCTCGGCCGTCGACATGACGCGCGGCAGGCCGAAAATCGGGAAGGACGGATCGTCGGCGTGGATGCACAGGCGGGCGCCTTCCTCCTCGGCCACCGGCGTGATCTCGCGCAGGAATTCGGTGAGGTTGGCGCGCAGGTCGTCGGGGCTGATGCCCGAATAGAGTTCCAGCATGTCGCGGAAGCTGTCGCGGGTGTAGGCGAAGTCGCGGGCCGGCAGCCAGTCGATCAGGTTGCGCTCCAGCTCGGCGACTTGATCGGCGCTCTTGGCATCGAAGCGTGCCTTGGCGGCGGCGATCAGGTGGGTGCTGTAGCTCGCCTCGGCCGCCTTGCGCTTCAGCACGAACAGATCATAAGCGGCGAAATCCACCTTGTCGTAGCGGAGCGCGAAGCCGCCGTTGGGCAGCTTGAACATCAGGTTGGTACGGCTCCAGTCGGTGATGACCATGAAGTTGTAGCAGATGGTCTTGATGCCGGACCGGGCGACGTTGCGGATCGACTGCTTGTAATTGTCGATCTTTTCCCGGTAGTTGCCGGTGCGGGTCTTGATCTCCTCGCCGACGCCGATGCTTTCGACCACCGACCAGGTGAGCCCAGCGGATTCCACAACGGCCTTGCGCTTTTCGATCTCGTCCACCGACCACACCTGCCCCTGGTTCATGTGGTGGAGGGCAGTGACGATGCCGGTGGCGCCCGCCTGCCGCGCCTTCTGAAGGCTGACGGGGTCATCGGGGCCGAACCAGCGCCAGGTCTCGATCATGGTGGGGTCCTCCAGAAAAACGGATCGCCTGAAATCAGCGGAACAGGAAAGCGGTGAGCGTGGCGGGTACGCCACGGGTGAGAAGGCTTCTGAGGTGTTGGGTCGTCGCCTTGCGGAACGGGGCGTTGCCGGATATCGCGGCCGGGAAGATCTCGCTTATGGCGAACAGCGCGTCGGCCAGCGCCACCGGGTCGTCGCCATGCTCGCCGGCGATCGCCGTCAGGCGCGCGGCCATGGGGTCGGCCACCGTCCAGCTCCGCCCGTTGCCGTCGGACCCACGCAGGAAGGCCATCCAGGCGGCAACCGTCAGCGGCACCACCCGTGGCGCCTTGCCTTCGGCGATGCGCGTGGTTGCCGGAACGAGCAGGCGCGGCCCGAGCTTCTGCGAGCCGTCGGACGATATCTGCAAGGTGAGGTGGCGGATGCCGGGATTGCGGAAGCGCGCCTCGAGGTCGCCGGTATAGGCGACAACGTCGGTGCCCGGCACTGGCGGCACGGTGGGGATGAGGTCGTCGTCCCACAGGTGACGGATCACCTTGGGCAGCAGCGGATCGGCCATGGCGTCGGCGACGGTTTCAATGCCGGCGAGCACGCTGAGATAGGCCAGCGTCGAATGGGCGCCGTTGAGGCAGCGGAGCTTCATCGTCTCGAAGGGATGGACGTTGGCGGTCAGGATGGCGCCGACCTGATCCCAGGCCGGCCGACCGTTGGGGAAATTGTCCTCGATCACCCACTGGTGGAACGGCTCGGCCACCACCGGCCACGCGTCGGTCATGCCGAGTCCGGCGGTCACAATGGCCCGATCGGTATCGTTGGTGGCCGGGGTGATGCGGTCGACCATCGACGAGGGAAAGGCAACGTGGTCGGCGATCCACTCGCCGAGGTCGGGATCGCTGAGTTCGGCAAAGCGGGCCACCACGGCCCGGGTGACCTTGCCGTTTTGCGGCAGATTGTCGCAGGAAAGCACGGTAAACGGCGGCACGCCGGCCTTCCGTCTGAGGCGCAACGCCTCGGCGATCAGACCGGGCAGGCTGCGCGGCCGCGTGGGATCGGCGAGATCGGCCGTGACCATCGGATGCGCCTCGTTGAGGCGGCCGGTGGCCGGATCGTAGCAATAGCCCTTTTCGGTCACGGTGATGGTGACGACGCGGATCTCGGGTTTGACCATCAGCGCCAGCACTTCGTCGAACTGATCGCCAGCACTCATGACGTCCAGGAAGGCGCCGATCACCCGGAGCTTGTCGACGCCGTCTTCGCGGGACAGCAGCGTGTAGAGCCCGTCTTGCGGCTTGAGGGCCTCGATGATCTCGGGCGAGCGGAAATTGACGCCCACGATTCCCCAATCGGTGGCCCCTAGCGCCAAGACATCATCGGTATAGACGCCGAGATGGGATCGGCAGAAGGCGCCGAGCCCCAGGTGGACGATACCGGCCGTCACCTTCTTCCTGTCGTAACCGGGACGGGCGACGGCGGCGGGAAGCTTGGCGAGGCGGGCATTGCCGAGGCGCTTGGCAGCGGTAGGCTTCGGCTTGGAACTGGACATTTGATTGAGTCCTGAGTGGTGGCGGCCCGGCGGGGCCCGCTCTTCACATGGTCTAGAGACGATAGGCCTTTTTAGCGAGGCGGTACGCAAGGTCGTGCGCCACTTCGCGCGCGTCGTCGAGGCCCAGCCGATGCTCGGCGACGAGACGGGCGAGGAAACCGCAGTCGACGCGGCGGGAAACGTCGTGGCGGGCCGGGATCGACAGGAAGGCGCGGGTGTCGTCGTTGAAGCCGACGGTGTTGTAGAAGCCCGCCGTCTCCGTCACCTGCTCGCGGTAGCGGCGCATGCCCTCGGGGCTGTCGTGGAACCACCAGGCCGGGCCGAGGCGCAGGGCAGGGTAATGGCCGGCCAGCGGTGCCAGTTCGCGGGCATAGACCGTCTCGTCGAGCGTGAAGACGATGATGGTGAGGTCGGCCCGATTGCCGAAGCGGGCCAACAGCGGCCTCAATTCCTCGACATAGCCGGTGGGGCCGGGGATGTCGGCGCCCTTGTCCTTGCCGAAGGTGCTGTATATCTCCGGGTTGTGGTCGCGCCGAGAACCCGGGTGGATCTGTATGACCAAGCCGTCGACGGTGGACATCTGAACCATCTCGGTCAGCATCTGTCCGCGGAATAATTCGGCGTCCTCGGCCGATGCGCCACCGGCGCGAACGCGGGCGTAGAGCGCGGCGGCATCTTCGGCCTGAAGGTCGGCGGTGCGGGCCGTCGGGTGGCCATGGTCGCTCGACGTGGCTCCGCCCACCTCGATGAAATAGCGGCGGCGGTCGGCGAGCGCGGCGAGATAGCCTTGATAGCTCGAGGTGTCCTGGCCGGTGATGCGGCCGAGCGTTTGAAGATTGTCGGCAAAGCTAGGGAAGGCCGGATCGACCACCGGGTCGGGCCGGAAGGCGGTGACGACGCGTCCCTTCCAGCCGCTCTGACGGATCTTGCGGTGATGGCGGAGATCGTCGAGCGGGCTTTCGGTGGTGGCGATCACCTCGATGTTGAAGCGCTCGAACAGGGCGCGCGGCCGGAACTCCGGCTTGTCCAGCGCGGCGGCGATGGTGTCGTAGAGCCGGTCGGCGTTGTGAGCCGATGGCACTTCGGTGATGCCGAACACCGTCTGGAAGGCGTGGGTCAGCCAGATATAGGAGGGGGTGCCGCGATAGAGGTGGAAGTTCTCGGCGAGGATGCGCCAGATCTTGCGCTTGTCGGTCTCCACCGGCCCGCCGTCGAGGCGGGGTACGCCGACCTGTTCCGGCCGGATGCCTTGGGAATAGAGCATGCGGTGGACGTAATGATCGGGGATGACGAACAGCGTCGCCGGATCGGCGAAGGGCTGGTCGTCGGCAAACCAGGATGGGTCGGTATGGCCGTGCGGGCTGACGATCGGCAGATTGGCGACGCCGGCATAAAGATCGCGCGCGATGGCGCGCGTCGCCGGGTCTGCCGGAAACAACCGGTCGGGGTGAAGGGTGAACGCCTCGGACATTGGTCTCAAACTCCCATCCTGCCTCGCCGTTTTGGGACCGGCGAGACAACTGCTTTCCTCTCCGGCACCAAATACGGTTTTCACCGCCCCGCCCATTCACAAATGGGTCGGTCCATCCTTGTGGTTGCTGGAGGCTCCTCCGTCCTCGGCCCGTGGGCCTGTCTCCTCCGAGTGGACGCCGGCCTTCAGTTTTCGATTGCCGATACCATTCTAGACGTCTACCATACTACTCGTCAACGAGGCGCGTGGTGGAGGAACGGCGCGCGCCGTATCGTTTGGGAGGAACCCATGGGATTGATGTCTCGGGCCGCATTGACGGCTGTCTGCGGGCTGGCTTTTGCTGCTTCGTCGCTCGGCGTTGCCTTGGCCGCCGATTACACGCTCAACATCAACACGGCGCTCACCACGTCCGATCCGCTCTACAAGGGGCTCGAGGATCTGCGGAAAAACGTCGAGGCCCGCTCTGAAGGCAAACTGGCCATCCGCCTGTTTCCCGGCTCGCAGCTCGGCAAGGACGAGGACGTGCTGGAACAGGCGCGGGCCGGCGCCGGCAATGCCGTGGTGGTCGATGGTGGCCGCCTCGCGGTTTACGTCAAGGATTTCGGCGTTCTTTCCGGTCCTTATCTCGCCTCGGGCTATGACGGCATCCGCAAGGTGGTGACCTCGCCGCTGCTCGACGAGATGGCCAAGAAGCTGCACGACGGCGCCCAGCTTCAGGTGCTGTCGTTCAACTGGTGGCAGGGGGAACGGCATCTCCTCACCAACAAGCCAATCAAGGTGCCTGCCGATCTCTCGGGTGTTCGCATGCGCACGCCCGGGGCGCCGGTATGGACCGAGACCGTCAAGGCGATGGGCGCCACTCCGGCACCGATGGCCTGGGCCGACGTCTACTCGGCCTTGCAGACGCAGGTGATCGACGCCGTTGAGGCACAGGACCCCGCCGCCTATGGCTCGCGTCTCTATGAGGTCACAAAGTACCTGACCAAGACCGGCCACTTCAACCTGATCACCGGCCTCGTCACCTCGGCTGCCTGGTTTGACGCGCTGCCGCCCGATCTTCAGACTATCCTGAAGGAAGAGGCGCTGAAATCCGGCGACGTGGCGTCGCACGGCACCGAGGCGGCCATCGCCGACATCGAGGCCAAGATGACGGCAGCCGGCATGACCATCAACGAGATCGACACAACGCCGTTCAAGGAAGCGACCGCCGGAGTCTACGAGAAGCTCGGCTACACCGACCTCAAGAAGCAAGTCGACGCCATTCTCGCCGAGTAATCCACAACAAGACACTGGAGCCTGCGCTATGTCATCTTTGATCATGCGCGTGGAGTCCGTCGTGGCCCGAGCTCTGCTCGCGGCCATGGTCGGTCTCGTCTTCATGGCCGGCGTCATGCGCTGGTTCGGATACCCACTCGTGTGGTCGATGGACGTGGCGCAACTGCTCTTCGTCTGGGCCTCGTTCATCGGCGCCGACATGGCGATGCGCCGGCGCGGCCTGATCGCCGTCGACCTGTTCGTGCGCTGGATTCCGACGCGCTACCGGGTCTATCTCGACATCGCCACCGGATTGCTGATCCTCGCCTTCCTGCTGACGCTCAGCACTCTCGGCTACAAGCTGGTGATGCTCAACCTCGAGCGGCAATTCGGTGACAGCGGCATCAGCTATGCCTATGTCACCGCCGCGGTTCCCATCGGCTGCCTGCTGCTCGCCATCACGCTGTCGGGGCAAATTCTCCAGGCCCTGCGCACGGCAACCGGCAGTCCTGTCCTCATCTTCACGCCGATCCGAAGCAAGCAAGAGGCGATCGCCGCCGCCGGGGAGAGCGAACTATGACGGGAGAGATGCTGCTTCTGGCCGGACTGTTCTTCGGTCTGTTGATCGTCGGGGCGCCGGTGGCCTTTGCCATCGGGATTTCCGGCTTTTCCTTCTTCGTCATATCGCAGGTGATGCCGGCGTCGATCGGCGTGCAGCAGGTGGCCTCGGCCTCGCAGAGCTTTCCGCTGCTCGCCGTGCCGTTCTTCGTGCTGGCCGGCCACATGATGAACAAGACCGGCATCACCACGCGCCTGATCCGCTGTTCGGAGGTACTGGTCTCCTGGATGTCGGGCGGCATGGCGCAGGTGTGCATCGTGCTGTCGACGCTGATGGGCGGTGTCTCCGGCTCGGCCGTGGCGGACGCCGCCATGGAGGCGCGCATCCTCGGGCCGGATCTGGTGCGCAACGGCTATTCCAAGGGTTTCACCGCCGCCACCATCGCGGTGGGCTCGCTGATCACCGCCACCATTCCGCCGAGCCTGGGGCTGATCCTCTATGGCTTCGTCGGCAACGTCTCCATCGGCCGCCTGTTCCTGGCCGGCGTCATTCCCGGCCTGATGATGATGGCCGGGTTGATGTTCACGGTGTGGGTGGTGTCGCGGCGGCGCGGCTACCGTTCGGCAACCGCTGTCAAGCCGAGCTGGAAAGCCATCGGTGCCGCGGTGTGGGACGCCAAGTGGGCGCTGTTCTTCCCCGTTGCCCTGTTGATTTCCATTCGCAGCGGCATGTTCACGCCGTCGGAAGTCGGCGCCTTTGCCGTCGTCTACGCGGTGGTGGTCGGCGTGCTGTTCCACCGCGAGCTGACTTGGCAGGGCGCCATGGAGGCGCTGCTGCACGGCGTGACCGACAACGGCTTGATCGTGCTGATCATCATGTTCTCGGGCATGGTGGGCTACGCGATCATCTTCGATCAGGCGCCGCAGGCGATCGCCTCGGGCATGCTCGGCCTCACCCACAATCCGGTCGCCATCCTGTTCCTGATCGTGCTGTTCTTGCTGATTGCCGGCTGCTTCATCGAAGCGACGGTGCTGGTGCTGCTCTTGACGCCGATCTTCCTGCCGATCGTGCTGCAGCTCGGCGTCGACCCGGTGCATTTCGGTATCGTCATGATGACCATGGTTACCTTCGGCGGCATGACACCACCGGTCGGCGTCGCCATGTTCACCGTCTGCGGCCTACTGGACTGCACGATCGACGAGTATTTCGTCGAGGCGCTGCCGCATATCGCGACCATCCTGATCCTGGTGGCAATCCTGATCCTGTTCCCGCAGATATCGCTGTTCCTGCCCAACCTTCTGATGTGAAAGCAGCAACAGACAGACGCGCCGTTGAGCCGGTTGGCATCATCGCCTGCCGGCTCTTTTTCTTGGCCTGTCAATCGTCCTGCGACCTGCTCTGTTAAGATCCGAGAGGGCGCCTGCTTTCTCGACAGAGGTTGCAAGCTGTAATAGTGAGGTGCCACCTGGAGAGAGTAACCAACCATGTCAGTCGCCATCGTCATTCCCGCCCGTTACGGTTCCCAGCGCCTGCAGGGCAAGCCGATGCTGAACATCGCCGGCGTCAGCCTGTTGGAACGTGTCTGGCGCATCGCCCGCGCAGCCAAGGGCGCCTCGCGCGTGGTGGTGGCCACCGAGGATGAGCGCGTGGCGACATTTGCCCGTGGCTTCGGCGCGGAAGCGGTGATGACATCGGAGAGCTGCCGCAACGGCACGGAGCGGGTGGCCGAGGCGATCGAAGCCGCCGGAATTGTCGAAGAAGGCGTGATCAATTTTCAGGGTGATGCCGTACTGACGCCGCCGTGGATCCTTGAGGAGATGATCGCCGAGTTCTCCTCGCCGGCCAGCTTCGACATCGTCACGCCGGCGGTGCGGCTGACCGACGACATGCTCGCCGAACTGCGTGTTCACAAGGAGAAGGCTCCCTCCAGCGGCACCACCGTGACCTTCGACCTCAATCACAACGCGCTCTACTTCTCCAAGCAGATCATTCCCTTCATTCGCAAGCCGGGTTTCACCAGCGTCTACCGCCATATCGGCCTTTACGGCTACACGCTCACCGGCTTGAAGCGCTACGTCGCGCTGCCGCCGTCGCCGCTGGAAAACACCGAAGGTCTCGAGCAGCTGCGCGCGCTCGAAAACGGCATGACGGTTCGCGTCGTCGAGGTCGATTATCGGGGACGGACGCATGCCTCGGTCGACACGCCGGAGGACATCGCCGTCGTCGAGCAACTGATTGCTCGTGAGGGCGAGCTGGTTTGATAACGAGGGGTGAAAGATGCATCTGATCCTGGTTCGTCATGGCAACACCTTCGGCCCCGCCGACAAGGTCGTCTGGGTTGGTGCGCGCACCGATCTCGATCTGGTGGAAAAGGGCCGCGAGCAAGCGGCTGCCGTCGCCGCCGGTCTTGCCAGGGCCGGGCTGCGGCCGTCGCGCATTTATGCCGGCCCCTTGAAGCGCACGCGCCAGACGGCCGAGATCATCTCAGCGGATCACGGGCTTGAGGCCAGTCATATCGTTCTCAGCGACGATCTGCGCGAGATCGACTATGGCAGCTGGGAGGCGCGCTCCAACGAGGAGATTCGCGCCGAGGTCGGCGATCAGGTCATCGACGACTGGCAGAAACGTTCGATCTGGCCGGAAGGCTGCGGCTGGCAACCTGGTGAGGCTGGCGTCATAACCGGCTGGAAGCGGTTGCTCGTTCGTATCCGCAAGGAGAACGCGGACGACTCCGTCGTGCTGGTGGTGTCGTCGAACGGTATCTTCCGGCTGATCGCCAAGAGCCTGGGCCTGTCGGCGGCGGCGGCCAAGATGAACACCGGCGCCGTTGCCCATCTCATCGGCGATGGCTTTGGCTTCTCGGTCAAGGCCTGGAATGTTGCTCCGGCCGAACTCTCCCTCTGAGGTCCGGCAGCGACATCGCGCTGTCTCAGGCGAAGAACAGCACCGTCATGATCAGGAACAGCGGGATGAGGATGCCGCAGGACCAAGCCATGTAGCCGAAGAAGGAGGGCGTCTTCACGCCCGCCCCCTCGGCGATCGACTTGACCATGAAGTTGGGGGCGTTGCCGATGTAGCTGTTGGCGCCCATGAACACGGCGCCGGCCGAGATGGCTACCAGCGTCGTCGACATCTCGCCCATCAAATGCTGGGCATCGCCGCCGGCCAGATTGAAGAACACCAGATAGGTCGGCGCGTTGTCCAGGAAGGACGACAGCAGTCCGGTCGCCCAGAAATACATGGCGTTGACCGGTGCGCCGTCGGCGCTGGTGACAAGGCCGACCAGCGGCGCGAAGGCGCCCTCGTGGGCCGCCTTCAGCATGGCCAGCACGGGAATGATGGTCACGAAGATGCCGGCGAACAGTTTGGCCACCTCGAGAATCGGCCCCCATTCGAAGCCGTTGCGGGCACGCAGCGTCCTTGGCGTCAGGCGCAGCGAGACGAGCGCGGCGGCGATCAGGATCAGGTCGCGGGAAAGGTTCTGCAACTCCACTTCGACACCGAATACAGGAAAGCCGATGCTCGGCTTCCACGAGCCCGACAGCAGCACGGCGCCGACCACGACGGCCAGCAACGCGATGTTGAGCCGCCCCTCGACGCCGACGCGGCCGGTATCGGGCGTCGGGTCATACTTGCCGCGGAAATCGGCGTCGTCGCGGTAGAGCCTGCGGTCGATGAGCCAGAACAGGGCGAGCAGCACCACGGCGGCAAAGCCCGTCTCCTTCAGCATGTGCAGCGTGGTCCAGAAGAAGCCGACGCCCCTGAGATAGCCGAGGAACAGCGGCGGATCGCCGAGCGGGGTCAGCGAGCCGCCGATGTTGGACACCAGGAAGATGAAGAAGACGATGACGTGGACGTTGTGGCGACGGCCGTCGTTGGCGCGGATCAGCGGTCGGATCATCACCATGGAGGCGCCGGTGGTGCCGATCACCGAAGCGAGCAGCGTGCCGATGGTGAGGAGCGCCAGATTGGTCTTTGGCGAGCCGTGCAGATTGCCGGTGACCAGGATGCCGCCGGCGATGGTGAACAGCGTTCCGAGCAGGATGACGAAGGGCAGATAGTCGAGCAGCGCCGTTTCGGCCAGGGGCTCGACGATACCCTCGCCATTGAGGAGCGTGAAGGGCAGCACGAAGGCGAGCGCCCAGGCGGCGGCGACCTTGCCGAAATGATGGTGCCAGAAGCGCGGCGCCAAGAGCGGCAGCAGCGCGATCGACAGGAGCATGCCGACGAAAGGCGCCGCCCACACCACGCCGAGCGCCGCGCCGTCGAGACCGTGGCCGCCGGTGGAGGCGAGGGCCGGGGAAGTAAAGGCGATGAAGAGCGGCAAGAGTAGCAAGCGAGAGACGGATCGGGGGTGACGGATCTCAACGGCACAACATTTGATGGCGGCGAAAAATACTCGAAGAGCCTGCACAAGAACCGCCATCACACCACCGCCCCCAACTGCCACGGTAGTCGACCAAAGCACTTCTGAGCATCCCTGGCAACGTTGGGCTCGTCAGCAATGACACTCAAGCGGCGGATGGAGTCGGCTCATTGCAAATTCTGGGGCGGCTCAGCTCAATCCGCCTCATCGACCGGCTCCAGCGTCTCGGGGTTGAGCTTGATGCGCTGCTTCTCGCCTGTCTCGGTGATGACCTTCACCTTGTAGCAGCCGTCGTCCGAGCGGATCGACTGGACTGTCCAGCCCTTGGCCTGAAGCGCCTCTTCGACGGCGGCGCGCGGCTTCCAGTCGCTGAGCGGCACGTTGCAACGCGCGTAGTCGTCACTGTCGGCCCACGCCATACCCGACGACAGGACGAAGAGCAGGCTGCCCGCAAGCGTCGCGGCGAGACCAAGGCGGTGGGGCATCGACCTAATTCCTCGTTCAATGGGCGGGATTTACTTTTTCCCGTCCTAGATTATCCCATGTCCATCTGACGGCAACCTGAACGGCGCTTCCGCGCTCAATTCGTTTGGCGTTGACGCGACAGGAAAGTGGCGATGCGGATTCTGCTGGTAGAGGACGACGCGGTGCTGGGGATGGCGGTGCGCGACCAGATCGTCGCCGACGGCCATTCGGTCGACTGGGCGCAGCGCATCGCGGACGCTGGCGACGCCGTGCTGGCCGCCGCCTACGATCTCGTGCTGCTCGATCTGATGCTGCCGGACGGACGGGGGCTCGATTTTCTGAAAGCCCGCCGCGTGGCCGGCGACGTGACGCCGGTGATCATCCTGACGGCGCGTGACCAGATTTCCGACCGCATTGCCGGCCTCAACGCCGGCGCCGACGACTACCTGGTCAAGCCGTTCGACCTGTTCGAACTGTCCGCCCGCATCCGCGCCGTCGGCCGGCGCTACGGCGGCAATCCCAATCCGTTGGTCAAGATCGGCGACCTCGATATCGACCTTGCCGCCCGCACGCTGCGCCGGGCCGGCAAGCCGGTGCGGCTCACCGCTCGCGAATGGGCGCTGTTCGAGGCCTTCGTGCAACGGCCCAACGTGCTGCTGTCCAAGGCGCAGATCGAGGAACACCTTTATTCCTTCTCGGAGGAGATCGAGAGCAACACTATCGAGGTCTATGTCGGCCGGCTGCGCAAGAAGCTGGGGTCCGATGTCATCGAGACGGTGCGCGGCCTCGGCTATCGCCTGGGCGTTCCGGTGGGAGCGGGCTGATGGTCTTGCCGCGCCTTCTGCCGAAAAGCCTGCGCGTCCGGCTCGCCATCGGTCTGTCCGTCAGCCTCGCGGTGCTGTGGATCGGCGCCTCGTTGTTCGCCGGACACGTATTGCGCCACGAGACCGACGAAGTGTTCGACAGCGCCCTGCGCGAGGTTGCCGAGCGGATCCTGCCGCTGGCCTATGAACAGATGCTGGCCGACGAGGACGGCGGCAGCGGCGGCCTGCGCCTGCCGCCGGTCGGCACGCACGAGTTCATCTCCTATGTGGTGCGCGATGGCAGCGGCCGCGAGCTGCTACGGTCGAGTTCAGCCGACGACATGCATATTCCCGCCGGCCTTTCTCCCGGTTTTGCCACCACCGAGACCCTGCGCACCTACACGGAAACGGCGGTGCAGGGCACCATCGTCGTCACCACGGCCGAATATCTGGCGCACCGCCAACATGTCTTTGCCAACGCCGCGACGGTGTTCGTCTGGCCGCTCGTCGCCCTGCTGCCGCTCACCGTGCTGGTGGTCTGGCTGGGCATCCACCTGTCGTTCCGGCCGGCCATCGTCTTCCGCGATGCCATCGAGCAGCGCGGGCGCGGCAACCTGACGCCGGTGGATGGCGGCGGTCTGCCGAGCGAGTTGGCGCCGGTGGCCGGCTCGGTCAACGCGCTTCTGGCCCGTCTGCGCAGCGCGCTGGAAGCCGAGCGCAGTTTTACCGCCAACAGCGCCCACGAACTCAGAACGCCGATCGCCGCCGCGCTGGCCCAGACGCAGCGGCTGATCGCCGAAATGCCGGACGCCAATCGCGAGCGTGCCCGCTCCATCGAAAGCGCGCTCCGGCGTCTGGCGCGCCTGTCGGAAAAGCTGCTGCAACTGGCCAAGGCGGAAGGTGGCGGCCTGCTCGCCGAACAGCCGTCCGATCTTTCCGGTGTGCTGGCGCTGGTGGTCGACGAGATCGGCCGATCGAGCGATGAGGACGACCGCATCGATCTGACCACTCCCGATGAGGGCGTGCCGTCCGATGTCGATCCCGACGCCTTTGCCGTGCTGGCCCGCAATCTGATCGAGAATGCCCTCAAGCATGGCGCGCCCGACGACGCGGTGGAGATCGTGCTGGATCGCGACAGCCTCACCGTCCGCAATCACGGCCCGGTGGTGGCGGCCGACGAGGTTGATCGGCTGATGCGCCCGTTCGAACGTGGGACCAGCCGGTCCGACGGCTCCGGCCTCGGCCTTGCCATCGTCGCCGCCGTCTGCCGGGGCGCCGGGCTGGAACTGAAGATCACCTCGCCGGTCGATGGCTGGCCGAATGGCTTCTCGGTGCGCGTCACCGGTCTTTCCGGCAAGACGTCCGCTTAACGAAGCTGACAGCCAGCTGAACAGCTTTCCGCTCGCCTGTCAGGTAGCCGTCAGGTCCTCAGCGCATTGATCTCCTGTCGCATCGCCACAGGAGTGTTCGCCATGAAACCTTATTATGCCCTGCCGCTTGGGTTGGTCGCCGCCGTCGCGCTGCCGACGCTTGCCATGGCCAAGCCGGTCACCGTCACGGCCCAGTTCGCCGACTACGGCGGCTACAACGCCTACGCGGCGGTCTATATCACCGATGCCCAGGGCAAGGTGGTGCAGACGCTGCACGTCGCCGGCTCCAAGGCGCGCTACTACCGTGAACTCGCAGGTTGGGCACGCAGTGCCCGTGGCCCGATCGATGGCCTGACCGGTGCCAGCATCGGTTCCGGCGGCACGCTGAAGGTGACCGCCGAGGTCGCCGACGCCATGCTCGACGCCGGCTACAAGGTGCAGATCGATACGGCCTCCGAGGGTGGCTACGCCTTTACGGCCGACGCCGCCGCTCCGCTCGCTGCCGGGTCGGTTGGCAAGCCGGCGCCCGGGCAGGGCTACGTCAAGTCGCTCACCGTTTCCTACTGACAGCGTTCCGGGGTCTCTGCCATGTTGCGTCGCATCCACTCGCTGCCCGGTGTCGTGTTCGCCATTGTTCTGACGGTGATCGCCGTCTCCGGCGCCTTCCTGTCGGTTACTCCGGCGCTCGACCGGCTG
The DNA here is from genome assembly GCF_041320595.1 of Pleomorphomonas sp. PLEO. NCBI lineage: Bacteria > Pseudomonadati > Pseudomonadota > Alphaproteobacteria > Hyphomicrobiales > Pleomorphomonadaceae > Pleomorphomonas > Pleomorphomonas sp. PLEO. Next base: position 2,426,252 of record NZ_CP166625.1, read on the forward strand.
GCGAACCCGGCGGTTTCCTCCGAGGTCAGCGTCGCCACGCTGGCCGAGGCCGTCAGTGCGCGCCATCAGGAAATCGACAAGATCTCGGTGCGGCCAAGCGGCGCGGTGACGGTGTCCTATGCCGATAACGGCGCTTCCGGTACGGAACTGGTCGATCCTGCCACGGGTGCCTCGCTCGGTGCGCCTCAGCCCCTGTCGGCGCCGGTCCGCTGGATGACCGAGCTGCACCGCTCGCTGTTCCTCGGCGATAGCGGCAAGATCGGCACCGGCGTCGCCGCCATCGCCATGCTGGCGCTGAGCCTGTCCGGCATCTTACTGCTGATGCGCTCGCTGGGTGGCTGGCGCGGCTATTTCGCGCCGATCCGGGGCAACCTCTTGACGCGCCTGCACGGTGAGATCAGCCGCTTTGCCGTTATCGGTCTGATGCTGTCGTCGCTGTCGGGCCTGTTCATGTCGGCCGATACCTTCGGCTTCATTCCCGATCCCTCGGCCAGCGCCATGCCGGCCATGGTGTCGGGCAGCGGCGGCTCGGTGGCGCCGGTTGGCGGCCTTTTCGGCCTGCAATCGATCTCCGTCGCCGACCTCCGCGAGCTGACTTTCCCGGCGCCGAACGACCCCACTGACGTTTATACGGCGGTTACCACGCAGGGCGAGGCCAGCGTCGATGCGTCGACCGGTGCCGTGCTGGCCTTTACCCCGGCGAATGCCTGGGACCGCGCTCGCGAAACGATCATCATGCTGCACACCGGACGCGGGGCCTGGGCGCTTGGCCTGCTGCTCGGCGCGGCCTCTGGCTCGGTGCCGCTGCTCGGCGTCACTGGCGTCTTGATGTGGTGGCGCCGTCGGTCGAGCCGGCCAGCGATCGCTGGCAACGTTGCTGCCCGCATGGCTGACACGGTGATCCTGGTCGGCAGCGAGGGTAACACCACCTGGGGCTTTGCCGGCACGCTGCACGCCGCCCTGACCGCCGCTGGCCATCGCGTCCACACCGCGCCGATGAACGCTCTGTCTTCAGTTCATCTCGGCGCCGAGCGGATGCTGATCCTGACGGCAACCTACGGCGACGGTGCTGCCCCGGCCTCGGCCGACAAGTTTCTGGCTCGCCTCGCCGGTCTCAAAGGGAACGTGCCGGTGGCCGTTCTCGGCTTCGGCGACCGTGGCTTCCCGCATTTCAGCCGCTTCGGGCAAGAGGTGTCGGAAGCGGTGGCCGCCAAGGGCTGGCCGGTAATGATGGCGCTGAAGCGTATCGATCGCCAGTCGGCGCAGGAATTTGCCGCCTGGGGCCGCGACCTCGGCACGGTGCTCGGCCACGAGCTGGAACTCTCCCATCGCGCCCGTCTGCCGAAGACCGCGCCGTTCGAACTGTTGTCGAGCGAGCTCTATGGCGAAGCGGTCGGCGCCCCCGTGGCGATCCTTCGCTTTGCCACCGACCGCCGGTCGCCCGACTTTGAGGCCGGCGACATCCTGGGCGTACTGCCGCCGGGCGAAACCATGCCGCGCTTTTATTCGCTGGCGTCGTCGGCACGCGACGGCTTCCTGGAGATCTGCGTCCGTCTGCGTCAGGGGGGCGTCTGCTCGTCCTACCTGCATGGCATGGAGCCGGGCGAGAGCATCGCCGCCTTCGTTCGCACCAACGCTCGCTTCCGGCCGATCATGGGTCGGGCGCCGCTGATCCTGATCGGCGCCGGCGCCGGCATCGGGCCGCTGACCGGTTTCGTGCGCGCCAACGACGACCGCCGTCCCGTGCACCTTTACTGGGGTGGCCGCAGCCCGTCGTCGGACTTCCTCTACGAGCATGAGCTGGCCGAGCATCTGGCCGAGAAGCGTCTGACCTCGCTGACCACCAGCTTCTCGCGTGGGCCGGATGGCAGCTACATCCAGGACCGGCTCGCCGCCGACGCGCCCAAGCTGCGCGAGCTGATCCGCCATGGCGCCCAGGTGCTGGTGTGCGGCGGCCGCGACATGGCTGACGCGGTCACCCAGGCGCTCGGTGGCGTCGTGCGGCCGCTCGGTATCGATCTTGCCACCCTCAAATCGGATGGACGCTATGTCGAAGATGTCTACTGATGCTCTGGTGAAGCTGGCGTTCAGCGGCCCGACCATGGGTGCGCGCTGGTCGGCGGTGTTCTACGGCAATCTCCCCGGCTGGCATGACGATTTGCAGCTGGCCTTGCAGGCGGCGGTCGATGAGGTCGACCGGCAGATGTCCACCTACCGGGCGGATTCCGATCTCAACCGACTCAACGCGGCGCCGGTCGGCATATGGGTCGACCTGCCGGCCGAGACGGTGGCGGTGATCGAGGCGGCGCTGGCGATCGGTGAGGCTTCGGGCGGCGCCTTTGACGTCGGTGTCGGCGATCTGGTCGCCGCCTGGGGCTTCGGCGCCGGTGCCCGCGACGGTGCCGACGGCAGCGGTTCGGCGTTGCAGGCCGTCGCTCTCAAGACCCTCGATCTCGACGTTGCCAACCGGCGGGCCCGCAAGCGGGCGCCGCTCAGGCTCGACCTGTCCGGCATCGCCAAGGGCTATGGCGTCGACCGGCTTGGCGAGACGATGGAGACGTTCGGCGTCACATCCTGGCTGGTCGGCATCGACGGCGAGATGCGCGCGCGTGGCCGCAAGCCCGACGGCAGCACATGGGCGGTCGGCCACGAGCGCCCTGTTATCGGTGAGCGGGATCTGATGGGCGTGCTGGAACTCGAGGACGTCGCGGTGGCGACCTCCGGCGGCTATCGGCACTGCCACGAGGTGGGCGGCCGCACCGTGTCGCACACCATGGACCCGCGCTCGGGCGAGCCGCTCGACAATGGCGTCGCCGCCGTCACCGTCATCGCCGAGAACTGCATGGCGGCCGATGCCTGGGCGACGGCGCTGTTGGTGCGCGGGCTTGACGAGGGCGTGGCGCTGGCCCGTCGCTTGGGCATGTCGGCGCTGTTCGTCGATCATCAGGAACGGGTAATCTCGACTTTTGCGGCTTGAGAGCTCGTGTGGAAAACTGCCCAGCTGCGTCCGATGGGGGCTTCTCCGCTTCCGACGCTCACGCGTGATTTTTACCAGCGCATGGTGCGACTCGGTTGCAAAGTCATGCTAGAGGATGGCGGTCTGGTGGGACGAAGGGCGATGGCGTTATTGCCGATCGAATGCTTGAGGCGCACGGACAGTCTGATTTTCGACAGGGAGTTCCTGTGACCATGAAGCTCAAGATCACCGCCGGACCGTTCACCTTCGACGCTAGGCTTGAAACCGAACTGGCGCCGAAGACTTCGGCCGCCTTCCTGCAGCGCCTGCCCTTCGAGGGGCAGATCGTTCACGTGCGTTGGTCCGGCGAAGGCGTGTGGATTCCGCTTGGCGATTATGATTTCGGCGTGACCTATGAAAACCACACCAGCCATCCGGCTCCGGGCCAGTTCATCCTCTATCCCGGTGGCATCAGCGAGACGGAAATCCTGCTCGCCTACGGTGGTGTGGACTTCGCCTCGAAGGTCGGCCAGCTTGCCGGCAACCATTTCATCACGGTCACCTCCGGGCTGGAGCATCTCCCCGAACTTGGCAAGATGTGCCTTTGGAAGGGCGCGCAGCCGATCCGGTTCGAGCTTGCCGCCTGAGCCTTTGCCATCGTGGTGAGACAATGAGGAAGAGCCACCAACCCTTTGGGCGGTGGCTCTTTTCGTACTCAGATCGCCATGGCCTTCAGCTCCTGAAGCGGCGGGATGGTGTCGAACATCACGGTATCGAGGCGGTCCCACAGGATGCCGCAGGTCGGCTTGTGCGGGGCGGGTACTTCCACCGTTTGGGTTGGCGTGAAGATGGCGTCGACCACCGTGTCGTAGACGTCGGGCGTCAGTTTCTCCGATAGGAGCTGGCAGTCGTGGACGACGGCGGCGCAGGGGGTTGCCGTGGTGATGCGGCCGATGGTGTAGAGCATGCCCCATTCGGCATCGAAGAAGCCGTGGCCCTTGCCGAAGCGCACGCCGTCGAGATTGATGGCGCCGGTGCCAGTGACCATGTAGTCGACCGTCGGCATCTGGGCGATGTCGGCGAGGCTGACCGGACGGCCGACGCGCTCCATGCCGTCTAGCGTCGCGGCATAGAGGTAGAGGTCGGGCGGTATGACCTTGGGGTCGAGAATCCAGAAACCGCGCTTGATCGAATAGGTGGTGATCAGCACCGTCTTGCCGTCCTGCAGCGCCTTGAGGCGCAGCCGGTCGAGGCAGTTGTCCGGCGTGATGAAGATGAAGTTAGCGTCCTTGTAGAAGGGATGGTCTATCAGCCTGTCGACGGCTTTCTCGCCGCCTTCGAAGTCGGCGATGAACTCGCCGAAATTATAGTGGAAGCGGCTGTCGGGCACGGCGACCTTGCGCAGCTCCGCCCAGACGCGCTCGCGGATGGCGGCCTTGTGTGCGACGATATCCATGGTGTGCTCCCTCATCCGGCGGATGGCATGCCGAGACGCCGGAGCGTCCGGTGTTCGATCGTCAGAACGATCTGATAGAAGATGACGGCCACCACCACCGACAGCACGGCGACCGACCAGATCATGCCGTAGTCGAGATAGCCGCGAGACTGGTTGAGGAGGTTGCCGAGGCCGGTGCCGGTGGCGAGCCATTCGGCGATCATCACCCCGAGCAGGGCGCGCGGAACGGTCAACCGGGTGGCGGCGAACAGGAAGGGCAACGAGGCCGGCAGCGCCACGAGGCGCAGGGTCGTCCATGGGCCGCCGCCATAGGCCCTGGGCACGTCGAGCGCGGTGCGCGGCACCATGGACAGCCCCTGGGCCAGCGTGACGAAGGCGGGGAAGAAGGTGACCGAGACGGTGATCCACAGGATCACCGACGGGCCGCGCCCGAGGATCAGCACCAACAGCGGCGTCAGCGCCACCAACGGCATGGTCTGGGTGACCAGCGCCACCGGCAGGAAAGAGCGGACGAGCGCCGGCTTCAGCACCGAGGCAAGAGCCAGCAGGAAGGCAAAGCCAAGGCCGGCGGTGAGTCCGATCAGCGTCAGCGGCAACGTCTGGCCGAAGGCGGCGAGCAACCGATGCTGGGCGGTTGGCGATGCGGGCGCCAGGAACAGATATTCGAACAGGCCGATCGGCGTCTTGGCGATCATCGAGGGTACGCCGAGCGCGGTGAGCACCAGCCACCACACGAGGAAGGGCAGGGCCAGCGATCCCAAGGCTAGCAGCGCCCGCTGTCCCACGGTTTCCGGCTTTTGCTCATCGCTGGGCGCGTTGGGCGACAGGGTGACGGCGGCGCCGTTGCCGGCGATCTTCCAGGTGAGAAGCGCGAACAGGCCGTAGGCGAGGCCGGCGATCAGCGTGGCGGAGAGGCCGATGCCCCAGAGGCGGGGAGGGTCGGCGCGGCCGAGCGAACCGATCAGATAGGCGCCGAGGCCATAGCGGCCGCCGCCGCCGAATTCGGCGAGGATCGAGCCGAGCACGGCGTTGGGCGCGGCTATCCTGAGGCCGGCGACGATCACCGGCAGGGCGCTGCGCAACTGTACCAGGCGGAAGGTGGTGAGCCGTCCCCCGCCATAGGCCGAGACGAGATCGAGGAGGCGGCGGTCTGTCTGACCGATGCCGGTCACCGTCGCCGTCATGGTGACGAAGTAGCAGCCGAGGGCGGCGAGCACGATGCGCGGCGCCATGCCCGACAGCGTCAGCACCAGGATGGGCGATATGGCGATCGGCGGCAGCGCGAACAGGGCGATGTTGAGGCCTCGGCTCAATCGAGCGGTGAGCGGCCACAGGGAAAAGACGACGCCGGCTACGACGGCGATCAGGTTGCCGATGACGAAGCCGGCGCTGGCACCGGCCAGCGTTGCCAGGATATGCGGCGGATAGTCGGCGAAATCGGCGATGAAGCGACTGACGATGGCACTCGGTGCGGGCAGGGCGCCGCCGGCCACCAGCTTCCATTGGCCGACGATCTCCCAGACGACGAGGAGCATGGCGAGATCGAGGACGAGGCGTCGCGCGCGGCGATCAGCGGCCATGCAGCGCCTCCGCGATCCGGTCTTCGAGGGCATGGAAGGCGGGGTCGAAGAACAGGCTGGGCAGGCGCGGGCGGGCGAAGGGGATGTCGATGATCTCGGAAATTCGGCCCGGCTTGCTTTGCATGACCACGACGCGATCGGCGAGGAACACCGCTTCGTCGATGCCGTGGGTGACGAGTAGCGTGGTCGCGCGTCCTTCGAGCCATATGCGCTGCAGTTCGAGGTTCATCTGGCGGCGCAGGATCTGGTCGAGCGCGCCGAACGGCTCGTCGAGGAACAGGATGGAGGGATCGGTGACCAAGGCACGGGCGATGGCGACGCGCTGGCGCATGCCGCCGGAGAGTTCGCCCGGCAGCGACGCTTCGAAGCCCTTGAGGCCGACGAGGTCGATGAGATGGGCGATCTTTTCAGCCGATGCGGCGCGCTTGCGGCCGAGTACGTCGAGGGGCAGGGCGATGTTGCCTTCGACGGAGCGCCAGGGCATCAGCGCGCTGTCCTGAAAGGCGATGCCGGTCAGCCCTTCCTTGGCCGCCTGCCGGGGCGGCTTGCCGAGCAGGCTGACGTGACCGGCGTCTGGCTCGTCGAGGCCGAGCGCGATGCGCAGCAGCGTCGACTTGCCGCAGCCGGAGGGGCCGATCAGCGCCGTGAACGAGCCGACCGGGCAGTCGAGGCTGACGTCGGACAGCGCGGTGACGGTGTCGCCGCGCATGGTGAACATGCGCGACAACCCGCTGAGATGGATGCCTGACGAGCCCGCCATCAGATTTCCTGGGCGAGGGTGGTGTCGAAATACTCGCGCTTGGCGGTGATGCCGACGGCGGCGAGCGCCTTGATGTTGGCGGCGATCGCCTCCTCGGTCATGGCGAAGATGCCGGCCGGGCTGTCGATCAGCGGCTTCTGGGCGGTGTTGAAATAGACCTCGTTGTCGATCGAGCGGCCGGTGCCCTTGAACCAGCTGTCCTTGAAGGTCGGCGGGTAGGCGGCGGGGTCTTTCAGCGCCTCGACCCAGCCCTTGCGGCTGGCGCGCAGGAAGGCGACGATTTCCTTGCGCTTGGTCTTCAGCGTCTCCTCGGTGACCACCACCGTGTCGTTGAAGATGGTGAAGCCAAAATCGTAGAGCAGGAAGGAGGTCGCCTTCTCGCCCGATTGCTCGATGGTGTAGGGCACGTTGGTGGTGAAATCGACCGAGGCGTCGATTTCACCCTTGATCAGCGGCGTCGGGTCGTAGGCGTAGGGAACGATGTTGACCTTGCTGCGATCGACGCCGGAGATCTTCAGCATCGCCTCGACGGAAATGACGTTGACCGGTGGCACGGCCAGCGTCTTGCCGATCAGATCCTCCGGCTTGTTGATGGGGTTCTTGGCTAGCGATACGACGCCGAGCGGGTTCTTCTGGTATTGGGCGCCGATGATCTTGAAGGGCGCGCCCTGGTCGACGATCGCCTGAATGGTGGTGTCGGGCGTGGTCAGCGTCAGGTCGGCCTTGCCTGCGATCAGCGCGCTCTCGGGAATGACGTCGGGACCTCCCGGCAGATAATTGAGATCAAGGCCCTCGGCGGCAAAGTAACCCTTGTCGAGGGCGGTGAAATAGCCGGTGAATTCGGCGTCGTTGATCCAGGAGGCCTGGAAGGTGAATGGCGTGGCGGCGAGGGCGCGGCGACCGACGAGCGGCAGCGTGGCGGCGGCACCGGTAAGCGCCAGGAAGTGGCGTCGATTCAAAGCTGGTGTCATCGTTTTGTTCCCCGTTTTTCTTTGTCTCAGGCATCCCCGGAGGGGATGGGATCAGGCAACGCCTCTGAGGCGCGCCAGTTCGGCAAGCGGCGGATTGCCGGCAATTTCGTCGGGCGCGAGCAGCTCCCAGCGGATGCCGCGCGGCCGGCGGTGCTGGCGCTCCACGGTAACAAGCCGGCTCGGCGTGGCGATGAAATCGACGGCGATATCGGTGGCACTGGGCGGTAGCCGATCGTCGACGACCTGGACGTCATGGACGACCGCGAACACTGGCGTGGTATCGGCGACGAGGCCGACGTCGGAGAACATGCCCCATTCGAGATCGAAGTAGCCGTGGCCCTTGCCGAAGCGCAGCCCGTCGGTGGTAACCGCCGAGGCGCCGGTGGCGAGGAAGGCGAAGCGCTCGAAATCGCAGATTTCCCTCAGCGTGATGGGGCGGGCGAAATGCTCGATGCCGTCGAGCCAGGCAGCGGCGAAGGCGAGCTCCGGCGTCAGCGCGCCGGCTTCGAGCAGCAGAAAGCCGCGCTTGATGTTGTAGGTGGAGACGACGAAGGGACGGCCCGCCTTAGCCAGGGCGACGCGCAGGGCGGCCATGGAATTGTCGGGTGTGACGAAGGCGAGGCCGTCGCCAGCGGCCGCCGCATGGGCGATCAGTCGCTCGGTTGCCTCGCCGGAGCCGGCGAAGTCGGGAATGAAACTGGAGAAATCGGTGTGAAAGCGGGCGTCGGGAACGGCGACTTCCTTGAGCCGGTCCCAGATCCGCTGTCGGATGAGGCGTGATTGCCGCACCTGCCGTACCCCCTCAGTTTCATTGTTTCACTAAGAATGAAACAGCAGTTTCATCATTGCAAGTGGGGTGCTATTGTTTTTTTGTACGCCGCGACATCGGAGGCGGATCGGGATGGCATCGAGGCTGGTCTTACGTATTCAGGAACGCTTTGCCCGCCTGACGGCTGGCGAGCAGAAGCTCGCCCGGCTGATCCTCGACCGTTCCGACGACATCCTCGCCTATTCGGCCACCGAAATCGCCGAGATGGCGGGGGTTTCCAAGGCGACGGCGGCGCGCTTCTTCCAGCATCTCGGCTACACCGATTTCAACGAGGTGCGCCTGCAATCGCGCGAGGAGCGCAACCGCACCGAGCCCTACGAGCTGTCGGTCACCCAGTCGACCGAGGTGGCGCTGGGGCGCAGCCTCAGCACGCATCTGGAATTGGAACTCAGCAACCTGACCCGGACCTTCGAGGAGATGCGCTCGGACAAGGTGCGGCAAGCGGCGGAACTCATCTATCGAGCGCCGCATGTCTGGGTGCTCGGCCTCGGCATCGACGAGGGCTTTGCCCGCTACGTCCGCCTGCTGCTCGCCCGCCTCCGGCACTCGGTGATGATCCTCGGTATCAACCAGGGTTCATGGGCTGAGGATCTGGCCATGGCCGGTCCCAAGGACGCGCTGCTGCTGGTCACCCTGCCGCCGCATCAGGCGGTGCTCAAGCCGATCCTCGCCTACGCTGCCACCAGCCGCCTCAACGTCGTCACGGTGACCGATCGTTCGTCGATGCTGGAATTGCAGCGGCATTCCAAGGTGGTTCTGCCGTGCCATGCCGCGAGCTTCGCGCTGGGGCCGTCGCATACGGCGGTGGCGAGCGTGCTGCGCCTTCTGTGTCTGACGCTTGCCTCGATCGGCGGGCAAGGCGCCGAACAGCGGGCCGAGATCGTTGCCGCCATTCATGAGGAACTCGGCGATTTCGATCTGGAGCCCTGAACCAGAGCCTTTCAGCTGAGGTTTCCTTCCCTGTTCAATCCTAGTGGACGAGTATTCGGTCGCATCAACTTTAGATTGATTGTGATGTATTTCGATTGTTTATTTTTGATCTATATTTATTAGAAAATGCTGTTGCACTGTTCATGAGCGAAGAGGCAAATGTAGAAAGCAATATACAAGATATACAATTAGAGATTTGTATATAAATCGCGGGATATATTGTTTGGCTAACTCGCCAATCGGAATCCCATGTTGAGGCTGCTGCAGATTCGCATCGTCATCTTGGCCGCGGTTTTTATCGGCTTGGTACCCTTTGTGGTCAGCGAGCTCGTTCGCACGCGTGCCGACATGGCGGGGCAGATCGAGGCCATCAACAAGAGCATGCTGGTTTCGCTTGCCCGCGGCCAGAAAGCTTTCGTCGAGGCGCGTCTTGAGGTCGAAAGATTATCCGAGACGATCGCGCTCTACGACGGCATCAGGCATATGTCTCCGGCGACTTGCAATGAAAGCCTGTCGCGCTTCCTCGCCGTTCAGCAAAAGATCGAGCGTATTTCGCTGGTTTCGCCCGAGGGTGAGATTTACTGCTCCACGGATCCGAGAGCGATCGGCATCAAAATTGACGACAGGGACTATTTCTCCGCCGCCCTTGCATCGAGGGACGTCGTCTGGAGCGATTTTGCCTTAAGCCGCGTCACGGGAACGGTGAATACGAAGTCCGCCCAGGCCCTGCGGACAGGCAATCACGTCGATCTTGTGCTGCTGATCACGCTCAACACGGCTTACCTGCGCCAAATGGTCCTCGATCAGTTCGAGTTTCCACTGACCTATGCCATGCTTTTGGACGCCGATGGAAAGTTGCTCGGCGGTGGCGCGATGCCAGGGGTCGACGTTTCGCTCTCCGACATAACCACCAAGCGGCTGGCCGAGCTGGGAACCGGGCTCGTCATGCCTGGAACCTATGGAGCGGGGGGAAATGTATTCGGCGCCGCTTTGCTGCCGGGGATTTCCAACCGAATTGGCTTTGCCATATCAACCGATAAAATTCGCGCCGCCGCGACCCACGCGATGATTGAACGGCTGATACTGGTCGCAATCGTTGCTGTCGGCATAGCCTCGGCCGTGCTCGGCTTGCTCGAATGGCTGGTGCTGCGGGGATTGAGGCAGGTCGTTCACGTTGCCGAACGCGTCTCCGCCGGCGACTGGACCTCCCGGATCACCCAGAAATCCCTCTTGCCCGACCTGGCTTTGGTCGGGCGATCCGTCAACATGATGCTCGACAGCTTGGAAGCGTCCGTTCACAGCGATGCGCTGACCGGCCTTGCCAATCGGCGGGCCCTCGACAAGGTCTTGCAAGATAGTCTCGATCGGCTGAAGAGCCAAGGCGTCGGCTTTACCGTCGTCATGATCGACATCGACGAGTTCAAGCTGTTCAACGACCATTATGGGCATGGCACTGGCGACGATGTTTTGCAGGCGATCGGCGCGACGATCTGGAAATTTGCCTGTCGAGCAGGCGAGATCGCGGCGCGGTATGGCGGCGAGGAATTCACCCTGATCCTGGTGGAGACGGATCGGCAGATGGTATCGCAACATTTGGAGGGGTTGAGGAAAACCATTGAAGAGATCGGTATTCCGCATCTCTTCTCCCCCCATGGCATCTGCACCGTCAGTATTGGCTATGCCACGGCAAAGCCGGACGATAGTCCGGTGTCGGCCCTCGCGCGCGCCGACGGCTGCATGTATTTGGCCAAGAAAAAGGGCAGGAACCGAGTGGAAGGGGTTCCCGCCGATCGGCAAGACTTGGAGTTTTTCTCCAACTTTCTGACGGACGTGGCCTGAGACCTAGCTTTCGGCGCAACGCGCTCGGCGTCACGAGGTCGAACCGTGGGCAGCGCTCTTTGGGTTGGCGGATGCCAGGAGCCACACCTGAAGCCAGATTTTGAATTCCAGCCCTTTTCGATTAGCGTTCGGTTTCCTCGATTTGACAGCCAAATCGCTCAAGGGACCTCAGAAATGACAAGTGATGCAACGGGCGCTCATCAGCTTGGGACGGCGACCGCGACGCCCCTTTCGCCTGACGAGGCGATCCTTGATCGCGTGCCCAATCCTCATCCCGATATCGATTATCTCGCTCGTTTTACCGCGCCGGAGTTTACCTCCCTTTGCCCTGTGACAGGGCAGCCGGATTTTGCTCACCTGGTGATCGATTATGTTCCCGATCAGTGGCTCGTCGAATCCAAGTCCCTGAAGCTGTTCCTGACGTCGTTTCGCAACCACGGTTCCTTTCATGAAGACTGCACCATCATGATTGCGCGCCGGCTGGTCGAACGCCTGGCGCCGCGCTGGCTCAGGATTGGCGGCTACTGGTATCCGAGGGGCGGGATCCCGATCGACGTCTTCTGGCAAACGGGCGCGCCACCTAGGGATCTTTGGCTTCCCGATCAGGGCGTCGCGACTTATCGCGGCCGTGGTTAGCGCGGTCTGGAAAGTCTACCGCGGCGGGCTCCAGATCGCTTTCTCCCGCAGGCTGTCCGCCTCGGCGCGGATCATCTCAAGGCCGACGCTGTCCAAACCCCGGTTCTGAGCGCGGGCGAGGCGGAAGTTGTGACCGATGCGCTCGGCCGTGGCGATGACGCCATCGGCGTCGCGCGCGTCGAACACCTGACGCGCCGTCTCGGCAAACAGCGTCAGCCAGCGCTGGAAGTGCTTGTCCTCGATGTCGCGGATCTGGAGGTGCGGCCTCATTGGTCGGCCTTCGTAACGGCCGGAGCGCAGCAGCACCGAAGACCAGAAAGCGCACATTTTTTCCAAATGTGCAGGCCACTCGTCTTTGTCGATCTCGCGACCGAAAATGGAGACAAGGTCCGGGTCGGCCATCACCTTGCCGTAGAAGCCGTGGACCAGCGCGTGGATGCTGTCCTCGTCGATCGATCCCATGGGAATGCCGCGTCGCGGCGCGTCGGTTTCGGTCATGGCGGTTCTGGGCGCTTCTGGGCGTCTCGCGCTGCCGGGCGGCGGGCGCTGTTGAATGCTAGGGTTTGTCAGATGTAGTCATTCGGCGCCACCAAGGCAAACGGCGGTAGCCGCCGCCGATCAGGGCTTGCCGTAGATCCGCATGAACGCCGCGACGGCGGTTTTAACTGACTCGTCCTTGTCGCGCGTCTCGGTGAGGCCAAAAAGAAGCGGTTCGGTGACGCCGGCTTCCAAAAGCCCCTTCAAGTGAAAGGCGGCCACCTCCGGCGAGGCGAGGTCCAGTTCGCCTGCGTTGGCTCGCGTTTGCAGAAACTCGGTGAGGTCGATGAGGCCGCGTTTGGGGCCAAGTTCGTAAACCTCTTTGCCCAGGGTGGTGCCCTGGCCTTCGCTCAACACGGTGCGCTGGATCGCCATGATTTCAGGCCGCGTGACAAGCGCCAGATAGATCCGGCCATAGCGGGCGAGAACCGTCGCGACGTCGCCCCGCGAGGCGAGAGACGATTGGAGTTCTTCGCCGGTTTCCTCCAGCGCGGAGATCACCACGGTGGCGAACAACTGCTCCTTGGAGTGGAAGTAGCCATAGAGCGTTGCCTTCGACCCACCGAGCCGGGCCGCGATCATCGTCATGCTGGCGCGCTGATAGCCGACTTCTTCGAAAACAGCCGTCGCAGCCGCGATGATGGCGTTCCGCTTCTCATCGGTTTTCGATCGCATACCACTCTCCCATTCGTGATCATCAACGTAGGTTTCGTGCTTGACGCCCGCAAGTGGTCTTTATAATTAAACCGTACCGTACGGTTATAAGGGTGCAGCATGCGTTCGAGGCTGGGTCAAAAGGGCTATTCCGTCAGCGTTCTGCTCTGTGTGTCGGCGCTTTATGGCGGTTGCGCCATGCTGCCGGAAAACGCTGCCATCTCCTCGGCAAAGCCGATGTCGGACTACGCGTCCGACAAGAGCCTCGCTTCCGCCAAAGACGCGGCCTGGCCGTCGGAGAACTGGTGGCAGGCCTATGGCGACCCGCAGCTTGCGACGCTGATCACCGAAGGCCTCAATGGCGCGTCCGATATGCGGATCGCCGCCGCGCGCGTGGCGCTGGCCTATGCCGGTGTTGGCGCCTCCCAGGCCTCGCTGATGCCGACCGTCGGTGCCTCGGTCAAGGCCGATAGCGAACGCCAGTCTTATAACTACCTGATCAGTAAGGACTTTGTTCCCAAGGGTTGGAAAGACGCGGGCGTAGGCACTCTGTCGTTCGATTGGGAAATCGACTTCTGGGGCAAGAATCGGGCGGCGCTGGCCGCCGCCAAGGGCAAAGCCGCCGCCGCCGAGGCGGAAGCCGCCGCCACCCGTCTTGCCCTTTCGACCGGCATCGCCGACGTCTATGGACGACTCGCCTCGCTCTATGCCGACCGCGATTCCGCTGTCAGTGCCATCAGCGTGCGCAAACAGACCCTGTCGCTGATGAGCGACCGCTACGGCAAGGGCCTCGAAAACGAGGGCGCGCTGGAACGTTCGCGCTCGGCGGAAGCCGGGTCGGAGGCGCAGCTCGCCGAGATCGATGAGGGAATCGGCCTTGCCAAGAACCAGCTCGCCGCGCTGCTCGGCGCCGGGCCGGATCGTGGCTTGTCCATCGCCCGGCCGAAGGTGCGGGGCGGCCGCTTCATCGGCGTTCCCTCAAGCCTGCCAATCGAATTCCTGGGGCGCCGCCCCGATATCCTGGCCGCCCGCTACACCGCCGAAGCCGCTTCCAAGGACATCGATGCCGCCAAGGCGTCCTACTATCCCAACGTCAATCTGGCGGCGATGATCGGCAAGCAGGCGCTCGGGCTCAACATGCTGACCGACTCCGGTTCGACGCTGGGTTCGATCGGGCCGGCCATTTCGTTGCCGATCTTCGATGGTGGCCGCCTGCGTGCCGGCGAGCGTTCCGCCGTGTCGCAACATGAAATCGCCGTTGCTACCTACGACCAGACGCTGACCGATGCCCTGCATCAGGTGGCCGACGCCGTGGTGAGCAAGCGCGAACTGACGCGGCAACTGGCGGAAACCCAGCGTTCGATGGCCGCCGCCGAAAAGGCATGGCGGGTTGTCAGCGATCGCTACAACGGCGGCCTTGCCACCTATCTGGAAGTGCTGACCGCCGAAGACGCCCTGATCACCGCCCGCCGGGCGACTGCCACTCTGCAGGCCCGTGCCTTTACCCTCGACATTGCAATGGTTCGCGCCCTCGGCGGCGGGTTCCGCAGCACGGAGAAGCAGTCGTGAACGACATGAGCAAGATCGATGCCGACGCCGACCACGTCACCCAGGCCGCGGTCAACCCCAAGAAGCGCGGTCCGCTGTTTTTCGGCCTGTTCGTCGCGGTGGCCGCCTGTGGTGGCGGCTACTATGCCTACGACACGCTCTACGCGTCCAAGCACGCGGTGACCGACAACGCCTATGTGGGCGCCGACGTGGCGTCGATCACGCCGCTGGTGGCCGCGCCGGTAACGGAAGTGCTCGTCGCCGACACCGAGATGGTGAGGAAGGGCGACGTTCTCGTTCGCCTCGATGACACCGACGCCAAGTTGGCCCTGGCGCTGGCCGAGGCAAACTACCAGAGCGCCATCCGCCGCGTGACCGCGCTGGTTGCCAACGACAAGGCGTATACCGCTCAGATCGCCGGTCGCGAGGCCGACCGGGCCCAGGCGGCGGCGCAGCTCGCCTCCGCCCAGGCCAACTTTGAAAAGGCCAAGATCGATCTCGATCGCCGCAAGACCCTGGCCGACAAGGGCTCGGTGTCGGGTGACGAGGTCACCGCCGTCGAGACGGCGCTCAAGACGACCGAGGCGAGCATGGCGTCCGCAGTGGCCGGCGCCGCCGGTGCCATCGCCGCCCGCGATGCAACCGCCGCTGCCAAGGAAGCCAACGCCGCCCTGATCTCCGGCGCCGGCATCGACGATAATCCGGAAGTGCTCGCCGCCCGGTCGACGCGCGATCAGGCCCAGGTCAATCTGGAACGCACGGTCATGCGGGCACCTGTCGATGGCGTCATCTCGCGCCGTCAGGTGCAGGTCGGCCAGCGCGTTCAACCCGGCATGACGCTGATGGTGGTGGTTCCGCTCCTGGATGCCTACGTCGACGCCAACTACAAGGAAGTGCAGCTCGCCCACGTCAAGGCTGGCCAGAAGGTGACGCTGGTCTCCGACCTCTACGGCAGCGACGTGCCGTTCACCGGCACGGTGATCGGCTTCTCCGGTGGAACCGGTGCCGCCTTCTCCTTGGTGCCGGCCCAGAACGCCACCGGCAACTGGATCAAGGTGGTGCAGCGCCTGCCGGTCCGCATCGCGCTCGATCCGGCCGAACTCAAGGCGCATCCGCTGCAGGTCGGCCTGTCGATGACCACTGACATCGCGATCGCCAACTGAACCGGCCTAAGCTCTCTCCCCACCGCGGTTGCCGAAGCAAAATCGCCAGGTTTTGCCGGAATTGCTTGAGGTGACACGATGACTGCGCCTGCATTGGAACACGCCGCGCCACTGACAGGCGCTCGCCTGCTGGTGGCCGCGCTTGCCATCGGTACCGGCAATTTTCTGGTGGTGCTGGATAGTACCATCGCAAATGTGTCGGTGCCGACCATTGCCGGCTCCCTGGGCGTCTCCACGTCCCAGGGGTCGTGGGTCATCACCTCCTACGCCGTGGCCGAGGCGATCACGGTGCCACTCACCGGCTGGCTCAGCCGGCGGTTCGGCGCCATGCGCGTCTTCCTCACCTGCTTTTTCGCCTTCGCCGCCATCTCGGTGCTTTGCGGCCTGTCGCAATCCATCGGCATGCTGATCGGCGGGCGCGTGTTGCTCGGCCTGTTCGGCGGACCGATCATGCCGCTGTCGCAGATGTTGCTGATGCGCATCTTCCCGCCCAAGCAGGCGACCATCGCCTCGATCATCTGGGCCATGACATCGCTGATCGGTCCGATCGTCGGCCCCATTCTCGGCGGTATCATCTGCGACGGCATCGGCTGGCAGTGGATCTTCTTCATGAAGGTACCGATCGCCATCGTCGGCGGCATCATCGTCTTCTTCACCACCAGGGGGCTGGCGGATCCGACCGGCAAAGCCACCATCGACAAGATCGGTCTGGCGCTTCTGGTCCTGTGGGTCGGCGCCTTGCAGATCATGCTGGACGAGGGACGCAATCACGACTGGTTCGCCGCCGACGAAATCAGGATCCTCGCGGTCGTCGCGGTGATCGGTTTCATTGCCTTCGTGATTTACGAACTGACCGAGGCACAGCCGATCGTCGACCTCAGGATCTTCCGTCATCGCGGTTTCACGGCGGCGGCCGTCACCTTTGCCGGCGGCTTCGGGGCCTTCTTCGCAGCTATCGTCATCCTGCCGCTCTGGCTGCAGCAGAATATGGGCTACACGGCCACCTGGGCCGGCTATGCCACCGGCATCATGGGCCTGTTGGCCATCATATCGGCGCCGATCGTCGGCAAGGCGACGGAGAAGTTTGATCCGCGCGCCATCCTGTCGATTGGCATTCTCGGCCTTGGCGCCATGACGGCCTGGCGCATGAGCTTCAATTCAGATGTGACGTTCACGCAGATGGCCTGGCCGACGCTGCTTACCGGGCCGTTCATGGTGATGTTCTTTGTGCCGGTGACCGGCCTCGCCATCGCCAGCGTCAGTCCGGAGGAACAGGCCAACGCCGCCGGCCTTTCCAATTTCATGCGCACGCTGGCCGGCGCCTTTGCCACCTCGCTGGTGCAAACCGGCTGGGCCAACTCGGCGCGCGTCAACCAGACCGAACTGGTCAGCGCCATGCACAACAGCGATCAGGTGATTGCCGGCATGGTGGCGGGCGGCAGCTCGCCCGAGGTCGCCGTCGCCAGTCTCACCCGCGTCGTCGAGCAGCAGAGCGTGCTGCTGGCGACGCTGGATATGTTCTCAGTGATAACCGTGGTATTTGTCTTTGCCGCCATGCTTCCGTGGCTGGCGCCCCGACCAAAGGGGCCGATCGACACCAGTGGAGCCCATTGATGGCGCAGGCCGATGCATCCGGCGAGCGAAAGTACCGCTACAAGCTTCGCCTGACGGTCGAGCAGACCGACATTTCCCGCCCCAGCTTCCTGGTGAACAAGCACAAGCTCTACGAGGCCGACTCGGTTCAGTCTCCGGAGATCAGGGCGCTGGCGAACTATTCCCGCGAACATCTGCAGCTGGCCGATAAAGATCGTTACGTCCTGGCCTTCTCGCTGATGACGGTGCGGCAGATGCTCGCCCAGGCAACCCACGCGTCGTCCAAGTTCGACGATCTCAAGGCGTGCCTGGACAGCATCGAGCGAGATATGACCGCGGGCGATGTGAAAGCCTGATTTTTGGCTCGGGTTGAACCAATCCGAGCCATAAGGTCCTGTCCAAGAGCGGCATCCAGGCCAATTCACATCCGAGCGGATGGGCTCCTCATTTCTGCGGACTGCCACCTGTCGGGCGATCGGCGGGGCGACCGGCTGTTGGCTCTCGCCCGGTCTTGTTGCCCTGGCGCTTCAGTTCGCGGTCGATGACCTCGCGCGAACCTTCGGCCGGGTCCTGCTCGGGGTGTTCGGTGTCCTTGGTGTTGTCGTCCATGACGGCCTCCTTGTGATCCCAGACATGGGGATCGATAGGGATGTCCGGGGCTGGGCCGGCTCTGCCGGCCACCAGGGACAACCGTTCACCGGGCCGATCGTTCCCTCACGTTTCTTTGCGGCATCACTGATCTGAAGGGCGTCCTCGCGCGTATTGACATGAGACAACGGAGGTCGTCATGCCCAACGCCATCGCCATCTACGCGGCCGGACTGATCAGCTTTCTCGCCCTCGACGCCATCTGGCTCGGCACCATGGTGCCACGTCTCTACAAGCCGGCGATGGGTGACCTCGTCGCCGATCCCTTTCAGCCGGTGCCGGCGGTCATCTTCTACCTGATCTATGCCGCCGGCCTCGCCTATTTCGCCATCCAGCCGGCGCTCGCGTCGGGCAAATGGTCGACGGCACTGATATCAGGCGCCGCGCTGGGCTTTGTCGCCTACGCGACCTACGACCTCACCAATCAGGCGACCGTTCGCGCCTGGCCGATGGTGATCACTGTCGTCGATCTCGCCTGGGGAACGGTGGCCAGCGGTCTTGCCGCGCTGATCAGCTATCTGGTGCTGTCGCGCTGGTTGTCCTGACCTATCTTGGGAGGCCAGGGAAAGAAGGGCGAGACGCGCGCCTGATAAGCGCGGAACGGCTCGCCCCGGCTTTCCAGCATGTGGCGTTCGAGCGGCGGAATGCCCGACACGTGCACCAGCAGCCAGTAGATGGAGATCGGTGCGACGAGAACGAGGGCGGTCTGCCAATGCAGGCCGTTGATGCCGATCACGGCGATGCCCACCCAGAACAGCCACTCGAAGAAATAATTGGGGTGGCGCGACCAGCCCCATAGCCCCCGATCGCAGACCTCGCCCGGCCGATCGCGCCGGAAGGCGGCGAGGGTGCGGTCGGAATGCCACTCGCCAATGAGCGCCAGCAGGACGACGGCGGCGGCGCAAGCGTCCTGCCAGCCGAGTGGGCCAACGCGCGCGGCGGCGGCAGCGGCCGCCAGCGCCAGCAGCCAACCGGCTATGGCCTGCATTTGCAGGAAGAGGAACAGGCGGCGTGGCGCGGTCTCTCCCCATTGACGACGAAGGGCGGCATAGCGCGGGTCATCGACACCGGCGCCCAGCGTGCGGCCGACGAGATGCCGACTAAGGCGAACCGCCCAGACGGCGATCATCAAGGCAACGATCAGCGGACGTTCGATAGGACCCGGCAGAAGAAGGATCATCACCAGCGCTGCGATGCCGGTCGCCAGCGCCCAGATGCCGTCGATGAAGCCAGAGCGGCGAGTGCGTTCGGCGATGAGCGACGCCGCCGCCATGGCCACCATCAGGATCACGAGCGACAGACCGGCGCCGATCAGCATGGCTATAGTCCTATCAATGCCGTTGCCATGCGGGCGATCAGGCCGTGCGGCCTCAGCCGCCCCTCGATCGATGCAAGGCAGATGCAGGTCTCATCGCCGGTCACCACCGGCGTATGGTGAGTGTCGTCGTCCTCCTCGGCCAGATCACCGGCGGCAACCCGCCCGTGCTCGTCGGCGAAGGCGCCCCGCAGCACCAGCGTCAACTCTTCCCCGGAATGACCATGGGTCGGTATGCGCTGTCCGGCGGCGATCTTCAGCAGAACCAGGCTGATGCGACGATCCTCGGGGACGTCGAGGCGGGCGAAGGCCATGCCCGGCCCCATCCAGCGCCAGCCGGAGGTTGCTCGCTCGGCGATCGGGGCGGGCAGATCGATACCGAGATTATGCACCGGTCGCCGCCTCGATGGCGCGGGGGCGGGGCGTTTTTCGTCGAGCCGAGCCAGCGTCCGTTCGAACAGGCGGGCGTCGAGTTCGGCGGGCGACAGGCGTTCGATGAGCGCCCCACCAAGGGCCAGCATGTCGCGATGAGCGGCGGCGCAGCTGTCGCAGAGCGCGAGATGGCTCTCCACCACCAGCGCGGCGCTGGGTGATAGCGATCCGGCCGCGAAGCGGGCGAGCAGTTCGGGGCTTGGGTGGCGGCTGGCAATCATGACGACTCGTCGAGCATTTGGCGCAGGCGATTCATGGCGAGGCGGATGCGCGACTTGACGGTGCCGAGCGGGATGCCAAGCGCTGACGCGATTTCGCTCTGCGGCGATTGGGAGAAGAAGGACAGGGCGATGACGTCCGCCTGTTCGGTCGGCAGTCTGTCGAGGGCGCGGCGCACCCGTGTTTCGTCCTCGCGGGTGATGATTTCGCCTTCGGCCGACGGGCTGGGGTCGACGTCGCTGGGTGGCAGATCATCGTCGCGAAGGCGGCGGGCGACCCGGCGGCGGCGATCGATGCCGAGATTGCGCGAGATGGTGAAGATCCAAGTGGAAACGGCGCCGGATTTGGCGTCGAACTGCCCAGCCTTGCGCCAGACGGCCAGCATGGTGTCCTGGATCAGGTCGTCGCAGTCGCTGGCGCCGAAGCCCTGCCGGCTGAGGAAAGTCTTGAGGCGCGGCGCGTAGTGGGAAAATAGCCGGGCAAAGGCCTGCCGGTCGCCGGCCTCCGCGATGGCCGCCACAAGGCGCGCGGCTTCCTCGCCATCGAGCGGCTGCGTCTTGGCATCTGCCGGTCTCATGGAACTGACCGCCGTTTCAACGGTTGCCCTGAGAAGAAATGAATTTGCCCGTCCACGTCTCATGCCTTTTCTACGCGTCGCCCGCGGCGATGGATCACTCGTGGTTCACTTCCGATAAAATTCGTCTCCAGGCAGGTGATCTCTCGCAGTGGGAGCATCGTAAAATGGATCGTACAGCAAATTCAGGGACAAGCGGGTGTTCACATGGTCGAAGAGACAAGAGTCGACAAACGGCTCGAGATCGCGGTCGTTGGATCAGGCATCGCCGGCCTGTCGGCGGCCTGGCTGCTTGCCAGCCGCCACGACGTGACGGTCTATGAGGTAGACCGCCGGCTGGGCGGCCACAGCAATACCGTGCTGGCCCCGACCGAGGGCGCCTCCATCCCGGTCGATACCGGCTTCATCGTCTACAACGAGCCGACATATCCCAACCTCACGGCGATGTTTCGCCATCTCGGCGTCGAGACGGAGGCGACCGAAATGTCGTTCGCGGTGTCGATCGACGACGGCCGTCTGGAATACGCCGGCTCCGATCTTGCCGGCCTGTTCGCCCAGCCTGTCAATATTCTGCGGCCACGCTTCTACGCCATGATCGCCGATCTCCTGCGGTTCTACCGGCGTGCGCCGCGCGATGTCGACCAGCTCGACGGGATGACGCTCGCCGCCTATCTCGATGCCAACGGTTATGGCCGCGCCTTCCGCGAGGATCATCTCTATCCGATGGCGGCGGCCATCTGGTCGACGCCCGCCGCCGACGTCGGCGCCTACCCGGCCGAGGCCTTCATCCGCTTCTGCGACAACCATGGCCTGCTAAAGCTGCGCGACCGACCGCAATGGCGAACGGTGAAGGGCGGCAGCCGCGCTTATGTGTCGCGGCTGTCCGAACCGCTCACCGGACGGATGATGATCGGCCGCGACGTGAAGATCGTCGAGCGCTCGGCCGCCGGCGTGGTGATCGAGGATGGAGCGAGCCAGCGTCGGTTCGACAAGGTGCTCCTCGCCTGCCATGCCGATCAGGCATTGGCGGTCGTCAAAGCGCCCACCGAGGTGGAGCGTCGCGTTCTCGGCGCCTTCCGCTACAGCCGCAACCTTGCCGTTCTGCATGGCGATCCGCGCCTGATGCCGCGCCGCCGCGCCGCCTGGTCGGCCTGGAACTATCTGGCGACCAGCGACCACTCGTCCGGCCCGTCGGTCACCTACTGGATGAACCGGTTGCAGCATATCGACCCCTCGGTACCGCTGTTCGTGACGCTCAACCCGCTCGTTGAGCCGAGCCCCGACCGGATCTACTGCCAGTTCGACTACGAGCATCCGTTGTTCGACCAGCCGGCCATCGAGGCGCAGAGGCAACTGTGGACGATCCAGGGTGTCGGCAACGTCTGGTACGCCGGCGCCTATTTCGGGGCCGGTTTCCACGAGGACGGCTTGCAAGCGGGCCTTGCCGCCGCCGAGGCGATGGGCGGCGTACGCCGGCCATGGTCGGTTGAGAGCGAATCCGGCCGCATCCATTTGGGTCCTGGCATTTGGGGCGAGGCGGCAGCATGACCTCAGCCCTCTACGCCGGCCAGGTCTTTCATCGACGGCTTCGCCCGGCGCCGCATAGCCTCAAATACGGCGTCTACATGCTGCATGCCGATCTCCGTCGGCTAGGCGATCTCGGCCGGGCTTGCCGCTTCCTGTCGGTCAACCGCTGGAATATTCTGTCCTTCCACGAAGCCGACCACGGGCCGGCCGGGGAGGGCGCTCTTGCCGCGCGCATCCGGAGTCTTGCTCTCGAGCATCGCCTCGAATGGGATGGCGCCGGCCTGACGCTGATCGCCATGCCACGCCTTCTCGGCTTCGTGTTCAATCCGTTCAGCGTCTATTTCTGCCGCAACGCCGACGGTCGGCTGGCGGCGCTGATCTACGAGGTCCGCAACACCTTCGGCGGCATGCACCACTATGCCGCCAACGTCGGGCTTGATACGGCCGGCACCATCCATCATTCGGCGACCAAGGATTTCTACGTCTCGCCCTTCCTGCCGATGGCGATGCACTACCGCTTCCACGTCAAGCCGCCGGCCGAGCGCTTCACCGTCGCCATCGAGGATCACGATGGCGAGGGCCTGATGCTCTCCGCCTCGATGGCCCTGAGGCGCGAAGACCTCACCGATCGCGCCATCGCCCGTCTGCTCGTCCGCTTCCCGTTGATGACGCTGAAGGTGGTGGCCGGCATCCACTGGGAGGCGCTGAAGCTGTG
This sequence comes from Pleomorphomonas sp. PLEO, assembly GCF_041320595.1. Lineage (NCBI taxonomy): Bacteria > Pseudomonadati > Pseudomonadota > Alphaproteobacteria > Hyphomicrobiales > Pleomorphomonadaceae > Pleomorphomonas > Pleomorphomonas sp. PLEO. The sequence goes on from NZ_CP166625.1 coordinate 2,449,133, forward strand.
GCTGAAGCGCGTCCCCTTCCATCCCCGCCCCGGTGGCGGTCCCAAAGGCTTCAATCCCACGGAAAGGTCTTCCGGATGACGTCACTCTCCACGCTCGCCCCGTCGATCGTCAGCCTGGCGTTACCGACCCCGCTGCGCGTCGCCTTCGTCAAGCGCATGCTTGGCAAGGTCGAGCGCGGGCGTCTGTCGGTCGTGCTGCCCGACGGCACCTGTCTTACCGCGGTCGGGCATCTGCCTGGGGCGACGGCCGAACTCAGGATCCTGCGCTGGCGGGCGGTCGGGCGTTTGCTGACCGGCGGCGATGTCGGCTTTGCCGAGTCCTATGTCGACGGCGATTGGGATACGCCCGATCTCGTCGCGTTCGTCACGCTGTGCGCCGACAATCTCGATACCTTGGTCAAGGTTGCCGAGGCGTCGCTGCCGGTGCGGCTGACCCAGCGCCTGTTGATGCTGATGCGCCGCAATTCCAAGAGCGGCAGCCGGCGCAACATCATGGCTCACTACGACCTCGGCAATGCCTTCTATGCCGAGTGGCTCGATCGGGAGATGATCTATTCCTCGGCGCTCTACGAGCAGGGCGACGATCTCGAAGCCGCCCAGAGGCGCAAGTTTCAGCGCATCGCCGACATGCTCCAGCTCGACGGCGGCCAATCGGTGCTGGAGATCGGCTGCGGCTGGGGCGGGCTTGCCGCCTATCTCGTCGGTGCCGGTGCTCAGTCGGTCGAGGGTATCACGCTGTCGCCGGCCCAACTGGCCATCGGTCAGGATAGGGTGCAGGAGCGCGGCCTTGCCGAGTGCGTGTCGCTGGAGTTGCGCGACTATCGCGACGTGCAAGGGCAATACGACCGCATCGTGTCGATCGAAATGTTCGAGGCGGTGGGCGAGGCCTATTGGCGCGGCTATTTCGACAAGCTGCGTGAGGCGTTGACGCCGGGTGGCCGGGCCGTGGTGCAGGTGATCACCATCGCCGACGACCGCTTCGAGCATTACCGCAGCCATCCCGACATGATCCAGACCATGGTGTTTCCCGGCGGCATGCTGCCCAGCAAGGCGGTGTTCGCCGAAGTGGCCGAAGAGGCGGGCTTTGCCTTGCGCGACAGGCTGGATTTCGGCCTCTCCTACGCCAGGACACTCGCCGACTGGCGGCACCGCTTCGAGGCGGCATGGCCTAGGATCGCCGACCTTGGCCATTCCGCCGCCTTCAAGCGCCTGTGGTCCTATTACCTCGCCTATTGCGAGGCGGGTTTCCGGACTGGGCGGATCGACGTCAGCCTCTACGCGCTGGAGCCGGTCAGCGTGCCGAAGTAAGCGCCGAGACGGAAGCATCGCTTGCCGATATCGGTCGCAATTTGTATATGTACTTGCATATGCAAAGGGGGCGGTATGTCCAAGCTGCGCCACCAGGAACCAGCTTCGCCTCGCGAGGCCAAGCTGTTTCGCAACAACAAGAGCCAAGCCGTACGCATCCCGGCCGATTTCGAGCTGCCGGGTGATCGGGTCATGATCCACCGCGACGGTGACCGGTTGATCCTCGAACCGATGCCGCGCAAGAGCCTGTTGGACGTGTTGGCCGGGCTTCAGCCGCTTGCCGATGCCGACCGGTTCCCGGAGATCGATGCCACGCTACTGCCGGTCAAGGATATCGACCTGTGATCTACATGCTCGACACCAACATCGTGTCCGAGCTTGCCCGCAACCCGCAGGGCGTTGTGACCGAACGCATCGCGGCGGTGGGGCCGGACGCGATCTGCGTCAGCATCATCACGGCGGCGGAGCTGCGTTATGGCTGCGCCAAGAAAGGTTCAGCCAAGCTCACGGCCCAGATCGAAGCAATCCTCGGCGGCTTGCAAGTGGCGGCGCTCGACGTGCCTGTTGACGCCGAATACGGTGCCGTCCGCGCCCAGTTCGAACAAGCTGGCCGCCCCATCGGCCCCAACGACCTGCTGATCGCCGCCCATGCGCTGACGCTCGGCGCCGTGCTGGTGACGGCCAATGTCGGCGAGTTCTCTCGGGTTGAGGGGCTCAAAGTCGAAAACTGGTTGGGGTCGGGCGAGAGCCTCTGAATGAATTGCGCGTCCGCTTTACGGACAGCCAAATTCGGCGGCGGCGGCCACGAGCGTTGGACGAAGGGCAATCGAGCAAACGGGCGGTGCGCCGGTCTGTTGCAACAGGATGCGCTCACCGGCGATACGGCCGATCTCGTGGGGGTCTTGATTGATGGAGGCGATATAGGCGCCGCTGAGCAACGGGATCTCATTGAGATCGAAGCCGGCGATGGCGATGTCGTTCTTGCGTTCGGGCAGCATGTCGCCAAGCGCCTTGATGACGCCGACGGCCATCAGGTTGTTGGTGACGAAAATCGCATCGAACGCCACACCCGATTGAATGATGCGCTGCATCGCCCGGTAGCCGCCATCCAGGCGATTGTTGCCGCGCTCTATTCTCACGACTTCGATCGGTGGGTTTGCCTTGGCGGAACTGAGAAATCCGTCCAGACGGGCCTGACTTGTCGGATTTTCAGGGCCGACCACGCAAGCCACAGCCTTGGAGCCCTCTGCGAGCAGATGTTGTGCGGCAAGCTGTCCACCCGCCGTGTTGTCGGTCAGGATGGTGTCAAAGGCGCCGTTCGGCACGGCCCGGTCGACCACCACCACCGGAATGCCGGCACCGACAATCCGCTGGAGATCGGTGGTGTCGGAGGAGGGGGCGATCACCACGCCGCCGACCCGTTCGGCCAGCGCCACTTCCAGATAGCGGCGTTCCTTCTCCGGATCGTCGTCGGAGCTGCCGATGAACACGCAGGTGTCGCGGGGCTGGCATATTTCCTCCACACCGCGGGCAAGTCGGGTGAAGAAGGTGTTTTCGAAATCCGGGACGATCAGGGCCCAAAGGTGCGACGTCGATTTTCGCATGCGTTGCGCGGTGCGGCTCGGCGTGTAGTTGAGCCTGGAAACCGTCGCCTGGACGCGCTCCACCAGATCCTCGCGGACCTTGAGACCGTTGAGAACGCGCGACACCGTTGCAACCGATACGCCGGCATGGCGGGCTACGTCGTAGATTGTGGCGGTCACGCCCTCACCCCAGCGATCGAGATCAACGATCGACCGGCCCCATCAAGGCCGGTCGATTCTATTTCTACAAGAACCGGCGCTAAATTTCACGCGCCGCCCACTTGCACATCCGCTCCCACAGAAGGCCGTAATTCTCCCATTCGTGGAGATTTCCGCACCAGTGATAGACGGGGTCGGTGGTGTAGGCGATCGACCGGCCCTTGCCGAACTCGGCCACGGCCATGAATACGTCGCCGCGCACCTTCATCAGGACGTCCGCCTCGGGTTTGGCCTCGACCTGATTATAGCCGAGGATGACGCGTTCGGGGTCGAACGTGACGTCCTTCAGGATCGGATGGTCGGTGACGAGCACGTCGAGCTTGGCGCCATCGGGCGTTTCGATGCGATCGTCGATACCACGCTGGATGAGCACCGGCAGGACCTTCTCGATCGGCGTGCCGCCCCAGATGCCCTTGCCTTCAATTCCCGAGAAGGTGGTGTAGCCGCCGGCCATGATCAGGCCGCCGCCGTTCTCCACCCACTTGCGGAAGTTGCCCACCCGGTCCGGGCCCATGGGAACGATGCGCTCCCGGTTGCCGGGCAGAAGCGCGAAGTTGTTGTAGCCGACATCGCTGAGGATGATCACGTCCCATTGCGCGAACTGCTCCGGCGTCATCGGAAAATCAGCCCGGATCTTGTCGGCCGGCATGTGGGTGAGCGCAATTCCCGGACGTGGTGCGAGCGCCTCGCGCAGAACTCTTGCCGAGTCTCGATAGTAGTTGTGGATGAAAGTGTCCATGCCTTTCGCCGTGATCAGCGTTTCGGCTTGGGTATCTCCACAGTACAGGACGCGAACTACCATTATATACTCTCCTCTGCGCGACGGTATGCCCGATCAGTTGCTTGGCTGATTGAAGCGCAGACCGTCATTGACTGTGATCTTGTCGAGGCCGTTGGCCTCCATCCCCCAGGCGGCCAGGATCTTGCCGTAGCTGCCCTCGGCCTTCATCTCGGTGAGCGCGGCCTGGACCGCGTCGCGAAGGGCCGTGGAGGTCTTCTTGAACGGCATGGCGTTGTAGCCGCTGCCGTATTGCTCGAAGGACAGAACTTCGAGGTTGGCCGCATCCGGCGAAGTCTTGATGATGTAGGCGGCGACGCCGTACTGGTACATGGAGGCGTCGGCGCGTTGCGTGCGCACCTGAAGCAGGGCCTGGTTGATGTCGGGGAACACCTGGATCTTGATCGGCTTATCGCCGCACTTCTCGTTCTGCTTTTCGACCAGCCCCTGCATGACGGAGCCTTGGAGAACGGCGGCGCTCTTGCCGCAGAGGTCGGCGATGGTCTTGATGCCGAGCGGATTGCCCTTCGCCACGACGATGGCATTGCCGTCGGTGGAATAGTCGACGAAGTCGACCTTCTGCTCGCGGGCCGGCGTATCGCCCATGGAGGTGATCGCCAGATCGAAGCGTCCCGCCTCGATGGAGGCGATGATGCCGGGGAATTTGACGGTCGACCATTCCGCCTTGAGCCCCAGCTTGGCGGCGATGGCGTTGCCGAGGTCAACGTCCGAGCCGGTCAGCGTCGAGCCGTCGGCCTGGTAGAACGTGTAGGGAGGCGCGCTCGGATCGGTGACGATCTTCAGCGTTCCGCCCCGTAGATCGGCAGGCAGTTTCTCGGCGAGGGCCGGAGAGGCTTCGACGGATAGAGTCTCGCCGGTCGGGCCGATTTTCAAGTCTTCGGCCAGTGCCGTGTAGGTGCTGCTCATCAAAACGACGAAGGATGCAAGTGCGGCGGCCGAGTATTTCAGTGCTGGCATTTTCGTTCTCCTCTGGTTTTGTTGGACCCTGCGTAGACAGGCCTATTGGCGGCCTTTTTTATTTCTTGGTATTCGCGATCGTCTTTGGATCGCGATCACGCCGATAGGGCGGGACGATCGGCGGAGAAATGCGCCTTGATGTAGCTGGCATCGCCGCCATCGATGAGATCGGCGATGGCAACGCCGACGGCGGGCGCCATCTTGTAGCCGTGGCCGGAGAAGCCGGCGGCAATGACGATCCGCTCACTTGCCGGGTGGTGATCGATGATCGGATGGTCGTCGGTGGTGAAGCCGTCGAGATAGACGCCGGACCGGGCCGGCTCCGGATCGACGCCTTCAAGCAGTGTCTGGGCAACCTTGCGCATGATGGCCGTGTCGGCGTGACTGACGGTTCGAATGACCTCGTCAGGGTTGATGTTGCTCAGGAAATTGACCGGCGGCATAATCTTGATCGTCCAGCCGTCCATCGACGGAAAGCCTGAGTAATCGATTTCTGAAGTGCGCCGAAGACAGACCGGGAAGCGGTCCGGCAGGTAGGCTCTGACATCGTCGACGCCGAACCAGGTTCCCACCAGCCGCCGGGCGATGAAGCGCGGCGACGGCACGGAAATCGCCCGGGTGCCCCAGGCGCCGCAAGTGACCACCGCCGCGTCGAAACGCCGGGTCGTGCCGTCCACGGTAATGTCGACGCCGTCGGCGACCGGCTCGATGCGCTCGACCTCGCATCCTTCGGTGAGGGTGGCGCCCGCCGCCTTGGCTGCCTTGACCGCCGCCCGAACGCCCAACTCGGGACGAAGCAGGGCGCCGTCGATGTCGAACAGCGCGAACTCGCCGCCGGACAGCCGGTGCTGCGGGAAGCGGTGATGCAGTTCCGCCTCGTCGAGAACCTCGTGGCGAACATCGTGTTGGCGGGCGCCTTCAATGGTGCCGAGGAGCCAGTCGGCGTCCCGATCGCCGATGTAGAGGCACCCGGTGGGATAATGGAATTTGCGGTCCGATCCGGCCTGCAATTCCTTCCACAGCTCCAGCGACTGCTTGAGCAGGGGGATGTACTGTTGGCCCTCCCGGTAGGCGAGGCGGAAGATCCTGGATTCGGCGCCATGGGCGCTCATGTCGTGGGGAACGCCCATGCGGTCGAAACCCGCCACCTGGTATCCCCGTTTGGCCAGCTGCCACAGCGCCATGCTGCCCATGGCGCCAACTCCAACGACTGCGATGCTCTTGGAGGCCATTCTTCGCCACTCCAAACGAAAGAGGATTCACTTGATTTTCGACAGAAAGGCTTTGGTTCTCGGCTCGGTTGGGTTGGCGAGCAGCTCGCCCGAGACGCCCTGCTCGACGATGGCGCCACCGTCCATGAACACGACGCGGTCGCTGACTTCGCGGGCAAAGCCGATTTCATGGGTGACCACCACCATGGTCATCCCTGACTGCGCGAGGCCGGTCATCACCGACAGCACCTCGTGGACGAGTTCGGGATCGAGCGCCGAGGTTGGCTCGTCGAACAGCAACACCTTGGGTTCCATCGCCACGGCGCGGGCGATGGCGACGCGCTGCTGCTGTCCGCCGGACAGCTGCGAGGGACGATGATGGATGAAGCGTTCGAGACCGACGGACGCCAGCACCGATCGCGCGATCTCCCGGGCCTTGAGGCGCGGCATCCGCTTGACCAAGCGCAGTGCCAAGGCAACGTTGTCCTCGGCGGTCAGGTTGGAAAACAGATTGAAGCGCTGGAATACCATGCCGATGGCCGCCCGCTGCCGGGCGAACACCGCTGCCGGTACTTCCCAGAGCACGCCGTCGATCTCCTGGCAGGCGACACGCTCGCCATCGACCCAGACGCCGCCCAGATCGGGCGTTTCGAGGAAGTTGAGGCAGCGCAGGAACGTGCTCTTGCCCGAGCCTGAGGGACCGATGATGCAGACGACCTCGCCCCGTTTGACCTCGAGGGAAACCCCTTTGAGAACCAGATGCTCTCCGAAAGACTTGGTGATGTCGCGGGCACGCAGCATGACGGGGGCGTCGACCGTACGGGCGGTGATGGCGGGAGCCAGCGCGTTCATGGCAGTTCTCCCACGACACGTCGGATGGCCCGGTCGTCCCCGAAGCGGCGCTCCAGCCAGAACTGGATGCCCGAGGCAATGGTGGTCAGCGCCAGGTACCAGAGCGAAGCGACGATCAAGAGCTCGATAACCTGGAAATTGCGAGCGTAAATGTCCTCGCTCTTGGTCAGCAGCTCCTGGGCGCCGATGACCGAGACCAGGGATGTGTTCTTCAGCATGCCGATGGTCTGGTTGGCGGTCGGTGGAATGATCACCTTCAATGCCTGGGGCAGGATGATGTGCGCCATCACCTGTCCGCCCCCGAGGCCGACGCTCTGGGCGGCCTCACGCTGCCCCTTGTCGACCGAGCTGATGCCGGCGCGGACGATTTCCGACATGTAAGCGGCTTCGTTGAGGCCCAGCCCCAACAGTGCGGCCATGAAGGGCGTCACCAGCATATTGACCGAGATCGACCAGCCACCGAAGCCGACGGTGGGGAACACCAGCGCGATGTTGAACCAGAAGATCAGCTGCACCAGCAGCGGCGTGCCTCGGAACATCCAGACGTAGAGCATCGAAGCGGCCGAGACCGCCGGATAACGCGAGACGGCCATGACCGCCAGAGCGACGCCGAGCAGGACGCCGACGATCATCGACAGCGCCGTCAGTTCCAGCGTCATCACCAGCCCGGACAGGATCGCCGGGTGGAGGAGGAACGCCCAGATGATCGTCCAGTTGAAGGCGCCGCTGGTCATGATGTAGGCGGCCAGTGCGGCGACTGCGAAAACAACGATCGAAGTGATGCCGATACGCTTGCCACGACCGAGGGCTCGAGGCTTTCCGGAGAGATAATCTTGGGCGCCGCTGACGGTGGAGGGAGACGCGTTTGTCATGTGTACCCCGCTCAGATATCGATTTCAGAGTACGTGAAATCGATATCTTGTCAACTGCGATTCGTTCGCATTTTCACTTAGGCGGCATTGGGGGGCGTGAAGGCGCCCCGCGTGGCGGTCCATGATGGATGGCCGTCTTGCGTGTGCAGGCTGGCCCCAACTCGAAGCCATTGAAATGCGTAGCCGGTTCGCCGTCGGGCAGGCCCGTCACGCGCGCGTCAGCCAGCTTTGCCGGTGGAGATCAAGAGGCAGGGGGGCGGGGAGCTGCCGGGTCAGGGCACGGCGATCGGCATTCGAGGCGCCGGACTTGAGTTCGGCGAGGAGATGGCGGCGTTCGCTGCTTGCGAGGCCGCGGGCCAAGCGGGACGGCGCCCCGTCGGCCACGCCAGGTTATTTCCGCCGGTCGCGTAAGGTCGCCGCGACTTCAACACGGCGACCTTACGCGACCGGGCTAGTTCATACCGTCTGTTTCTTGCCGAACAGCCGGCGGATGACGCCGAGGAAATCGTCGATGAAGGTGAAGATAACGGGGATGACGATCAGGCTGAGTATGGTCGAAGTGATCACCCCGCCGATGACGACGATGGCCATCGGCTGACGGAAGCTGGGGTCGCTGCCGCCCAGGCTGAGGGCCGCTGGCGCCATGCCGGCGGCCATGGCGATGGTCGTCATGACAATGGGGCGGGCTCGCTTGTGGCAGGCGTCGACCAGGGCTTCGATCCGGTCCAGGCCTCCGCGTCGGGAGACGATCGCATATTCCACCAGCAGGATGGAGTTCTTGGTCACGACACCCATGAGAAGGAGCAGGCCGATGACCGCCGCCATCGAGAAGCTCGTGTCGGTGAGGAGGAGGGGCAGAAGCGCACCGCCAAGCGCCAAGGGCAGCGCCATCAGGATGGTGACGGGCTGGAGGAAGTCGTGGAACAGAAGCACCAGCACCGCGTAGACGCAGAAGATGCCGATGGCCATCGCCGTGCCGAAGCTGGTGAACAGTTCGGACATGCGCTGGAGTTCGCCCTGCTCGACGAGATGAACGCCGGTGGGAAGGTTGCGCATGACCGGAAGCGCCTTGGCCTCGGTGTTCACCTCGCCCAATGTCCGCCCGTTGAGCTCGACGGTGAGCGTGACATTGCGCGACCGATCGATACGGTCGATTTCCGCCGGGCTGCCGCCGATGTGGATAGCAGCGATGGAGCCGAGCGTTACTTTACCGTTGGTTCCGGCGATGCGGATTTGGGAAATCGACTGGAGATCGGTTTTCGTCTTGGGCGCGAAGCGGACGCGGATCGATATCTGCCGCTGCGGCAGATTGAGCTTGGACATCGAGGTCGAATAGTCGCCGTTGGTGGCGACGCGCACTGCCTTTGCGATCGCCTCCGAGGTGATGCCGAGCTTGGCGGCGCGAGCGAAATCGGGAACGATCTGCACTTCCGGCGCCTGCTGGGAGGCGCTGGAGGTCACGGCGCCGATGCCCTTGAGGCCTCGTAACTCGGTTTCCAGTTCGGTCGCCGCCTGGTCGAGAACGCTGGAATCGTCGCTGGCCAGCGTCAGCTCAAGCTTGGTGCCGCTGCCGCCGCTGCCCACTTCGATCTGCACGCCAGGTACCTGTTTCAGTGCGCGCCGCACTTCGTCTTCGACCTGTGCTTGAGTGAGTTTGCGTTTGCTGAGGGGCGTGAGGTCGATCGTCAGCGTTGCCGAAGTCACATCGGAGGTCGACGAGGAATCCGGGCCGCCGCCACTTGAGGCGGTGCCGACCGCGACGAAGACCTGCCGGACCTCGGCGACACTGGACACAAGGTCGGCGGCGAGCATGGCGACCTTATCGGTTTGTTCGAGCCGGCTGCCGGGAGGTAGGGTCAGCGTGACCTTGGTCTGCGCGTCGTCGGACGCCGTCATAAACCCGGTCTTGAGCAGCGGAATGGCGCTGAACGACAGAGCCACGAACAAGGCGACGCCAAGCATGGTGATAAAACGAAAACGCAGGCAGGCCTTCACAAGGCGGAGATAGGTGTGCATCACCCATCCGGTTTTCTCGGTCTCCGCCGTGGGCTTGAGCGTGTAGGCGGCCATCATTGGCGTCAGAAAGCGCGCAACCAACAGCGAGGCCAGGACGGCCACCGAGGCGGTAATACCAAATTGCCGGAAGATCAGGCCGGGGATGCCGCTCATGAAGGCGGTCGGCAAGAAGACCGCGACCAGCGTGAAGGTGGTGGCGATCACCGCCATGCCGATTTCGTCGGCTGCTTCCATTGCCGCGTCAAAGGGCTTCTTGCCCATGCGCAAGTGACGAGAGATGTTTTCGATCTCGACGATGGCGTCGTCGACCAAAATGCCCACCACCAGCGACAGCGACAGCAGCGACACCGTGTTCAGGCTGTAGCCGAAGAAATACATCGCCAGGAAGGTCGGGATGATCGACAGCGGCAAGGCGACGGCCGACAATATCGTCGCACGCCAGTCGCGCAGGAAGGCGAAGACGACGATGACGGCCAGGATGGCGCCTTCGTAGAGCATCTCCATGGAACTGTCGTAGTTGGAGATGATCGGCGTCACCGTCGTGTAGGCGGGGGTGAGCGATATCTCCGGATGCGCCTTTGCAAAGTCGGCGATCACCGAGCCGAGGTCATTGTTGACGCCGTAGTCGCTATAGCCGTTCGATCTATAGACCTCGACCGCGATCACCGGCTGGCCATCGAAATAGGCAAGCGAGCTCCGATCGGAGAAACTGTCGCTGACCGTTGCGATCTGGTCGAGCCGTACCTGCTTGCCGTTGGCTAAGGGTATCGGAAGAGCGGCGATTTCCTGAACCGAAGCGACCGCGCCGAGCGTACGGATGGTCTGGCGCAAGCCGCCGATCTCGCCGCGTCCGCCGGAGGAATTGACCTGGACCGACTTCAACTGGTCGGAAATGTCGGACGCCGTCACCCCGAGCGAGGCCGCGATCACCGGATCGAGGTCGACATGGACTTCGCGGTCGATGCCACCCACCCGTTTGACGTCGCCGACGCCGTGCACGGCGAGCAGCGCCTTCTTGAAATCGTTGTCGATGAGCCAGGAAAGTTCCGTCTCGTTCAGTTTCGACGACTTTACAGCGTAGACCAAGAGAGGCGAGTTCTGGACCGTCACCTTGGAAACGCTCGGCGTCTCCATGGACGCGGGCAGGTCGGTGACGCTGTCGACGGCGTTTCGGACCTCGTTGAGGGCTTCTTCGCCGTCCTTTTCAAGTTGGAAGGACACGCTGATCGAGACGGAGCCGTCGGTGATCGTGGTGGTGATGTGGTCGAGCTTGCTGAGCGAGGCGAGTTCGTCCTCGATCTTGCGCGCCACTTCCGTCTCAAGCTGGGCTGGCGCCGCGCTTTCCAGGGACGCCGAGATCTTGACCGTCGGCAGGTCCATGTCGGGGAACTTCTGGACGGCCAGCCGGTCGAAGGCCAACAACCCGCAGGCGGTCAGCAGGATAAACAGTAGGATGGGCGGAACAGGGTTGCGGATCGACCAGGCGGAGATATTCATTTGCCGCTGTTCTCCACGTCGACCTCAACGCCGTCCGAGAGGAAAGCGCCGCCCGACTCGATCACGTTGGCGTCGGCCGCGAGACCCGAGACGATCTCGACGCGATCCTGCTGCCGACGTCCAATCTCGACCAGGATCCGGTTCGCCTTGCGATTGCCATCGACCGTGAAGACGTAATTGAGCCCGTCGCGGAAGACGAGCGCGGTCTCCGGCACGGTTAGGGCGGGGGTCGTCGCGAGATCGATGCCGCCAGAAGCGAACAGGCCAACCCGGGCGATATTGTCGACCGGCAGCTCCACGTAGATGACCGAGCGTCCCGTGTCGGTGTCGACGGTTGGCGACACCAGCCGGACGCGCCCTTCGATCTTCGTGCCGTTGGGTACGTCGATGTGGGCGCCGAGGCCGGCGTGAACGTTGAGAAGATCGCGTGCTGCGACCTCGGCCTGCCACTCCACCCGCTGCTGCCTGATGAGACGGAACAGCTCGGTTCCCGAGGAAACCACGGCACCCAGCGTTGCCGATCGCGAGGAGATCATTCCGTCGTCAACGGCCCGGATGACCGTCTGAGAGAGTTTGATCTGTTCGCTATCCAACGCCGCCTTCTCGGAGTCCAGAGTCGCCTGGGCCGTCTGTTCGGTGATGATGTATTCGTTGATCTGCTGGGCCGACAGCGCGCCGGTGCCGGTTACCTGGCGCGCCCGATCGGCGTCGGTCTTGGCTTTGGCGAGATCGGCGGTGGCCTTGGCCACGGCCGCCTCCTGCTTATGCAGATCGGCCAGAACCGCGTCCTGGGACAGATGTGCGAGTTCCTGGCCCTTGGTGACGACGCTTCCTACATCCACCAGAACGTCGGTAATCCGGTAGCCACCGATTTCGGCTTCGATCTGTGCTTCATGCCAGGCCTTGAGCCAACCGCTGGCCGGCACCGATTCCGCCCACTGCATGACCTGAGGCTGCACCGTGCGCACGGTGAGGGCGCTGCTCGAAGCGGTGGTGTCGGCCTGCTGGGCGTTTGCGGCGGGCAGAAGACCACAAGCCGCGATCGAGACGAGCAACGTGGAAACAAGGACGCGCGGGTTCATTCGGATGTTCCTTGAGACTCGGATGGCACGGCAGCCAAGGTGATGGGAGACTTTTGCCAACCACCGCCGAGCGCCTTGTAGAGCGCGATCCAGTAGCGCACGGCGTCCCGCCTCACCTCGATCAGCGTCACTTCGGCCGACAGGGCGTCGCGCCGCGCCGATTCTCGATCGAGAAGGCTTGTTCCGCCGGCGCGCCAGTTGTCGTCGATGGCCTTGAAATAGGTTCGGTAATTGCTGGCGGCGCTCGCGCTGTCGCCAATGCGGCGGGTGGTGGAGTCCACCCGCACCATCGCCGTTTCCACGTCGTCGACGGCGGAGAGAACGCCGGACTTGTAGCTGGCGACCGCCGAGCGATAGGCGGCTTCGGCGCTCTTGACGGCGGCGCGGCGGGAGCCGCCATCGAACAGCGGAATGGACACCGACGGGCCGAACGACCACGGAATGGATTGGCCGGTCAGGGTGGAATGGCTGATCGTCAGGTCGCCCGACAGAGACAGGCTTGGATAGAGGTCCGCCTTCGCATAGCCGACCTCATACAGAGTGGCTGCCATCTCCCGCTCGTAGCTGGCGACGTCGGGCCGCTGGCGCAGAAGATCGGCGGGAACGCTGGTCACCTGGATGTGGGGTGGGGTGGGAATGCGTCCGGTCTGCGAGCCGAGGATCTTGCGCACCTTGGTTTCGTCGACCGCGGCGAGTTCGGACAGCGTCTTGACCAGAACGTCGCATTCGGCCTGTTGCGAGATCAGCGTCGACGAGGAGCTGGCCGCGCTGGCACGGGCGAGGGCAAGGTCGGACGTGGATTTGAACCCCGATTCCGTCGAGGTCTGCGTGGCGGAAATTGTCTCCCGCTGAGACTGGAGCTCTTGCCGATAGGCCTGCTCGAGAAGGCGGCAGCCGCGGTATTGGACATAGTCGTCGGCGATTTCCGCCGCCAGCGAAACGCGGGCGTCGTGCCAATCGGCGACCTTTTCCTCGATACGGGCATGGTCAGCCGAGGCTTGCGCGCGCGTCTTGCCAAAAAGATCGATCTCCCAGGAGGAGTCGAGACCGCCGCTGCTCGTATTCGACGCCGCTATCTTGTTTTCGGCCGAGCCGCTGGTGCCGCTACGCTCGAACGATCCACTGCCGGTCAGAGACGGAAGCAAGCCGGAGCGTGTCGAGGCTTCGGTCGCCCTTGCCTTGTCGATCGCCGCCACAGCCGATTCAAGGCTCGGGCTGTTAGCCTCGGCCACCGCCATCAACTCGGTCAGTGCCGGATCTTTGAAGCTTCCCCACCAGGCGACCAGGTTAGCGGTCTTTCCCTGGTGGGGAAGTGTTGCATGCCAATTTGCGGACAGGTCCAATTTGGGCGGCTCGGCCATTGGCAGATTTGCGCAGCCTGCGACGAGGGCAGCCGAGGTCAGCCAGGCGAGCTCGATTTTCATTTGGTTCATTCCCGATAAGGTCGCGACGAACCGATAGCAGGGCGTATGTTAAGTGCGGTAAGGGCAAGGAAAAGATATGTAAAGTTTGCGACCGGCGGCCGCGAAGCAGCTATTGTCGCTGAGAAATATGATACGCTTATCGCTCAATCGGGACCGCCCCGGACAGAGCAGGATTTGGCCCGACAAGTCGTGACCGGTCGAACATCCTGTTTCCGTCTGCCACTGGTGGAAACGATCGAGACCTGATGGAAGCGTTATGACTTCGGGTCCGCCATGGTGAAAGTTCTCCTCATAGACGACGACAACGAGCTTACGACTTTGCTCAGAGACTATCTCTGCGCCGAGGATTTCGAGGTTACTTGTTTTGAGGATGCCAAGAAGGGCCTCGATTTTCTGCAGGCGGAAACGGTCGATATCGTCGTCCTCGATGTGATGATGCCACGCATGAATGGTATAGAAGCGCTCCAGCGGATCCGCCGGACCAGCAATGTCCCTGTGTTGATGCTGACGGCACGCGGCGACGAGGTCGATCGTATTTCCGGCCTCAACCTGGGCGCCGACGACTATGTGCCCAAGCCGTGCTCGCCGGGCGAACTCGCCGCTCGCCTTCGGGCGATTTTGCGCCGGACGGCGCAGTCCCCTGGGCACGAGGATGCCGTGGAGATCGTTCGGGCCGGGCCGCTCATTCTCATGCCGGGTAAGCGGACGGCGGAATGGTGCAGCCATCCGCTCGAACTCACCGGCGCGGAGTTCAACCTCCTTGAGGTGCTGGCGCGCAGCGCCGGCCAGTTGGTGTCAAAGCAGGATTTGTCGAAACGGGCGTTCGGCCGGCCGCTGACGCCGTTCGACCGGCGGATCGACGTTCACATCAGCTCCGTCCGCCAGAAGCTAGGGTTGCATCCGGACGGACAGTCGTGGATTCGCGCCGTTCGCGGCCAAGGCTATCAGCTGATCAAGGACGGTTTGCCCCAATGAGCCGATTGTTCCTGAGGCTTTCGGTCGTCGTCTGGCTGGTCACCGCCTTGGCAACCGCCCTCGTGTTCGGGATTAGCTACGCGGTTGGGGTCTTTCCTCCCAATGACCAGAAAATCCTGGCAAAACAGGAGTTTGTCCTGGCAACGGCCGCCAAGCTTCTGGTCCTCGATGGACAAGGGGCGGTGGTTGCCTTTGCGCGTCAAACCGCAGCCGTCGATCCTTCGGTGCGCCTTGTTCTCTCCCAGGAAGCTTTGCCTTCGGCTTGCAGCGGTTCTGTTGACGACGAAACCGCTCAACGGTTGGTCCTGCGCGATGATGTCTGCTGGCGGTTGAGGTTGAATGCTCCGCGAGAGAGCTGGCTGTCCGCGCAGATTCCCAAGCTGGCGCCACTTTTGGTGTCGGTCCTGACCAGCCTTGGCGCGGCCTTCTGGATCGTCCGATACTTCATGGGGCCGCTCGGCAAGCTCAGCGACGGTCTCAGCGGCTTGGCCCGTGGCGACTTCAGCCGCCGCATCGCCCCCGACCCCAAGCAGCGGGACGAACTGGCCATGCTCGGCCGCGATTTCGACCAGACGGCGGCCCGCCTGCAGGAGTTCCAGCAGGGCAGAGAACGATTGTTCCACTACGTCTCCCATGAACTGCGTTCGCCGCTATCGCGTCTGCAAGCGGTTATCGGTGTGCTGAGGAAGAGCCCGACGCGCCTTGAGGACATGCTCGATCGCATGGAAGGGGAAATCGGACGGCTTGACGAATTGGTCGAGGAGATTCTGACGTTGGCGCGCCTCAGCGCTTCCGACAGCAAGGGGCTTTCGCGCCAGAAACTGGACATCATCGATCTGGTCACCGAGATCATCGAGGATGCGTGCTTTGAGGGGGGCGCTCGGGGCGTCACGGTGACTTACCAGGGCGTCGCCTCGTTTATCGCCGACGTCAATGGCGAGCTGATCTATCGGGCCATCGAGAATGTGATCCGCAACGCCGTCAAGTTCTCCAACCCGGATGCCGAGGTCATGGTCCGTACATCGGTCGAGGGCGGCTGTCTCAAACTGGAGGTTTGCGACAATGGCCCGGGTGTCCGGGAGGAAGAACTCGAGAGCATTTTCCGCGTCTTTGCGCGGGCATCGGACAATCTATCCACCCCAGGCCACGGCCTTGGGCTGGCCATTGCCCGTCAGGCGATCGAACGGCACGGCGGCACCGCGACGGCGGAGCCGGCGGCTAGCGGCGGATTGCGCGTGGTGCTGACTATTTCCTCGACGAGCCAATGGGCAGCCGGCTAGCGGAGCTATGGTTTGCCGGCCGAAACCAGCAGGTAGAGCGAGCCGAGGTAGGTGGGCTGCTGACGCAAGGCGCCATATTTCGCGTCCCAGGCACCAGACTTGAGGTCGGCGGCGAGGGTGGCGACGGCGGCGTTCGCCTCTTCGGGGGTGATGAAGCTCCAGGCCGAGCAGGACAGGCGCGCCGCCGGTTCGAGCAGCTTCTCCGGCCGGCCGTAATAGGCTTCGTTGAAGCCGTCGCGGCAATCGAAGGGGATCGGTACGGCGATGCGTTCGATCGGAGTGCCGAGGCCCTCGGCTATTCTTTCAAACGTGGGATAGCGGCGTGCCTCGGTGGCGAGCACTTTCGGCGCGTAATCGTTCAACCAGAAGGCTTCCACCTCCTGAGGATCGCAGGTGAGGATGACCACCGGCCCACGGGTGACGCGGCGCACTTCGCGCAGGCCGGCCGCTAGGTCGGTCCACTGGTGGATGGTGAAGCTCGCCATGGCCGCGTCGAAGCTGTCGTCGGCGAACGGCAGGTGCTCGGCGGTGGCATCGATGGCTGGGGCGAGGTGTGCCGGTCGCTGCGCCCGCATCGAAGCCGATGGCTCGACGGCGGTGACCTCGCGATCTTCAGGCTCATAGGAGCCGGCGCCGGCCCCGATGTTGAGCACCGTTCCAGCCGGGCCGAGCGCCTCCACGATCCTGGCGGCGATGCGCGGATCGGGCTGGCGGTAGGCGCTATAGGATTGTCCGATCCGGCCGTAATCGGCATCGCCGGCGCTGCCGTCCTGATGGCGCATCTTATCCTCCTTTGTCGCAACCATCCTGTCATAGGCAAGCAATGCGGCAAATGGATAAACGAGGTAAGTGGCATGAGACCCGCTTTGGTTCGTCCGTGGCAGCTTGCCTGAGGATTGTGGGCTACCTCGACGCGATATCGGCTTTTGCTGATTTCCTCGACCCTCCAACGACCGTGCTGGGTGTCTGAAACTGGCTTTCCACCTTCGGCGCGACATTGCCGGGGAAGCCGTCGTAGCAACACCTAATTTGCAACATTATGTTGCTAATGATTGTCACACCGAATAGCGTCGGCCCGTGGCCGTCCGTCAGGCGGCCGTTGCTAGAGGATGTCGACATGACGGACATTTCCGTCGAAGGCGCGTTGCTGGATGGCGCCGACGAGAGCCGCAAGTCTGAGACCGGCGGACCCGACTATCTCGCCAGCCTGAAGTTGCTGAGCCGTTTTCTTCCGGGATCGAGGCTCGCCATGGTCGGGGCGTTCGGTCTCGCGACCGCCGCCGTCGCCTTCGAGCTGGCGCCGATCTTGGTGATTTACAAGGTCGTCATGGCGGCGCTGTCCGGCATGCTTGATCCGGCCTATCTCATCGGCGCGGCCGGTCTGGCTCTTCTCGCGGTCGTTGTTGGTTATGCGCTGATGGGGCTGGCGGTCGGTCTGTCGCATGTGGTCGCCTTCGACGTGCTCTGCCGCCTACGCCTTGCCCTTGCCCGTCATCTGGCGCGGCTGCCGATCGGCTGGTTCGCCGACCGCAAGAGCGGGGACGCCAAGAAGCTCATCATCGACGAACCCGAGAGCATGGAGCTGATCTTCGCCCATGGCATTCCCGAAGGAGCCAGTGCGCTCGCCAGCTGGCTCGCCGTGTCCGTCTGGCTCTTCGCGATAGACTGGCGCATGGCGCTCGCCACGGTCGCGGTAACGCCGATCGCCTTCGTTCTGATCTCCGCCGGCATGGCCAGGGGCGCTCGTTGGGCGGCCGATTACCAGCGCGCCGGCGCTCGCATGAATGCGTCGGTCGTCGAGTTCCTGGCCGGCATGGCCGTGGTCAAGATATTCAACCGGACCGGCGAGAGCTTCGCGGAAACGGCCCGCGCCGTGCGGGCCTACGCGGAGGTGGAGACTGCCTGGGCAAAGGACTATCTGCCGCTCGGCGGAACCTTCCACGCCCTGGTACTCACCAACGTGGTGGTCATCCTGCCCGTCGGGGCCTTCCTGGTGGCGGCGGGCTCGCTCGACCTGCCGACGCTCGTCCTCTTCGTCATCCTGGGCGCCAACTACAGCCAGCCACTGATGAAGCTGTTCAACCAGTTTCATACGCTGGCCCACATTTCCATGGGGTCGACGCGGATCGCCGAGGCGCTTGCCGCCGTGCCGCAGGCCGACAGTGCTCGAGAGGTCGCACTCTCCTCCCATGACGTGGTCTTCGACGAGGTGTCCTTCGGCTATGGCGAGGAAGAAGTCCTGCACCAGGTGAGCTTCACAGCCCGGACCGGCTCGGTCACCGCGCTGGTTGGTCCATCCGGCGCCGGCAAGAGTACGGTGGCGAGCCTCGTCGCTCGCTTTTGGGAGCCGCGATCGGGCCGCGTCATGCTCGGCGGCGTCGATCTCCGGGAGATCGGCCTCGAGCAGTTGATGGACAAGGTAGCCTTCGTCTTCCAGGACAGCTTCCTGTTCTCCGACACGATCGCCGCCAACATCCGTTTCGGCAATCCCGATGCGAGTGACGCCGACGTGGAGGCCGCCGCCCGCGCCGCCAGGGCGCACGACTTCATCATGGCCTTTCCCGACGGATATGCCACCCGCCTCGGCGACCGGGGGCAACTGCTGTCCGGCGGCGAACGGCAACGCATCGCCATTGCCCGGGCCATCCTGAAGAACGCTCCGGTCATCGTGCTGGACGAGGCGACAGCCTTCGCCGATCCGGACAACGAGGCGGCCATTCAGGAGGCCATCGGTGAGCTGACGACGGGGCGGACGCTGCTCGTCGTCGCCCATCGGCTCCACACCATCATGTCCGCCGACCAGATCCTCGTGGTCGATGGCGGACGCATCGCCGAGGCCGGTCGTCACGATGAACTCGTCGAGAGCGGTGGCCTCTACGCCCGGCTGTGGCGGGACTACAACGAAGCGCGTGATGTCGTTCTCAAGCCGGCCGGCATTTCCCATCAGACAATCAATGAGGAATGCCTGTCATGACCGCCATCGATCCGCTCGTTCCGGTCGGTGAAGCCGCCGCCGCCGATGTCCATTCCGATCTTGCCAGTCTGCTTCGCGTCTGGCGCCTTGCCGGCCCGTTGCGCGGCAAGGTGGCACGCGGCGTCGCCTTCCGCTTCCTGCAGTCGCTCAGTCTGGGCCTTGCCTTTGGTGGTGTCGTCTGGACGGTGACCGGTCTTTCCGAGGGCCGGGCGATGGATGTCGGCTGGGCTCTTGAATTGACCGGGCTGATGGCCGTCTCGCTGTGCGGACAGCTGCTGTTCGGCTATCTCGCGGCGCGGGACAGCTGGCTCGCGAGCTTCGAGCTGGCCGGCGATCTCCGCCTTTCCATCCTCGACCACTTGCGCCGGCTGCCGATGGGCTTCCACCTGTCGCGCCATCGCGGCGACACCGTGACGGCCCTCACCACCGACATGCAGATGCTGGAGAGCTTCCTGTCCGACGCTCTGGGGCGCATCGCCCAGGCCTTTGGCCTGCCGATCGTCGCCGTCCTGTGGTTCCTCAGCCGCGATTGGGCGGTCGGACTTGCCATGCTGGCGTCGATGGCAGCGGCGCTGCCGGTGTTCCTGTGGTCCAGCCGGCGGCTCGCTCGCCTTGGCGTCGTCCGTCAGGATCTGCAGGCGGCGGCCGGCGCCCGCATGATCGAGTTCGTCCAAGGCATCGCCACCATCCGCGCTTTCAACCGTCTCGCCAAGGGCGAGGAGAGCTTCCGGGCCGCGCTCGAGGCCTTCCGCGACCTTTCCATTCACATGGTGGCGCGCCTCTCCCTGCCGATGGCGCTGTTCGGTGCCACCGTCATGGCCGGCGTTCCGATTGTGCTGGTGGTCGCCAGCCTGAGGCACGGCGCGGGCGCCATTGACATGGCGACGCTGATCGCCGCCCTGGTGCTCGTCTTCGCCGTCTATTCGCCGCTGCTCGGGCTCAGCCAAGTGATGGAACTCGTCCGCATGGCCGACGCTTCGCTGACGCGCATGGATCGCATCCTGACCGCAAGGCCGTTGCCGACGGCGGTCGTGTCCTCGGAACCCCGGGGGTTCGCGCTCAAGTTCGATGCCGTCGACTTTTCCTACCGGGAGGATCGGCCTGTGTTATCTGCCGTCGGCTTCGAGGCTCCCGAGCGGTCGATGATGGCGATCGTCGGCCCCTCCGGTTCCGGCAAGAGCACCATTCTCAGCCTGATCGCCCGCTTCTGGGATGTATCGGGCGGCTCGATCTCCATTGGCGGCGTCGACATTCGGACCATTTCGGAAGAGAAACTGGCGTCGCTGATCACAGTGGTGTTCCAGGACGTCTATCTGTTCGCAGGTACCATTTTCGACAACATCGCCTTCGGCCGCTCCGGCGCATCGCGGGCCGAAGTGGAAGCCGCCGCCCGCGCCGCTCAGGCGCACGATTTCATCGCCGCCCTGCCGAACGGCTACGCGACGAGGGTCGGCGAGGGCGGCGCGACGCTGTCCGGCGGCGAGCGACAGCGGATCTCCATCGCCCGGGCCATCCTGAAGGACGCGCCGATCGTCCTTCTCGACGAAGCGACGGCGGCGATCGATCCGACGAACGAACTCGCCATCCAGAAGGCGCTGGCTCGCCTCGTCGCGGAGAAGACGCTGGTGGTCGTCGCCCACAAGCTCTCGACCATCCGTGCCGCCGACCAGATCCTGGTTCTCGACGGCGGCCGCATCGTCGAGCGGGGAAGCCACGACCAGTTGCTCGAGGGGGAGGGGCTTTACCATCGACTATGGCAGACGCGCAGCCGCGCGGCGGGCTGGCGCATCAAATGACGGGTTGACGAAGCAGGCCCATTGTCGGAACGGTGCTGGCGTTCTTTGCCCTCCTCTCGGGGATTCCCATGTCGGACAACAGCCCCACCGGCAAGCGCGGTGCCGGTCGCCCGCCGCGCGTCAACCGGGCGACGATCGCCGATGCCGCGCTGCGCATCGGTCTCGACAAGGCGACGCTGGTGCTGATCGGCCGGGAGCTGGGCGTCGATCACTCCTCGCTCTACCGACACGTCCGGAGCCGCGACGATCTGATGACGGCGGCGGTCGACCAGGCGCTTGACGACGTTTCCTGGCACCGCGATGCGGACGATGACTGGCGGGGCTATCTCGCCCGCGTCGCCGAGGCGGTATGGGACGTCTACGAGGCCAATCCGGGCGTTGCCGAGACGATCCGTACGCTGGACGCTATGCCCTCATCAGTCATCCGCGCCTTCGTCGTCATCTGCGGCGAGCTCAGGACGGCGGGCCTTTCCGCCGCCGATGCCGTGCTGGCTGCCGACAGCGTCATGGACATGACCAACGATTCCGCCGTTGGCTGGCGCCGCCTATTGGCTCCCACAGCCACTGGCCCCCTGGTCGCTGATAAAATGCGACACGCGTTGGAGTCTGAGTTCGCAGCTCATGCCGATTGGACGGAGTACGGCGAACTGATGGCCGGCGCCCTCACCGGATCACCCAAGACGTGGTGGCGCCGCAAGCTCGAACTGATCCTTGATGGCATTGCCGTGCGACAGTCGGCCGGCTGAATGAGGGCTCTCATCTTGCGTTTTGGATGTTGCGGCGTCCGGGCCGCTTGATCGGGCGGATCGCAACCAGCTGCCGTTCGATTCGACGTACATTGAGTTCCATTTCGTCATCCAAGGGCAGGAGCGGTCGCAGCGGCGGAATCGAACCGCCGACCTATGGTCATGAGTCCATCGCTCATGCCGACTGAGCCAAGCTGCCACACGCCATCGGCTGGCTGGCCCCCAAGGATTGCCCGACATGTCAGGCGATGGGGGCGGCCCGTCAAAACGGGTGGTATTGGAACATCCAGGTTTCGCTGATGATCTTGCCGTCGAGCTTCAACTGCAGCTTCATCTCCACCGGGTCCGTGCCCTCGACGTCGGCGAGGTCGAACTGGGCGCGCCAGTGCCCCGGCACGCTATCCGGCACGGCTTCCGTCATCTGGTAGTCGGTGAAGCGGCCGCGCGAGGCGGTGAGCACCATCTGGGGTTTGACGCCATAGGGTAGGTTGACGAGCGGTCCGCCGAGGAATTCGACCAGAAACTTGCGCACGCCCTTGGGGCGCGGCTGTCCGGGCTGGCCGCCGTTGCTGAGGCGGGTGGCGACGCAGCGGGCGAGATCGGTCGGATGCGGCTCGTCGGCCTGCCAGTAGAGGCGGTAGGACAGTTCGTATTTCGAGCCCGCCCGGGCCGGTTCCGCCGGAACCCAGGTGGCGACGATGTTGTCGTGGATCTCGTCGTCGGTGGAAAGCTCGATCAGGTGGACGGCGCCCTTGCCCCAATTGCCTTTCGGCTCGACCCAAAGGCTCGGCCGCTTCTCGTAGCAGACGCCGTCTTCATAATGGTCGAACATGCGGTCGCGCTGCAGCAGGCCGTAACCCTTGATATTCTCGTCGGAAAAGGTGGAGGCGGTGGTATGCGGTGGGTTGTTGAGCGGGCGCCACAGGTGTTCGCCCCAGCCCGTCCACATGGCGAGGCCATCCGAATCATGGACTTCCGGGCGCCAGTCGACGGCCGTCGGCTTCTGGGTTTCCGAGAACCAGTACATAGAGGTCAGCGGTGAAATGCCGAAGCGTTCGATGTCGCGACGCAGGAACAACACCTGATCGATGTCCATGATCACGCCCTTGGCGCGGGTCATGACGAAACGGTAGGCGCCGACCACCGACGGTCCCTCGAGCAGGGCGCAGACGGTCACGCTGTCGCTGCCGTCGGCAGGCGTCTCGATATAGATCTTGGTGAAGTCGGGGAATTCCTCGGGTCGCCCGGCAACGGCCGTGTCGACCGACAGGCCGCGCGCCGACAGGCCATACTGATAAAGCTCGCCGATGGCCCGGAAGTAGGAGGCGCCCAGGAAGGCCACCCAGTCGTTCTTGTGCCAGTCGAGCGCACCGTCGCGCGGCTCCTGGAGACGGAACCCGGCAAAGCCGACACCTTCGGGCAACTGGCGGGCGACCGAGTCTGTGGGCATGTTGAAATAGGTTTGGTCGTAGACGATCTGGCGCGCCTTGCCGTCCTCGACGACGTGCATGTCGACGGCCTTGCGGAAGTACATGCCGAGGTGGAAGAAGGTGACCGGGAACCGGCCGGGGCCGTTGGCAAACAGCGCCTGATCGGTGTCGTAGGTGATCTTGCCCCAGGCGTCGTAGTCGATCTTGCCGAGGATGTCGGGCGCCGGCATGGCCGGCCCGGCGTAGGGTTCAGCGACCATCTTCTCGGCGGTCGCCTTGAGTGTCTCGAAGGAAAAAGCTTGCGCCTCTCCGAATTTGAGGCCCTTGGCTTGGGCAAAAGCGGGGCCGCCTCTGGCGATGAGCCCCATGGCGGTAGACGCGGCGATGGCTTTCAGGACGGAACGTCGATCGATTATCTGGCTCATTTATTTTTGGCGGCCTGGCGGATGGTGGCGGACTTAGCGCCTGTTTGAGGGGAGGGCATGACAAAACAGCCCTAGCGCCACGGCCGTTAAGAGGCGGTGGCGATGGCTTTGAACATTCTAGTGATGGTGCAGGAATGTTGGCTTCGCGCGAGTTCCAACAGAAGGCGGACACAAAAGTGGTCTCTCGGAAAGCCAAGCTAAGGATGTATGGTAGCAGCGGGCGGAGTTGAACCGCCGACCTACGGGTTATGAGTCCGTCGCTCTAACCAACTGAGCTACACTGCCACACGCCGCCGGCGCGCCAGCGGAAGTGCGCCGATATAAGGGCGGGGGAGGGGGGCTGTCAAGCGCCATTACCCCCCGTAATCACCCTTTGCCGGCAGTGCTTGACGGGGCGAGAAAACTGCGCGCCGACGTCGCTAGCCAACCGGTCTTGACCCCCGACGGCAAGGAGGATTCCATCCGGTGATGAAACGAATCGCACTCTTTTTCGCCACCGCGCTGGCGCTTTCCACGCAAGGCGCGGCGGCGTCTGATGCCGCCTTCTCCCGTTGGCTCGACAGTAAGGTCTGGCCGGCGGCTCAGGCCTCCGGCGTCACGCGCACCACTTTCGAGGCGGCGGTTGCCGGCCTGGAACCCGATCTTCGCCTGCCCGATCTTAAGCCGACCGGCGGTGGCGAAGCTTTCCAGGCGGAGTTCCAGAGCCCAGTCGCTTATCTCGCCGACAACAAGCTCGATGGTTTAGCCGCCGGGGCGAGGAAGCGATACGCCACCAACAAGGCGGTGCTCGACAAGGTAGCGCGGGCGACCGGCGTGCCGGCCGGCATCGTGCTGGCCGTCTGGGGTAAGGAATCGGCCTTCGGGGCAGCCAAGATCGAGAAGGACGCGATTCGTACGCTGGCGACGCAAGCCTACATGGGCTCGCGCCGCGACGAGTTCTTCCCCGAGCTGGTGGCGGCGCTCGTCATCCTGCAAGAGGAACATATTTCTCGCGCCGCCATGAAGAGTTCCTGGGCCGGCGCGCTGGGCCAGCCGCAGTTCATGCCGACCAAGTTCCTCACGGATGCTGTCGACGGCGATGGCGACGGCCGCCGCGATATCTGGAATTCGACGCCCGACGTGCTCGCTTCGATCGGCCATTTTCTGAAATCGCGCGGCTGGAAGGCCGGCGTACCCTGGGGCGTCGAGGTGCGGCTGCCGGCGTCGGTGGCTTGCAGCCTGGAGGGTCCCGACCAAGGGCAATCGCTGTCGGCCTGGGCTAAGGCGGGCGTGATGCGTGCCGACGGCCGGCCACTTGCGAGCGGCGATGTTGGCCCGGTGGGGCATCTGCTGATGCCGGCCGGGCGGATGGGGCCGGCCTTCCTGGTGTCGGACAATTTTTATGTGCTGAAGGCCTATAACGAATCCGACGTCTATGCGCTGACCATCGGCATGGTTGGCGATCGTGTGGAAAAGGCTCAGACGATCCGGGGCGGTTGGGGAAAGGTGGGCGGCTTCACGCGCAGCGATGTCAGGGCGGTGCAGAAGCGGCTTGAAGGCATGGGGCACGACGTCGGCACCACCGACGGCCTCGTCGGCTTCCGTACCCGCGTTGCGATCGGTCGCTGGCAGGCGAAGAATGGCTTTCCCGTCACCTGCTATCCCGACAAGGCGGTCATCTCGGCGCTGAAATGAGAGGGGCGCCGAAGCGCCCCTCCGTGATCGTTGCTGGCTTGGCTGTCAGGCTTAAGCGGCCGGGTGGATTTCAATCCGCTTGGTCGCCTTGGGCTGATCCGGCGAGCGCGGCACCATGACCTTCAGCACGCCCTTGTCGAAGTCGGCTGTGATCTTGTCGCGGTCCGGGGTGAAGGGCAGGGTGAAGGCGCGCATATAGGTGCCGCTCGACCGTTCGGTCAGGTGATAGCGGCGCTTGTCGTCCTTCTCCTCGCGCTCGGATTTACGTTCGGCCTTGAGGGTGAGAACGTCGTCATCTAGCTCCAGCTCGATCGCCTTCGGGTCGATGCCCGGCAGCTCGGCGGTCATCTCGAGACCGGCGTCGGTCTCGGCGATGTCGACACGCGGGCTCAGGAAGCTCTCGTTTCCTGCAAGTGAAGGCAGGCCCCAGCCGCGGGTGAAGCTGTCGAAAAGCTGGTCCATCTCGCGGCGCAGCGACAGGAACGTGTCCTCGTGCGAGCGGGAGGGAGCCGTTCCGCGCCCGAAGGGCATCAGGGATTTCTTGTCCATGGCTAACTCCTTTGTCTCGCGGAGTGCCCGGACGAACGCCTGATCGGCGTCCGCCTGGGGACCCCGTAACGTGGCTCCTCATATATGGGAAGCGGGAGGCGGGCAGTGAAGACCCGGAAACGCAACTGGGGCGGACATTTCTGCCCGCCCCAGCGAATTTTCAGCCTTCGGCAATGCTCACTCGGCGACAGCCGGCATGGCGCCGCCATGGTGAGGCTGGAACAGCCGGCCGCGCTCGGTCCAGAACACGATCAGCAGCGTCAAGGCGGAGAGGCCAAGATAACCGGCCGAGATCGGTGTCACCGTTCCGTCGAAGGACTGGCCGATCAGTGCGCCGCCAACGGTGCCGATCAGCGTCGTGAAAGCGCCGATCAGCGAGGAGGCGGTGCCGGCCACTTCGCCGAGCGGGTCGAGGGCGAGCGCGTTGTAGTTTGAAATGGCGATCGAAAAGAAGAACTGCATTCCCACCATCAGAGCGATGAACAGCCAGAGTGGCGGCATACCGTTCCACAGATGGGCGACGATGAAGAAGATCGCCGCCAGCGCGACATGCGCAAAATGGCTGCCGTGCGACAGGCGGCGCATGCCCCAGCTGCGAACCATGCGGCTGTTGACGAAGGCGGCGATGCCGCCGGTGATGGCCACCGAGGCGAAGGCCGCCGGGAACAGCGTGCCGAGACGATAGCCATCGGAGCCGAGGATCTGCTCCGCCGAGCCGATGAAGCCCATCAGCATGGCAAACAGCAGGCCGATGGCCAGCGAATAGCCGACCGCCTCGCGGTTGGTGAAGCAGATGCGCGCCGCGTCGAGGATCGACCGCACCGACAGGGCGCGGCGATACTCCGGATGCAGCGTCTCGGGCATGCGGATGTAGAACCATAGGCCGACGGCGACCGACAGGGCGGCCATGGTGGCAAAGATCGTCCGCCAGCCGGAGAGCGCCAGCAACAGCGTTCCGAAGGTGGGCGCCAGAACCGGAACGATCATGAACACCATCATGGTGAAGCTCATGACGCGGGCCATCTCGCGGCCAGCATAACGGTCGCGGACGATAGAGACGGCGATAACGCGCAGGGCCGCGGCGCCGATGCCCTGTAGGATGCGAGCGATCAACAGGTGGTCAAAGCTCGTGGCCAGCGCCGATACGATGGCGCCAGCGATCAGGATGAGGAGGCCGGCAATCACCAGGGGGCGGCGGCCGTAGACGTCGGACAGCGGCCCGTAGATCACCTGGGCGATGCCGAAGCCGATCATATAGGCGTAGACGACGAGCTGCAGCTCGTTGGCATCCACCAGCCCGAAGGTGGCGCCGATGGCCGGCAGTGCCGGCAGCATGGTGTCGATGGCAAGCGCCGTCAGGCCCATAAGGGCGGCGACGAGGGCGACGGTCTCGGCAAAGCCGGGACCCTGGCGAACCGGCAGCCCGGTCGTGGTGGTCATGATGAAACCTAAAATGCTGGAAGCAGGGCCCGGAGAATGCCGGGACGCGCAAATCAATGCGGCCTGCCTGAGCCAATCTTGTAGCGTTTCAGGGATATTTTTTCCAGCCCGAACGGCCGGACTCAGCAAAATGTGATCGGGAAATTGCTTAAGACGAAGGGATATGATTGCTAACTGGTTGCAGTGTTTGTCCGTAACCAAGCCGCAAGACGCCTGAATTCGAAGGTCCCGGACTGATGAAGACCATTGATGAATGCGAAGGTCTCATCGGCACCAGCCGTGATCCACGTTCCGTTGAGTGCCAGGAAGGTATAGGTCGCAGCAAAGGCGACGCGTTTGTTGCCATCGAGAAATGGATGGTTCTGCGCCAGACTCTCCCACAGAGCCGCGGCCTCCTCGATTAAGTCGGCATAATAGCCGGTCTGGGGGCGAAACAGAGCGGCTTCCAGTAAACCAGGATCTCGGACACCTTCTATGCCGCCGTATCGCTCCAACTGGTCTTGGTGGATGGCGAGGATTTCAATGGTGGTCAGATAGTCGATCATTCCGCCAGCTTTTTATAAAGCGGCGCGAATTTCTCATGGCTGGCCTGATAGACGGCCATGACATTGGGGCGTGGCTTGCCGTGTTTGCGCTTCTCGATCAGATCAGAGAAGGCTTCATCGACAAGTGCTTGGAGCTGGCGTCCCTCGCTCTTCGCAATGTCCCGCACGGTCGACAAAATCTCGGAGTCGACCTGTGTTGCGAACTTCTTTCGGGTCTGGGACGTCATGCGTGCCTCCATGTCAGAGGCAAATGTATCATGACAAATCATGATGCCTCAAGCTTGGCGGCTGAGGCAAGTCAGCTGGACTTGTCTCAATCGTCCGAGTAGGGCCCCGGAACCGAGCCGGTAATATCGGTCGGAGAGTAGCTCTGGGCCGGTTGGGCGCCGACGCTCCAGCCGATGTTGCCGCTGCCGGTCGGTGGCGGCACGTAGTTGCCTTGGCCCACCGGCGTGCAGATGTAGCCGGCTGGGCAACCGGGCGGCTGGGCGGCCGGCGCGTCGGTGTAGGTGGGTTGTGCCGCGGGATAGGCTTGCTGTGGTGCCTGATAGGTCGGCTGGGCCGTCTGATAGGCAGGCTGATTGCCGTTGCCGATGGGGGCGGGCGGCAATGGCGCGTCGAACGACGGGTTGCCGTTGGCATAGGTCGGCGCAGCGGGCGCCGGCTGGGCGGCAGGCCACACCGGATTGGCCGGCAGATTGCTCGCCATCGGCACGTTCTGGTCGGGCGTGAACATCGGCGCGCCAAGCGGTGGCACCTGAGGGAATGGCTTGCAGTAGCGATAGGTGCCGGCGTTGTTGTGGCGGGCGAGGTCGAGGTGCAGGTGGTTGTCGTGCTGGCGATCGGCGCCGGGGCCGAGCACGGTGGAGAAGGTGCCGCAGGCGCCGTGTGCGATTTCCCGCAGGAAGGCACGGTCGGTTGCGTTGCCGTTCCAGCCCGCTTTCACCGTGACGGTATAGCCATTGGACAGGACGATGCCGGCGAAATCGAAAGCGTTGGCAAAGGCATGCTCGGAAAGGCGGGCACCGGAGATGTTGTTGCGCGACCGGCAATTGTAGGTGCCGAAATTCTTGATCTCGACCACCTGCAGGCCGTAGCGGGCGAGCGCCGCCGGCATGACGGATTGGGCGACCCAGCGTTCGAGCGCCGCCGTCATCGGGCAAGAGAGCACCAGCGAGCGGGAACCGAGGCTGATGGTGCCGTCTTCAAGCGCCTTCACCTTGAGCGGTCGGTCGATGCCGCAGATGCCCTTGCCCTCGATGGCATGGGCCGGCTGGATCAGCGGCGACAGCTTGACGAGGTTGCGGGCGTAACAGGCGGCTTCCGCCTGGGCGCGCCAAGGCTCGCGCTCCTCCGACTCGAAGAAGCCGCAGCCCGCCAGAGTGGCGGACAGGATGAGAGAGATCAGACCGGACGCAATACGATAGGGTCTCATACCCTCAGTTTAGAGGCGATGGTTTAAGGTCCGGTTTACGTTAACCGGGGGTGGTACTCGATGTGCCGACTCCATTGATCTTGGTGTCTGGCCGCTCGGCTAACCGAGGACGAAGGCGCTGAACTTGCCGAGGCAGCCTTGCCAACCCTCGGCGTGCTCGTCGCGCACCGCTGGATCGGCGAAGCGCTCATGGTGGATACGCACCTCGGTTCCCTCTGGGTGGTCGACAAAGGACACATGCACCAGCGACGGTTCGGTTGGTTGCGTGCTGAGCTTCCACGTGTAGCTGAGCGCGGCCGGTGCTTCCACGCGGATGAAGACGCCGCTGATCCAGATGGTCTCGCCATCCGGGCCCAGATTTGCCAAGCGATAGGCGCCGCCGACCCTGAGGTCGATCTCGGCATGCGGGCATGTGTAGGGCGGCGGCCCCCACCACTGCTTTACCAGCTCTGGCAGCGTCCAGGCGGCGAACACGCGCTCCCGCCCGGCCTTGACGATGCGGGAGGTGAAAAGCTCCGTCGCCTTCATTCCTGGTGCCCTTCGACGAAGCTGGCCAACGCGTCCAACTGGCTCGTCCAGTATTGCCGGTAGTGCTCGATCCATTCGGCAGCGCTGGAAAGGGCGAGAGGCGTCAAGGCGCAGCTTTGCGTGTTGCCGTCTTGGCGGCGTTCCAGCAGCCCGGCTTTCTCCAGAACGAACAGATGCTTGGAGATGGCATTGACCGACATGTCATAGGGGCGCGCCAGCTCGTTGACGCGGGCCGGGTGCTTCGCCAAGTCGGCGATCAGCTGGCGCCGCGTCTTGTTGGACAAGGCGTGAAACACCGCGTCGAGACGCTCTTCAGCAGAAACCATCGACAGTCGTCAACCAAGTGGTTGACGCTCCTTTTGATGTGAGTTACAGACTATGTCGTCAACCGATTGGTTGATGGATAGCACCGATCGGCTTCGCGATCAATAAAGGCGGCCTCGGCAGGCCACGCCCCGTCATTCTTCAAGGAGGGACCCGACATGCTCCTGAGCGGCAAACGCATCGTGATCATGGGTGGAAGCGGCGCCATCGGCACGGCGATGGCGAAAGCCTTCGCGGTGGAAGGCGCCAAGGTTTATCTGGGCGCGCGCGGTAGTCACGGACTGGCGGCCGCCGCCGAGGCCGTCAGGTCAACCGGAGGCATCGCCGAGGCCTTTTCCGTCGATTGCCTTGATGAGGACGCGACCCGGCGGGCCGTGGAGGCTCTTGCCGAGCGCCTCGACGAAATCGACGTCGCGATCAATGCGACGAGCTTCATGCACGACCAAGGTACTTTCATCGATGGTCTCGATCTCGATACCTTCATGAGCCCGATCGACAATTTCCTGCGGTCACTTTTTAACAGTACCAAGGCCGTCGTGCCCTATATGGGCAAGTCGCGGCAGGGCGTGATCCTGACTCTATCCACACCGGCGGGCCGGGCGGCCACGCCGGGGCATCTCGGCTACAGCGTGACCTGCGCCGGTGTCGAGGCTTTCTCACGCGTGCTGGCGGCCGAACTCGGCATGCGCAACATCCGCGTCGTCTGCCTCGGTCCGCACGCCATTTCCGATGCGCCGCAGGCCGGTTCCTACACGGCGGAACTGTTTGCGCCGAAGGCGGAGGCCATGGGCCTGTCGGTCGAGCAATGGCTCGGCGGTGGCGCGCAGAGCACCCTGTTGGGACGGCTGCCGACGCTCGACGATGTCGCCCAGACGGCGGCGTTCCTCGTGTCCGACAAGGCGCGCTCGATGACGGCCGCCTACGTGAACCTGACGGCGGGCATGATCCCGGATTAGGACCCTAAACCCCGCGGAAGCGGTGTCGCTGGGACTTGGTGCCGGAACAGGAGTAACTGCGTTAAGGCCCGAATATCGCCACCGCCGCCGCGACGATCTCGGCATTGTCGCGGGCTACCGAGCCATCGGGCAGGTGCTTGCCGTCCTCAAGGCCGACGCGCGTCGAAAAGCGTTGCTGGCGCGCCCGTTCAACGAAGGGCCAGACCGTGTCGTTGAAACCGTGCAGCAGTATAGGCCGGGCGACCGACGCCTGCTGGAGCACGTCGATGATTTCATCATAGGTGTCGAGCGCTGAACCCAACCCTCTTTCGTGGTCGAGTTCGATCAGCACGCGAAAGGCGCGATCGCAAATGGGAAGGCCAACGAAGCGTCTGGCGTCATCCGCCGTTGCTAGGCCGGCTTCGACGCCGATGCTCTTGCTCGTCAAGAGATCCATGATGGCCGGTGCGTCGTTTTCCGAGAGGTTGACCGACGCATAGTCCGGCCGGACGTTCCATTGGGAAATTGTCTGGCGCGTCCGCTGTTCGTCGCCTTCGATCCAGGCGCCGGTCGATACGCCGATCAGGGTGCCGGGGCAGGCCTTGCGGATTGCGATGATCGTTTCGTCGACGGCGGCGAGGCTCTCTCGGCCATCGCTGCCGCGAGGGTGAACGTGCAGTTCGGCCGCGCCGGCTTCCACCACCTCCACGGCGTCGCGCACCATCGCCTCGCTGGTAGTCGGAAGGCGCGGGTGGAAGTCCGGGTGTCTGCTTCCATTGATGCAGGCCTGAATGATCATGTCATCTCCTGTCGAGCATCGGCCTTGTTTCCCGCCGATCAGCGGGTGGGGGCGAGAACGCGTGGCCATGCCGGATCGACGCTGCTTCCGCTGGCTTTGGCGGCCTGGAGCGTACGGGCCGAGCCGACCAGTGCGTCGCGCGCTTCGGCCACAAGCCTTTCCATCAGGCGTCCGGCCGCGTTGGCGCCCAGCAATTCGACTGCCTTCGTCCGCAGGGCTTGCTCGTCGCCGGCGCAGTGGACGAGCGCCCCGTCGGCAATCGCCATGACATCGGTGGCTTGCTCAGCCTGAATGGCATGGCCGATCTCATTGACGGTGCAGATCGTCCAGGCCCGCCGGGGAATGTTCAGCTGGGCGGCGATCTTCTGCGCGCCGGTGGCGTCGGCGGCGTGGCCGAGCGAAGGCGTCCATAGGACTCCGATGAGGGGTATCGCCAGAAAACAACCGGCGAACCAGGATCGACGAATTCGGCGGGTCCTGGCGTTTGGCAATGTCATTCGCGATCAGATGGGCCCATGAGTTGGAAGGGCGACGGAGAACCCCGCCGCCCTCACTATGCTACAGGTTCATGCCGGCGACCAGCAGGTCGACGTTGTGCTTGAACATGGTGAGGTAGTCCGGCGCTGGACCGTCTTTCGGCGATAGGGCCTCGACGAAGAGTTCGCCACCCTGCTGGGCGCCGGTGGCGTCGGCGATCTGGCGGACGAGACGCGGATCGTTGGAGTTTTCGAAGAAGTAGACCTTCACGTGCTCCTTCTTGATCTGGTCGATCAGCCTGGCGACATCGCCGGCCGAGGCCTCGGCCTCGGTCGAAATGCCGACCGGCGACAGGAACTTGACGCCGTATTCGCGGCCGAAATAGCCCAGGGCGTCATGGCTAGTCAGCACCTTGCGACGGTCCTTGGGAACGGCGGAAATGGCCTTCTTGGC
Organism: Pleomorphomonas sp. PLEO; assembly: GCF_041320595.1. Lineage (NCBI taxonomy): Bacteria > Pseudomonadati > Pseudomonadota > Alphaproteobacteria > Hyphomicrobiales > Pleomorphomonadaceae > Pleomorphomonas > Pleomorphomonas sp. PLEO. The sequence continues at coordinate 2,481,738 of NZ_CP166625.1, forward strand.
ATAGGCGTCGAGGTCGGCGACCTCCTTGGCGTAATGCTCGGCGTTGGCGCGGAAGACGGCGCTGTCCTCAGGATCGGCCTTGGCCAGGGCCTTTTCGATATTGCCGATCCAGATGCCGACGTTGGCGGCCGAGTTCCAGACGTGCGGGTCAGTGATGGTCTTGCCGTCGTCCTCCATCTTGTGCGTCGATATGCCTTCGGAGACGACGATTGGCTTGCCCTTATAGCCGGAGGCCTCGACAAGGCGCTCGATCCAGCCCTCGAAACCGAAGCCGCTGATGAAGACGAGGTCGGCGCCGGAAATGTTCCTGGCGTCCGTTGGCGTCGGTTCGAACACGTGCGGATCACCGCCGGTCGGAACCAGGCTGACGACATTGACGCTGTCGCCGCCGACATTCTTCACTACGTCGGCGAGCACACCGAAGCTTGCCACGACGTTCAGCGTCTTGGCTTCGGCGAGATTCGCCGCGCCGAGGAGGGCCGACGCGGCAAGCAGACCGCCGAAAAGCTGTTTGATCATGCGGAGAGTCCTTCTGGGTTCAACCCGTGCCCCGCCGAAAAAGTTATGTTATAACGTAACATATGACAAGTAGGCTTTGACAGGCTTTGCCCGTCAACCCCAAAGCTTGCCGGTGGGGGCTCAAACAGTTTCATGACTGGAGGGTGGCGCGACGTGGAGCGATGTTCAGGAGAGAACATGTCCGAGCAAGGAGCGGGGTAACCATTTCACGCTTCTGCTCTTGGCAAGAAGCCGACGACTTTTCGGGCGGATATTTGCCACACGCATCCGCTTATCCGAAAAGTCGCACAACTTTCCGGGCGGATGCCTAGATCGAGCTGATCGTCTTGAGGCGGACCTTGGGGTGCACCTCGGCCTGGCTCATCACCGTGGTGTGGGCGCGGAAGCGCTCGACGATGGAGCGGACGAAGGGCCTGTTCATCGGGCTGGTCATCAGCACGGGGAGTTCGCCCTTCTTGGCCGCTTCCTCGAACTGGTCGCGGACGGCGGCGACGAATTCCTGCAACTTGCTGGGCGCCATGGCCAGGCGGCGGTCATCGCCCTCGCCGACGATACTCTCGATGAAGGCTTGCTCCCAGGCCGGCGACAGGCTGATCAGCGGCAGGTAGCCGCCGGGCGCCTGGTTGGCGGCGCAGATCTGGCGAGCCAGGCGGGCGCGGACGTGCTCGGCGATGGTCTGCGTCGCGTGCGAGATGGAGATGCCCTCGGCGATGCCTTCCAGGATGGTGCCGAGGTCGCGGACCGACACGCGCTCGGCGAGCAGCAGTTGCAGGATGCGCTGGATGCCGGAGACGGTGATCTGGCTCGGTACGATTTCGTCGATCAGCTTGGCCTGGTCGGACGGCACCTCGGACAGCAGCTTCTTGACGTCGGCATAGGACAAGAGCTCGGAGACGTTGGTCTTCAGCGTTTCCGAAAGATGCGTGGACAGAACGGTGGCCGGATCGACCACGGTATAACCGCGGATCGCGGCTTCCTCGCGCAGGCGCCCGTCCACCCAGGTGGCGGGCAGTCCGAAGGTGGGTTCGGTGGTCTGGGTGCCGGGGATGGCGACCTTGCCGCCCATCGGGTCCATGACCATGAACTGGCCGGGGTACAGCGTGCCCTTGCCGGCGTCCACTTCCTTGATCTTGATGACATACTCGTTGGCGGCGAGCTGCACATTATCCAGCAGTCTGACCGGCGGCATGATGTAGCCGAGGTCGGCGGCGATCTGCCGGCGCAGGGCTTTGATCTGATCGGACAGTTTCTCACCGCCGCCCTTGCCGTTGTCGTTGATCAGCGGCAGCAAGCCGTAGCCGAGCTCGACGCGCAGGTCGTCCATCTTGAGGGCAGTGGCGATCGGCTCCTCGGCCGGCGGCGGCGGCGGCGCGTCGGCTTCCGCCTTGGCCGTGACAACGGCGACCCGGCGCTTGAGATTTTCCCGCTTGGCCCAAAGGGCGAGGCCGCCGGCGCCGGCACCGAGAGCGGCGAACGGCAGGAAGGGCAGACCCGGCAGAAGCGACAGGAGGACCATGACCGTGCCCGACAGGCCGAGCGCGGCGGGGTAGCCGGTGAGCTGGCCGGACAGCGCCTTGTCGGCCGCGCCGGAGACGCCCGCCTTGGACACCAAGAGGCCGGCGGCGGTGGAGACGATCAGCGCCGGGATCTGGCTGACGAGGCCATCACCGACCGACAGGATGGTGTAGGAGTGGCCGGCTTCCGACAGCGTGATGCCCATCTGCATCGTGCCGATGATGATGCCGCCGACGACATTGATGAAGGTGATCAGCAGGCCGGCAATGGCATCGCCGCGCACGAATTTCGAGGCACCGTCCATGGCGCCGAAGAAGGCGCTTTCCGATTCCAGGTCTTTGCGCCGCTTCCGCGCTTCGTCTTCCTTGATCAGGCCCGACGACAGGTCGGCGTCGATGGCCATCTGCTTGCCGGGCATGGCGTCGAGGTTGAAACGGGCGGCCACCTCGGCGATGCGGCCTGAACCCTTGGTGATGACCACGAAGTTGACGATGACCAGGATGCCGAAAACGATGATGCCGATGACGAAGTTGCCGCCCATCACGAAGCCGCCGAAGGCCTCGATGACGTGGCCGGCCGCGTCGGTTCCCTCGTGACCATGGCTGAGGATGAGGCGCGTCGACGCGAGGTTGAGCGACAGACGCAACATCGTCGAAATCAGCAGGATGGTTGGGAAGGCGGTAAATTCCAGCGGCGTCTGGATGAACAGCGCCGTCATCATGATCAGCACCGAAAAGATGATCGACACCGCCAGCATGAAGTCGAGCAGCATGGCCGGCATCGGCAGAATCAGGATGACCATGATGGCCATGATGCCGACGGCCAAACCGATGTCGCCGCGCAGCAGGTTGGTACGCAGGTCGGCGCCGGTCGGCACGCTGAGGCCGAAGGGAATCCTGGACGGCGTGGTCACGGGGGCTGAGGTGAGGTCGCTCAAGTCGATCGTTTCCAGGGTTGCCGGTCGCGCGACGCACACTGCGCCACCCGGCAGAATTTGCCGGGTGCATGGTTAATGGATGGTTAACGAGGCGCCGACGGGCGCGCTTTGACAGCGGCCGTCCCCAGGCGTATTTTGTAATTGTCACTTCAGGAGGCTGTATGCCCCGGTAAGGCGGGGAGGACGGAGATCCTCCCCTCGCAAGTCTGTCCATAATCGCCGCCCGGCGTTGATCGCGGGTGCTTGGTGGCTTGCGTTTTCCTCAATTTCGAATTTTTCCCCGCCGGGGCGTCATGCGCTCGCGGCCGAATTGGAAAGCCTACTGCAATGGCACGGGACTATTCCCGCTTTCTGCCGTCCCTTACGGACGATCTCAATACCCCCACGCCCTCCGGCCTTGAACGGCTCGGCTGGCAAGCCTTCTTTGCCCAGCAGGTGAGCGTCGACGATCTTGCTCGGACGCCACCTGTCCGGGTCACCGGCATCGAGCGCAGCGGTCTCCGCGCCGAGGGCGACGGCGTTGTCGCGGCGCTGCCACCACGCGCCGACGTGGCGGTCGGCGACTGGCTGCTCTATGACGCGGTCAGCCCCGGCGCCAGCCGGTTGCTTGAGCGCAAGAGCCTGTTCCGCCGGCGGATCGCTGGCACCAGTCGCGGCGTGCAACTGATTGCCGCCAACGTCGATACCGTCTTCGTCGTCACGTCCTGCAACCGCGATTTCAATGTGGCGCGGCTTGAGCGATATGTGTCGGAGACCTTCGAGGCCGGCGCCGAGCCGGTGATCGTGGTGACCAAGGCCGACCTGGCTGACGATCCCGATGCCTTCGCCGTCGCGGCGGCGGCGGTGGCGGTGCCGACCGTCATTCTCGATGCGCTCGGGTCCGAGCCGAGGGAAAAGCTGGCGCAATGGTGCAAGGCGGGCCGCACCGTCGCCTTCCTCGGCTCGTCGGGCGTCGGCAAGTCGACGCTGGTCAACGCGCTGTCCGGACAGATGACGGCGGCGACCGGCGCTGTCCGCGAGGACGACGCCCGAGGGCGGCACACGACGACCAGCCGGCACCTGCATATCCTGCCGGAAGGCTATGCCGTGCTCGACACGCCGGGCATGCGCGAGCTGCAGCTGGCGGACGCGGCGGAAGGCATCGCCGAGGTGTTTTCCGATCTCGCCGATCTCGCGGCGGGCTGCCGTTTCAGCGATTGCCGCCACGAGAATGAACCGGGCTGCGCGGTGCGAGCGGCGATTGCCACCGGCGAGGTTGACGAGCCAAGGCTGCTTCGCTGGCAGAAGCTGTTGCGCGAGGAAGCCTTCAACTCCGAGAGCCTCGTCAATCGGCGCAGACGCGACCGGACCTTCGGCCGGATGGTGCGCTCGGTCCTCAAAGACAAGCCCGGGAAACGGTGAGGAACCTATCCGCTCCGGCTGCGAGGCCGGGGCGGAAACCTCAAGGGACTTACGCGGTGGTTTGCCGGCGTCGTCCCATCATCAGATGGGCGGCCATGGCGCCGAACGCGACGACGAAGGCGAGATAGAGGGCGGAGTAGGGCGCCATCAGCCAAGCATAGGCGGTCATGGGGATCATCAACAGCGCCCCGGCCGTTCTGAGCAGCATCACCACCAGCGTCGTTATGGTCGAGGGTTTACCGCGCCCAGCGAGAAAGCGAGCGACTGGCAGAAGAAGCAGCCAGAACGCGGTCCACCATGCCAGCGCGGCGCCGGTCGTTGTCCATGACGTCATGAGGCCGGTGACTTCGAACCGGACGATTTCACCGAGGGTCGCCGGGCGCGCGACAAAGCCGAAGTCCGATGGCGATTCCGCAGGGAAGTTCTGGAGCTGCCCGTCTCTTTCGATGAGCCCGCTATCTCTCCATTGCCGCTCATCCGGCTGGTAAACCGTGCGGGTGAGATCGTCATAAGCCTGGCATTTGCGAAGGAGATCGGTCCCTTCGCAGATGATCCGCAGGGACATCGAAACGGGAGACGTGGCGAGCAGTCTTCCGTCCCCGCTGATGACCACCGCCCTTGCCGGATCGGAAAGGAAAATGCCGTCGCCATGCAAAAGCCTGAGTGTGACGGCTTCATATCCCGTGGTGGGGATGGATTCCGCCTGAGAAAAATAGGGCATGTGTGCTAGCGCGGGATCGCAACAAAACCCGGCCAGGACGCCCAACAGGAACATCAGAGCAGACGTTCTCATGCAGGCTGCCCCCACAACCATGCGTTATCATTGAAAAATTAGCACGATCTTTTCATTCGGACCAGTACTTGCCGAAGTTGTAAACATTCGAATTTATTATTGCACTGGGTGTGCTCATGTCCGGTTTCGAACAGCGGTGAGAAGTCATCGCGTCGGCGATCTCGCTTCCTGTGGTCGATGACAATTGTTTGATCAGCATTGCGAGCGTGTCGCAGCTAGATTTGCAAGGCCGGCCTTTTGGGCATTCAATAGGGCATTCAACGAGACGGAGCCTTGTCGATGTTGCGACGTTTCCTGGGAGCCATCTGCCTGCTGCTCGTGGTCGCCATGCCGGCGCAGGCGCTGCCGAAGTGGCAGCAGTTTCCGGCTCCGCCGCCCATGCCGCGGGCCGACCAAACTGGCTTTGCCGATGTTCGCGGCATCAGCATGTTCTATTCGGTCTATGGCAAGGGCAAGGGATCGCCCATCCTGTTGATCCACGGCGGCATGTCGAGCAGCGATGTCTGGAGCTTCGAGGTGCCGACATTGGCCCAGAGCCACGAGGTGATCGTTGCCGATAGCCGTGGTCAGGGACGGTCGACGCGTGGCCTTGCCTGGCTGACCTACCACCGGATGGCAGAGGACTATGTGGCACTGCTCGCCCAGCTGAAGATCGACAGGGTAACGTTGGTCGGCTGGAGCGACGGTGGCATCATCGGCATCGACATCGCCATGTATCATCCCAAACTGCTCGATCGGCTGTTTGCGCAGGCCCCCAACGTCACGCCGGGCGGTTTGACGTCAATCCCCGATATCGATCCACCGCCGCTCTCCGACAATCTGTCGCTCAGCGGGGCCTTTGAGGCGGATCCCGAGATTGAAAAGGCGCGCAATCGGCAGGTGGCGCGCGAGCGCGTGTTTCGGCGGCTATGGGCGACCGAGCCGAACTATTCGGATGACGATCTCGCCAAGATCCATGTGCCGACGGCGATCGTTATCGGCGACCACGATCCAGTCATCCGCCCCGACCACATCGCCCACATCGCCCATATCATTCCCGGCGCCAAACTCGTCGTGCTGAAGGATGTCGGTCATCCCGCCCATTCGCAGGATCCCAAGCAATATCTCAAGGCGATTCTGGATTTCATGGGCGAGCCGTCGGCTACGGTCACGGGGGCGCCGGCCCCGAAGACATCTCAGCCGCTCGCCGCCGTTGCACAGTCGCAGATGAAGGTCGCTCCCAAGGCGTCTCAGCCGCCCGCCGCCGTAGCGCAATCGCAAACGACGATCGCTCCCAAGGCGTCTCAGCCGCCCGCTGCCGTAGCGCAATCGCAAACGAAGGTCGCTCCCAAGGCGTCTCAGCCGCCCGCTGCCGTAGCGCAATCGCAAACGAAGGTCGCGCCTAAGGCTACTCAGCCGTCCGCCGCCGTAGCGCAATCGCAAACGACGATCGCTCCCAAGGCGCCTCAACCGGCCGCTGCCGTAGCGCAATCGCAAACGACAATCGCTCCCAAGGCGCCTCAGCCGCCTGCCGCCGTCGCGCAGTCGCAGATGAAGGTAGCTCCCAAGGCATCACAGCCGGCCGCTGCCCTTGCCCAGCCGCAGATGACGGTAGCTCCCAAGGCATCACAGCCGGCCGCTGCCGTTGCCCAGTCGCAGACGACGGTCGCTCCCAAGGCGCCTCAGCCGCCTGCTGCCGTTGCCCAGTCGCAGATGAAGGTAGCTCCCAAGACGCCTCAGGCGGCCGCCGCTGTTGCACAGTCCCAGACGACGGTCGCTCCCAAGGCGTCTCAGCCGGCCGCTGCCGTTGCACAGTCGCAGGTGACAGCCACGCCCAAGCCGCACGCTGTCCTTTTGCTGCCGCCCACGGCAGTCGTCTCCCAGGCGCATTCAGTCGCGACCTCTCAAACGGTGGGGCTTTCTACCCAGGGAACGGTCCAGTGATCTTGGAGGTCTTTACGCGCGTCTTCGTCGACGGCGACGCGTTCGATCGAACCATCGCCTTCTACGTCGATCTGCTTTCCGGCAAGGAAACGCTGCGGTTTGCCTATCCCGAGGCTGGTCTCGAGCTTGCCGCCGTTTCTTCGGCCAAACTTTCCGTGCTGATCATTGCCGGCCCACCCGAACGCCGCGCCCCGTTTGAAGCGGCGCGGCTGACGATCCAGGTCGATCGGCTGGAGCCCTATATCACTATAATGGGCAAGGCCGGCGGCCGACAGCTGGAGCCGATCCAGAAGACGCCGGTGGGGCGCAAGACCCGCTTCCAGCATGCCGATGGGACGGTCGTCGAATATGTCGATCACGATTCCGCTCGTGGATGAAGGATGAGCGGCGAGATCGGGAACATCCACAGGGCAAGACGGTTCCCTCAAGCTAAACCGCAATCGGAGGTCCGCATGTCACTGATTTCAGAAAATCCCGTCCTGTTCGTCAAGCACGGTTGCCCGTTCTGCCTGAAGGTCCGCCTTTATCTTCTGGAAGCCGGCCTCATCGATACCGTCACCTTGCGGGAAAGCCGCTCGCCCGAGGAGGAGGAGGCCATGAAGGCGGAGCTGTCGCCTCACCTTGCCAAGGTCAGCTATCCCACGCTGCGCCTGGGCAACACCTACATGACGGAGTCGGATGACATCATCGCCCACTTCGTCAAGGACGGTGGGCCGGCGCCGGAGCAGTTGCCGACATTTCAGGCCTACGTCGATGGGCCGTTCAGCCAGCTTATGGCGCTCTACCGGGAAAATGCCGAGCTCAAGCGGGGGGCCTGACGAAAGGCGCGGCGGTGTGTGTCTTCGACTGCTTTCAGCCCGCTAATACTTGTTCCAAGGCCCAGGGCCTTCCTAGTCTCTTAGGGAGGCATCGGCCAACCAGGTGAAGCGAGCGTTCTGAGCGGCTAGATAGATGAAGCTGTTCCAGTAGAAGACATAGATCGTATTCAAAAAAGAACCAGCAGGAACAGGAAGCTCGCGGATCGCCAAGGGAATGTGCTCAGCGCCATGAATGTCGATCCTGACCGGCCCAGGATACCATGACAGGTAGTTGGAGCTCGGCGGTTCAATGATCCAGAAAGCCAAACCTTCGAGAGTCAGCTCGGCCAACCGATAGAGTTCGCGTTCGCTTGGCTTCGCGTCTACCGCGCCGACAAACATGTCGAGCGTCAGGCTGGCCGTTCCGTTTTCATAATCAAGAACTGTTCTCTTGATCTCCGCGTCGTGAAACCCGTTTGGTAGTGTGACGTAAAGCTCATCCAGCGTCATAAGGCCTTGCCTTCCTGGTTTTCATCCTGCCCGTTGGACTGATACGCAAGAAGGCACGGGCGGCTGAGCCGCCCACTCTGGTTACGCCGTCGCGATTCGGCTGGTGCCGGGATCGGGCACGTCTATGCCGTCGGCCTCGTACTCGTTGAGCTTGTTTCGAAGGGTTCGGATGGAGATGCCGAGGATCTTGGCGGCGTGGGTGCGGTTGCCGAGGCAGTGGTCGAGCGTATCGAGGATGAGGTCGCGCTCCACCTCGGCGACGGTGCGGCCGACCAGCGCACGCGTCACCGCTTCCGCCGTCTGGGCGGCACGGGCGACCGGGTCGGCCGAGCGCGGCACCGCGGCCTCCATGCGGCCTCCATCGGGCAAGCGAATGGCCTCGACGCCAATCTCGGGGCCGCTGGCGAGCAGCACGGCACGGTGGATGGTGTTCTCAAGTTCGCGGACGTTGCCCGGCCAGCGGGCGGCGATCAGCTCGCGTTTGGCGTCGGCGGAGAGCGGCCGTTCCGGCATGCCGTTGATCTCGGCATACTTGCGGGTGAAATGCTCGGCCAGCGCCAGGATGTCGGCGGGACGGTCGCGCAGCGAAGGGATCTTCAGGTTGACGACGTTGAGGCGGTAGAGCAGGTCCTCGCGGAAGCGGCCTTCCTTGACGGCGTCGGCGAGGTTGCGGTTGCTGGTGGCGATGATGCGGATGTCCACCGGCACCGGTTTGCCGCCGCCGACGCGGTCGATCACCCGTTCCTGAATGGCGCGCAGCAATTTGGCCTGCAAGCGAACATCCATCTCGGAAATTTCGTCGAGCAGCAGCGTGCCGCCGGTGGCTTCCTCGAACTTGCCGATCCGGCGGGCGACGGCGCCGGTAAAGGCGCCCTTCTCGTGGCCGAACAGTTCCGATTCCAGCAGGTTCTCCGGGATGGCGGCGCAATTGACGGAGACGAAGGGCTTGTCGACGCGCGCCGACTTGCGGTGGACGTAGCGGGCGAGCACTTCCTTGCCGGTGCCGCTCTCACCGGTGATCAGGATCGACGCCTCGCTGGGCGCCACCTGGTCGGCGAGCTTCAGCACCGCCAGCATTGCCTCGTCTCGCACCACGAGGTCGCGGCTGTCGGCGGCGACGGCGGCCAGCACGGCGGCGATCAGCTCGGCGTCGGGTGGCAGCGGGATATATTCCTTGGCGCCGGCCCGGATGGCGGCGACGGCCGCCTTGGCGTCGGTGGCGATGCCGCAGGCGACGACGGGAACGTGGATGCGTTCCTCTTCCAGCGAGGTAATCAGCCGCTGGATCGGCAGTGACACGTCGATCATGACCAGATCGGCGCCGCGCCCCGAACGCAGCGTCCGGAGGGCGGTGTCTATGGTGTCGGCCTGCAATACCGACGCCCCCTTGTCCATGGCGATGCGGGTAGCGGCGGTGAGCTGCCCGTTGAGAGAGCCGACAATTAGAAGGCGCATTGGTCTATCTCCGGTCAGCGCTCGGCTTTGACGATTTCTGTCATCGTCACGCCGAGCTTGTCTTCGACCAGCACCACTTCGCCACGGGCGACGAGGCGGTCGTTGACGTAGATGTCGATGGCTTCGCCGACCTTGCGGTCGAGCTCCAGAACGGAGCCGGGGGCGAGCTGAAGGAGGTCGCTGACGCCGAGGCGGGCGCGGCCGAGAATGGCCGAGACGCGCACGGGAACGTCGAACACCGCCTCAAGCTCGGCCGCCGAGCGGGTGATGGCCTGATCCTCGCCGTCGTCGCCACCGCGCCGGCGCTCGGCGGCATGGGACTCGAGGTCGATGCCCGAGGGCTCGTCGGCGGGGGTCATGTGGTGGCTCCGCTCTTGGACGTGAGGTTGGTCGGTTCGGTGACCGGCAGGTGACGGGCGATCGCCGCCTCGATGCCGGCGATGATGGCGGCGTGGTCAAGCACGATGCCGCCATCCGCCCATTCGATACGGCAGTCGCCGCGCGCCATGCCGGGTTCGCCCAGCACCACGAGGCGGCCTTCAAAGCCGCGCTCAGCGACGAGGCGCTTCAGTTCGCTCTGGATCGGCTCGGCGTCGGTATCCGACAGGCGGATGACGAGGTGAGGGGCGGCGCGCAATGGTGAGAAACAGTCTTCCAAGAGGCCGAGGATGCGCTCGCGCGGCTGTCGATCGACCAGTGAACCGGCGATCTTGATGGCCACCGTCTCGGCCAGACGCACGGCGTCGGCCTCGATGCGCGCGCGCTCGGTGTCGAGAACGGCGAGGATGGACTGGGCGGCGCTGGCGAGGCGCTGGGCCTCGTCGGAAAGGCGCGTCGCTTCGCGGGCGGTTCTGTCGGCGGCTTGGGCCTCGGCGGACTCGCGTCCGGCGGCAAGGCCCCGCTGATAGGCGGCGTCCTCTGCTTCGGTGAGACGCGCCAGATGCTCCGGCTCGGGAATCATCACGGTCGTCGGCGAGCCGTCGGCGCGCGAGGCCGGGGCCGAGAAGTCGTTGTCGAACAGGAAGCGGGCCGGTGCCGCCATCAGCGGATACTCCTTCGCAAAGATGCTCGTCACATGACGAGCTCATCTTCGGATTTATTCTTGGAAATCATGATCTCGCCCTTGGCGGCGAGATCCTTGGCGAGATTGATCAGGGCGGCCTGAGCTTCATCGACATCGCGCAGGCGTACTGCGCCCATGGCTTCCATGTCTTCCTTCAGCATCGCGGAGGCGCGGGCCGACATGTTGGCGAAGAACACGTCGCGCACCCCCTCCTTGGCACCCTTCAGCGCCAGGGCCAGCTTGTCCTTTTCGACCTGCCGCAACACGGTTTGGATGGCGCCGGCGTCGAGCTTGCCCAGATCGTCGAAGGTGAACATCAAGGCCTTGATGCGGTCGGCGGCGTCGCGATTGTGCTCCTCGAGAGCGGCGATGAACTTGGCCTCGGTGTTGCGATCGAAGGAGTTGAAGATCTCGGCCATCAGCTCGTGGGCGTCGCGCCGCTGGGTATTGGTGAGGTTGGACATGAACTCGACGCGCAGCGTCTGCTCGACCTTTTCGAGGATGTCCTTCTGCACCGCCTCCATCTTTAGCATGCGGTCGACCACTTCGAGGGCGAATTCGTCGGGCAGCTTGGACAGGACGCGCGCCGCGTGGTCGGAGTTGATCTTGGAGAGGACGACGGCGACGGTCTGAGGATATTCGTTCTTGAGGTAGTTGGCGAGCACGTTCTCCTGCACGTTGGAGAGCTTCTCCCACATGTTACGGCCGGCCGGACCACGGATCTCGTCCATGATGGCGTTGACCTTGTCCTGCGGCAGCACGGAGAGAAGCAGGCGCTCGGTGGTGTCGAAATTGCCCATCAGCGCCCCCGAGGAGGAGACGTGAGTGACGAATTCGACCAGAAGGTCGTCGAGCATGCTGGGGGTGATCGGCCCGAGCTTGGACATGGCGACGGAGAGCTGCTTGATCTCGATCTCGTCGAGCAGCTTCCAGATCGGCCCGCCGAAGCGGTCGCCGAGCGCCAGCATCATCACAGCCGCCTTCTCGGGGCCGTTCAGCGCCCGGTTTTCGCCGTCGGTGGAGATGGTAAGCGCGGTGCCCTTGGCAACCAGCGCGGTCGGGGACATGGCCATTTATGCTGCGGCCTCCGATAGCCAGTTACGGATGATGAGAGCTGCCTCGTTGGGATTGCCGGTGACGAGGTCGCCCACCTTACGCACCTGGTCGACCTGCAGGGCGCCCAGCGCCTTGGCACTTTCGATGCGGGTATCCTGGGGGATGACGGTCTCCGGCTCCTCAATGGGAACCTCGAGGCCGTCGGGGCCCATCACCACCGGCCTGCCGGAGGAATCGAGCATTACCGTTACCGCGTTGCGGCCGGCGGCGGCGGCCTCGCTGAGGGCGGAGGTAATGGCCGGCAGCGTCTCGGCGTCGATGTCTGAGCCGAGGATGCGGCGGATCAGCGGACGGACGGCAAACAGCAGCACCAAGAGCGTCACCAGGATCAACACGCCCATCTCGGCGAAGCGCATGATGTCTTCGCGCGAGAAGTCGAACATCGAGGTCGGCGTGGTGGCGAGGTCGGTCGGGTTGGGCGGGCTGTCGGCGAACTGGAGATTGACCACCTGCAGCTGATCGGCGCGCTTGTCGTCAAAGCCCATGGCGGTCCGCACCAGCGAGGTGATCTGGTCGAGTTCGGCCTGTGGCCGCGGTGCGTAGACCATGACGCCCTTGGCGTCGGGCGTGTAGCGGCCATCCACCAACACGGCGACGGACAGGCGCTTGACGCCACCGACTTCGGTCACCTGGGTGCGGCTGGTCTTGGAGATCTCGTAGTTGACCGTTTCGTCGGTGGTCTGGGTGTTGTCGGAGGTCTGGGCCGCGTTCGGGTTCTGCTGCTGATTGGCGTTGGGGATCTGGTTGCCGGCAGAGACAGGCGGGTTGCCCTGGTTGTCCTGGCTCAGCGACTTTTCCTCGCGCGTCTGGGTGGAGCGGACGACCTGGCCATTGGGGTCGAAGGTGTCCTGCGTTTCCTGAACGCGATTGAAGTCCATCTCGGCGGAGACACGAACGCGGGCGCGGCCGGCTCCGACAATGCTCTCGACGATGTCGCGAACGCGGCTTTCCACCTGGTTCTGGTAGGCGTTGGTGCGCTCGTCGGCGTTGCTGGCGAGGTATGACGCGCTGGTCTCATCGCCGTTGCCTTGGGCGAGCAGCCGGCCGGTCTCGTCGATCACCGAAATGCGCGACGGGTCGAGGCCGGAAACGGCCGAGGCGACGAGATGCTGGATGGCGCGAATCTGGCCGGGATCGAGCGTGCCGCGCGTCTTCAAAACGATGGAGGCGGTGGGCTTCTGCTCGTCCTTGCGAAATAGCTGCTTCTCCGGCAGCACCAGATGCACGCGCGCCTGATCGACCTGGCGGATGGTGCGGATGGTGCGCGACAGCTCGCCTTCGAGGGCGCGCAGCGCGTTGACCGACTGCACGAAGGAGGTGGTGCCGAGGGCGTCGGTCTTGTCGAAAATCTCGTAGCCGACGCTATCGCCGGCGGGCAGGCCTTGCTGGGCAAGGCTCATGCGTGTCTGGTCGAGCTTGGTCTCGTCGACCAGAATGGTGGTGCCATTGTCCTTCAAGGTGAAGGCGGTGTTGGCCGAGGTGAGCTGCTGAACGATGGATGCCGAGTCGTCCATGCTGAGGCCGGTATAGAGCGGCACCTGCTGGATGGCGGAGAAGCGGAGTACGATGAAGACGAAGAAGCCGATGAGGCCAAGCGCGACGGCGCCCATCGCCGCCAGCCGGCTTGGCCCCAAAGTTTTGAAGAATTCTCCAAATCCACCCACGCCAATTCCCCATTGTTCGACGCGGCAGGAATCGTCATCGCCGCCGCGGACCAACGCGGCAATTATTTCCACACGCTTATGGTAAACAAGTTATTAACGCCCGGCGGCCCATCCGGAGCGATTGGCGGAAAACCGCCAAAACCGGTTTATGAAGATTTGCATTATTCACGGCATTTTTTGCCGGGCGTGGCCAAAAGGTGTCGCAAAAAGCAAGGGCGACCGATCCATTCGGACCGACCGCCCTTCAAATAGCAACCAGATATGACCCGTTCAGGGGCGATATTGCTGGACGCGCGTCGCCCGGAGGCCGGCTAGCCCATGCTTGTCGATGGATTGCTGCCAGGACAGAAATTCTTCGACGGTAAGGGTGTAGCGCTTACAGGCCTCCTCCAGCGACAGGAGGCCACCGCGGACAGCGGCGACAACCTCGGCCTTCCGGCGGATCACCCAACGCTGGGTGCCCTCGGGAGGTAAATCGGCAATCGTCAGCGGGCTCCCATCGGGCCCGATGACGTACTTTACGCGCGGACGCATCTGTTCGGTCATTCTACTCTCACACAAATCTGACCTTCAGGAGAGCATCCTAAATCAAGCCGTTTAAAAAACGCCTAACTTCATCGCAAGAATTCAGTAAGATTTTGAACGACTTGCCGAAAGTGCGCCGTTTACTGCGCTTTAGGAATTGGACCCTCGCGCCCCGGAAATGATGCGCTTTTCGCCCTGAAAGATTAACGGGCGCGCTCAAAGGAGCTATCGCGGCGGCGTGTTGGCGGCACGCTGGTCCGTTGCGGATCAATGCGGAATCATAAGGAGAAATACGTATATGCACGCCGGGCGGCTGTGGCGACGGCGAAAAGCCACCGTCGAGCCGGGGGCTCTCCGATGAGTCTCTTCAACCCGATCGGAAGGCTCCAGTGGCCGGCAGTGGCTTCAAAAGACGAAAAAGGTGGTGTCCGGTCAGACGGAGACCTCGGTCAGCGCCGACAGCGGCAACAGGCGGCCGTTCACCTTGATATAGGGCTGTTGGGAGGAGGTATCGACCGCCTGCACCTTGCCGGTGATCTCGGTGGTGATGGTGACGGCCTTGCCGGTGCTATCAGTGCCGTTGACCGCGATGGTGAAGGCACCGGTGGACGAGCTGTAGTCGGCGCCGTTGGTGCCCTTGCCATCCCAAGTGAAGGTGTTGTTGCCGGCGTTTAGGTCGGTACTGCCCTGGTAGACCACGCCACCGTTCTCATCTGTGATGGTCACCTTGGAGCCCGGCGCGGCGGAGGACGAGTTGACCGTCCAGTTGGCCTTGCCACTTTCCATTTTAGTGGTGTCGGAATAGGCGGTGACCGACTTGCCGACGTAGTTGACGAGCTGGAGCGCGGCGCTTGAGGTCAGCGTATCCATCATCGACTTGAGGTTGGAGTTGGTCTGGATCTGTTGCTCGACCGACGAATATTGAACGAGCTGTTGGGTGAAGCTGTTGACGTCCATCGGCGAGAGAGGGCTCTGCGTCTTGAGCTGGGTGGTGAGCAGCGTCAGGAACGTCGAGTAATTTGACGTCAGCGAACTGGTTGCCGAAGAGGCTGAGCTGGTGCTGCTCGAGCTGCTCGAGCTATTTGAGGAGGCGGCGGTGCCGGACACACTCATGATGGTCTCCCAAAACTCTCGTCAGACGCTGATGTCGATATGGCTACTGCCACGCGGGCGATAGACTCTCGGTCGAATGCTCGTCTGGGTATCATCCTCGGTCTTGACCTTGACGGTACTGTCCGTCTGTGTCTGGCGGGACTGGTGCTGCTGCTGTTGTTGCTGTTGCTGGTCCTGACGGGTGAAGGAGGCCGAGCGATCCTGCTGACCGCCATCCTGACGCATGGACATCGACACCGAGCCTTCCTTCACCTGGAAGCCAGCATCGCGCAGCGTCTGCTCGATGTTGCGCTGGTCACGCGACAAGGCATCGAAGGTGTCGCTACGCTCGACGACAAGATGGGCCTTGGCGCTGCCATCGGCGGAGAAGTCGACCTTGACGTCGACCTTGCCAAGTTCGGCCGGGTCGAGCCGCACCGAGAAGCTGGTATCGCCGGCTTTGACGTGACGGGCGATCGTCGCCCCCACGTCGTCCAGCTTGACGGCTGTGCCGGTCGTCGGTGCCGTGACGGTTTGTGTCGTGGCGGCGGTGGCGCTGGTCTGACCGGCGGGCAAAGCGGCGGTCTGGGTGCCGGTGGTCGTGTCGGTCTGCGTCGCACTGCCATTGACGTCACGCAGGCGATCGGCAAAGGCGCGGGCGGCGCTCGAAACGCCGCTCACCGTCTTGGCCTTGGAAAGGCCGTTGTCGGCGGCCTGGTTGGGCGCGGTGCCGTTTTCGCTGGCCGAAGTGCGTTCACTTGTCGCATCGGTGGCCCGGGCCGAGGTGCCGGTCGTGGTGGCCTTGGTACTCGCCGGCTTGATGCTGGCGGCCGCTGCCACCGCGCCAGCGGCGGCGGTTGCATCGCTAGCGGCAACATCGGTAGAGGCGGCGGTCGCGCCGATCGAAGACGACGATGCGATATTGGCGGGCTGTTGCGGCAACGCGACGCGCGCCGTCGTCGCCGCCTGATTGGCGTCGTCGGCTGGTGCCGTGCTGTCATCGGTGGACGCGGCGGTTGTCGTTGCCGCCACCGGCTTATCGGTGTCGGTCACAGGCTTCGGCATGACACTGGCAGAGGCGTCGGAGACGTTCGCCCGTGGCGCGGCGGCGGCATTGGCGTCGACGACCGGCAGGGCGGTGGCAGCCGTGGTAGCGGCGCCGCTGGTGGTCGAAGCGGTGACCGACGGCGCGACGGTCGCTTTTGGTGCGTCGGTAACCGGCTTGTCGGTCGATGCGGCCGTGGCTGTCTGTGTCGCGGCGTTGGGCTGCGTGTCGTCGGATGGCTTGGTGAGGGCAGGGGCGGCTGCTTGAGTGGAAGGTGCGCGCGTCGCGGTCATGGCGACTGTCGGCGTCGTCGGCGTGGTGCCGGACCGCGAGGCCGCAGTCGTGCTCTGCGGCACGGCCGGTGACACGGGCGTCTCGACGGTGTCCGACGTGGCGGCGAGATTGGGGGCGGCAACGGGTGCGATCGTTGTGTCGTCGACGGGGGACGAGGCCGGCATGGCTACGGCCGGTGTGACGGCAGCCGACACAGTGGTATCGGTGGCTTTTGTCGTGGTCGCAGCGGGGATCGCCACGGCCGGCGTCGTCTCGGTACGCGGCGCGGTGGGCTGTGGCACGCTGATTTGCGCCGTGGTGGCCTGGGTCGCAGGGGCGTCCGTCTCGGCCGGCTGCTGGGGAGCGGCGGCTGTCATGGCGGCTTTGAGCGCGGCGAGGGCTGCGTCATCACTTGATGAGGACGCGGCGGCGTTGGCGATCGAGGCAGCGGCCGACGTCGCAGCCGCCGCGTCGGTGTTTCCGGCGACCTGTTGCGGCTGCGGCGGGGTCGCGGCGCCAGCGGTGGCTTCGGCAAGCGCTTGCTGGAAACCTTCGGCGGATGCGGGCGTCTGGGACGCCGGTGTCGCCACTGCTGGTGTGGCGGCGGCTGCATTGAGCGCGGCGACAGCATCGCCGCCACCATCCGATTGCAGCCCGGTATAGGCGGACCAGAAATTGGCGAGGTCGAGAGGTATGGCGGCGAGGTCGGCGTCGGCGGCCGGGTCGGCCTTGGTGGCCTCATCGGGGGCAGCGTCTTGAAGGTCGGCATCGCTCGTATCGGTGCTGGCATCCCCAGCGGCATCGGCGGCGGTCTGGTCACGCCGGCCTCCACGGCGCGTCGAGGTGGCGTCGCCACGGTCGGCGCTGCGATCGGAGTCGTCGTCGGCCCGGTCGGCGCGGCGGTCAGAGGCGTTATCGGCGCGGTTGGTGCGACGCCCGGAGGAGCTATCGGCGTTGCTGGTCCGTTGGGACGTGGTGGTGTCGCGGGGGGATGTCGACTGGGTAGATGGCTCGTTGTCGGTTGCGTCGGCCACCATGTCGCGGAAATCGTTGCCGACGTTCTTGACGACGGCGACGCTGGAACTCGCCGCCTGTGACGAGGCGGCGGTCTGGGGAAGCGACAGAACGGGAGCGACAATGGCCATGGACGGATCCGTTACACGCGAGACAAACTCATTTACCCGTTGAAGTGCAAAGATGAGGCCAACGATTTGGCCTAAGTGCATGCTAGCCAAGTCATTCATAAGAAAGAATTTTATCCGCGACCTCCTTGGGTGGGTGTTACAGACGTGGCCTAGCCGGTCGGCAAGCTTTGCCGCTACCCGGCAGAATTGACCCTGCCATGCCGGCGCGGCTCTGGAGCTTGGTGGCTAAAGCAGCTATTAGGAACGAGTTGTGAGCGGAGCGGGCCGTCAGTGCCGGTGCTAATCCTCCGCGGGAAAGACGTCATGCTGAATTCGCTCGATCTCGAAGGCCGCCCAGAGGACACCCGTATCGTCGTCGCCATGTCCGGCGGCGTCGATTCTTCAGTCGTCGCCGGTCTTCTGAAACGCGAGGGCTATGATGTCGTCGGCGTGACGCTGCAGCTCTACGATCATGGCGAGGCCGTTCATCGCAAGGGTGCCTGTTGCGCCGGCCAGGATATTCACGACGCCCGTGACGTGGCCGCAAGACTCGGCATTCCCCATTACGTTCTTGACTATGAGAGCCGGTTCCGCGAGGCGGTGATCGATCGCTTTGCCGAGAGCTACATCGCCGGCGAGACTCCGGTGCCCTGTGTCGCCTGCAACCAGACGGTCAAGTTCTCCGATCTCCTGGATACGGCGCGTCATCTCGGCGCTCAGGCATTGGCTACTGGCCACTATGTGCGGTCTCGACTGGTGGATGGTCATCGCGCCATGTATCGGCCGGTCGATCTCGATCGCGACCAGAGCTATTTCCTGTTCGCCACGACGCAGGAACAGCTCGATTTCCTGCGTTTCCCGCTCGGCGGTCTGACCAAGCCGGAAACGCGGGCGGTCGCTCGCGACCTTGGTCTGGAAGTCGCCGAAAAACATGACAGCCAGGACATTTGCTTCGTGCCGCAGGGCAAATATGCCGATGTCATCGAAAAGCTGAAGCCGGAAGCGGTGGCCGCCGGCGATATCGTTCACGTCGACGGCCGGGTGCTCGGTCGGCATACCGGCATCATCCATTTCACCGTCGGTCAGCGGAAGGGGCTTGGCGTTGCCACCGGCGAGCCGCTGTTCGTCATCAGGCTCGATGCGGCGAGCCGCCAAGTGGTGGTGGGGCCGCGCGAGGCGCTGATCACCCATCGTCTAGGGTTGCGCGATCTCAACTGGATCGGCAGCACCACGCTGGACGCCGAGATCGACAGCGGCCGTACGGTATTTGCCAAGGTGCGCTCGTCGCGACCGCCGCAGGCGGCGATGATCGTCCGCCAGGATGGGCGGGTTGCCGTTGAGCTCTTGGACGGCGAGCAGGGAATCGCCCCTGGTCAAGCCTGTGTGCTCTATGACGCGCCCGGCGACGAGGCGCGCGTTTTAGGTGGCGGGTTCATCGAGGCTACCGCCTCCATGCGGACGTCGCTCGCCGCGGAATGAGGCCCGAAAACCTCGATCTTCGTCTCCTGTTCGCTGCGCTTGGCTTGTTTTGCCAACATTAAGCGTTGAAAGCGGAATTTTCCTCCCGGCTTGTTACGCGGCTGTCATATCGGTCTGCCATCGGTAGTCCTGTTGGGCATACCGACGGCAGGTGATTGCTGTCGCCGTGCCTGCGCGTTGAGCGTCGCGCGACCAGGGAATCCGTGCGATTCCCGGCAGAATAATACATAGATTTTTCTGTCATCCTAGGTGTCCGTATCTCTGGATACGG
Organism: Pleomorphomonas sp. PLEO; assembly: GCF_041320595.1. Classification (NCBI taxonomy): domain Bacteria; kingdom Pseudomonadati; phylum Pseudomonadota; class Alphaproteobacteria; order Hyphomicrobiales; family Pleomorphomonadaceae; genus Pleomorphomonas; species Pleomorphomonas sp. PLEO. The sequence goes on from NZ_CP166625.1 coordinate 2,501,240, forward strand.
ATCTATGTCTTCCGAATATATAAAAATAGATACACGACGAAATTGGCTGAATCCGCCAAAATAGGCGCGATTTCGTCTTCTTATTTTATGTATATCTCCATTATATTGCCGAATCTCGCGCGCATGTCGCGTACGTAGATGTGTGTATATTGAGAATTTCTCAATGTAGGCTCGCTGTTGCGCCGTCAAGTTGATGGATTAGCCTTCCTCGCCGGGAAAGTTTCACGGCTAATCTCTTTAAGTTGTATTTTTACAACATGGATTATTTGACTCAAAATGTGACGTTGGTTCGTGAATTATGACATTGCAGGTTATGTCTGGATGGGTAAACAAGCGGCGGTGAGCTTCGTTGACGCGAAACTCGCCGCCGCTTTCGGATAGGTCGGGCTGGGGAGCCGGACGGCCGGGGTGCGGTCGTAAACGGGGTCATTCCGCGATGATCGCTTGCCACGCTGCTTGCCGGCGGGGGGAGGCTCCGCTCACGGTTTTGGAGAGAAAAATGAACTTGAAAAGCATTCTGTTTGGTACCGCCGCCGGCCTGATGGTCGCCACGGGCGCTTACGCTGCCGACCTGCCGGGCGATGCTGCTCCGGCCGCCGTTGACTACGTGAAGGTTTGCGACGCCTACGGCGCCAGCTTCTTCTACATCCCCGGCAGTGAGACCTGTCTGCGTATCAAGGGTCGCGTTCGTTCCAGCATGACCTACACCAACAATGGTGGCAATCTGAATACGGGCGCCGACAACGTTGCTTTCCGTGCCGACGCCTACGTTGGTTTCGATGCTCGTACGGCTTCCGACCTCGGCACCGTTCGTTCGTATTTCGAAGTCCAGACTAACTCGACCAATGGCATCACCATCAGCCAGGCCTTCATTCAGGTCGGCTACGTGACGGTCGGCCGTCAGGACGAAGTCGCCGATGGCGACGGCCTCTATGGCATTAACGACTCGACCTGGGGCCCCGGCGACTTCACGTCCACCGGTGCCAGCGTCCTGGTTGATAACCTTGGTGGCGGCTTCTATGTCGGCGCCGGCGTTTACGGCAACGACGACACCATCAGCCGCCCGACCATCTGGTCGGCTGGTTCGCAGGCTGGTCTGCAGGCTTCGGGTATCGTCGGTATCACCGGCCAGTCCTGGGGTAGCTTCGACGTGTCGGGTGTCTACCGGACCTATGATCGCGACGATAACGACGTCTTCGGCGTCAAGGCGACTGCCAACCTGAAGCTCGTCGACAAGCTGTCGCTGCGCGCTTGGGCCGCCTATACCGATGGTGGCAAGGGCTCGCGCCTGACCAACCTTGCTGGCAAGGCTTCCGAGAACATCACCGACGTTGCTCTGGCCGCTTCCTACCAGGTCACCGATCCGATGGCCGTCTACGCCGGCGTTCGTTACCAGATGGTCGATGCCGCTTCCGGCAGCGTCGCCGATGACTTCGTTTACGGCAACCTCGGCGTCAACTACGCCTTGGCTCCGGGCCTCAACCTGCAGGGCGAAGTCGATTACGGTTCTCAGAACGACTGGAACCAGCTCGCCGCCGTCACCCGCCTCGTCCGCGTGTGGTAATATCATTCCCTTCGGGGTTTGAGGGAAAGGCCCGGTTCGTCCGGGCCTTTCTTTTGACTGAGGTCAGCGCGAGGGTCCCCGCAGTTCCGCCGAAGCGGCCCAGATGTTGACGTTGAGATCGGGCGCGTGGGCGTCGATCTCGGCCAGCTCGGCCACTGAGAATTCCAGGTTCTTGAGGGCGCCGACGCAATCGGCCACCTGTTCCGGCCGGCTGGCGCCGATCAGCGCCGAGGCGACACGGCCGCTGCGCAACACCCAGGCAATCGCCATCTGGGCCAGGCTCTGACCGCGCGCTTTCGCCATCGCATCAAGGGCGCGGATTCGGGCGAGGTTGTCCTCGCTGAGGAAGGTGGGCTTCAGCGGCCCCTTGCGCGCGCCGCGGCTTCCTTCGGGCACGTCGCCCTTCAGGTACTTGTCGGTCAGCATGCCCTGGGCGAGCGGCGAAAAGGCGATGGCGCCGACGCCGAGTTCGTCGATGGTGTCGAGCAGGTCGTCCTCCTCCACCCAGCGGTTGATCATCGAATAGCTAGGCTGGTGGATGAGGCAGGGCGTGCCGAGCGCCTTCAGGATGGCGACAGCCTCGCGGGTACGCTTGGAATTATACGAGGATATGCCGACGTAAAGCGCGCGTCCCGAGCGGACGATATGGTCGAGCGCGCCCATGGTTTCCTCGAGCGGCGTCTCGGGGTCGAAGCGGTGGGAATAGAAGATGTCGACATAGTCGAGGCCGAGCCGCTTCAAGCTCTGGTCGAGCGAGGCGATCAGGTATTTGCGGCTGCCCCATTCGCCGTAAGGGCCGGGCCACATGCCGTAGCCGGCCTTGGTGGAGATGATCATCTCGTCGCGGTAGGGCCGGAAATCGCTGGCGATGAGCTTGCCGAAGGCTTCCTCGGCGGTGCCGGGCGGCGGGCCGTAGTTGTTGGCGAGATCGAAGTGGGTGATGCCGAGGTCAAAGGCCGTACGGCAGATGGCGCGGCCGCGCTCGATGGGGGCATTCTCGCCGAAGTTCTGCCAGAGGCCGAGCGATATGGCCGGCAGCTTCAGGCCGGACCGCCCGACGCGGCGGTAAATCATCTCGTCGTAACGGTTGGTCCGCGCCTCATAGGTCATCTTGTCGCTCCCTCGCTTGCCTCGCGGTTATAGGACCGGAGGCGAGCGAGGGGCAATAATGCCTGACAGAAGAAGTTACCTTCCGTCGCGGGCGCCACGATTTTCGTTGCTCGGCCGACGCTTCATGCCGTCGCGGCCGCCTGCCAGGAAGCCAACGCGACCGAGGGTCTCCTCGGCGGCGCCCGTGTCGCGATGAGCGGCGCGCTGGGAAGGCTTGGCCTGGCCCGGCTTGCCGTGGGCGGCGTGCGAGGGCTTGGCAGCTCCCGGCTGGCGCGCCTTGACGGCGGGCATGACGTCGCGCCGCTGCTGCTCGGCCGAGACCGGAGCCGGGGCAGGGCGACGACCGCGCGGCTGCGGCCGCTTGCCGGACGGGCGTTCGCCGCGCTCGGAGCTGTCGGCCTTCTCGCTGAGGGCGATGGTGCCGCGACGATCGTCGGCGGGGATCTTCTGGCGGGTGATCTTCTCAATATCCTTGAGATAGGCCCGCTCTTCGTCCGAGCAGAAAGAGATGGCGACGCCGGAGGCGCCGGCACGCGCGGTGCGGCCGATGCGGTGGACGTAGCTCTCGGGAATGTTCGGCAGGTCGTAGTTGATGACATGGCTGACGCCGGTGACATCAATGCCGCGAGCGGCAATGTCGGTGGCGACGAGGATCGGCGTCGAGCCGGCCTTGAAGGTGGCGAGTGCCTTCTCGCGCTGGGCCTGGCTCTTGTTGCCGTGGATCGCCGCCGCTTCGACGCCGTCCTGACCGAGCTGGCGGACGACGCGGTCGGCGCCGTGCTTGGTACGGGTGAAGATCAAGGCGCGTTCGGGCTTCTCAGCGACGATGACATCGAGCAGCAGCCGGCGCTTGGCGGCGGTCTCAACGTGGATCACTCGCTGCTCGACGCGCTCGACGGTGGTGCCGGTCGGCGCGACGGAGACGGTGACCGGGTTGAACAGCATCTCGCCGGCCAGCTGGCCGATTTCCTTCGGCATGGTGGCCGAGAAGAACAGGCTCTGCCGCGCCTTGGGAAGCGTCTTGACGATGCGGCGCACCGGCTGGACGAAGCCCATGTCGAGCATCTGGTCGGCTTCGTCGAGCACGAAGATCTCGGTGGTTTCAAGGGAGACCATGCCGGCGGCCATGTGATCCATCAAACGGCCGGGGGTGGCGACGAGAATGTCGACGCCGCGCTTCAGGCGGTCTTCCTGGGGACGGTGGCCGACGCCGCCGAACACCACGGCGACCGACATGTGGTTCATGTAGCGAGCGTAGGTCTTGAAGCTCTCGGCGATCTGGGTGGCCAGTTCGCGGGTCGGCGACAGGATCAGAGCGCGGACGCGGCGCGGCTGGGCCGGGCGGCCGGCGGCGAGGCGCTGCAGGATGGGAAGGGCAAAGGCGGCGGTCTTGCCGGTGCCGGTCTGGGCAATGCCGAGGAGGTCGCGACCCTTCAGAAGGTCGGGGATCGCCTGGGTCTGGATGGGGGTGGGGGTTTCATATCCCGCGTCGACAAGCGCGCGGGTCAGGGTCTCGGCAAGGCCGAAATCGGAAAAGGACGTCAAAGGAAAACTGCTTTCAAAACCAAGCGTCACCGCCGGCGGAAAAGCCGGTAGCGTTCGCGGGGGCAACCGGCCCCGCGTGATCGGGCCAATTCTTAGGGGAGGAACGGCCAAAGGATCGAAACCGATCCGCTCACGCGACCGCAAGGGGGCGGTGGTTTGCCGCCCGTTCACTATTCACATGAGGCCTAGAGCGCTGGAAGTCAAGGCAAGGCACGACATGAGAGCCATGCGGAGGCGCTGTGGCGGAGCGTGTTGGATGCCCTGTGTAACCATGGGTGACAATTTATGCCTAGCGGAAACAATTGCGGGTAACCTTTGCCGGCCTCTGGCTTCCTCGCTCCGCTCGTTGTCTTAACCGTGGCAATCGCAGGGACGCTTATTTCTCTGGGCGCCGGCAAAAATAGATGTGATCGCCGACCATAGATGTCGTTGAAAGACACATTGAATCATGGCTTTACGCCTTTCTGGCATGACGGTTCGTCGATCGTGTCGTTGTTCTCCGTGGGCATGCAGTAAAGCTCGGGAAAATGGCCTGCATCCTGCTTCGGCGCGCTGGAGACGTTCAATGTGAGGCTAGCAAATGAGTTCCGCCGCGGGATCCTCCGGTATCACGAGCCAAATCTGGCAGCGCCTTGTCCGGCAAGGTGATACCAACTCAGATAATAACCTGAGTAAAGCTGAGTTGGATACTTTGAAGGCGGGTTTTAAAGATAACGCCGATATCGAGCAAATCATCCGGTCGTTTGATAAAGATGGTGATCAGAATCTCAGCTCGTCTGAGCTTCCGTCCTCGCCGCTGGATGTGGAAATGCTTGGACCTATGCTCGACTGGCAAGAATATGGCAAGGCGGACGCAACGACACGATCTGAGGACGACAAGCGCGTCGTCGATTCACTTTTTGCGCGAGCCGACGTCGACGGGGACGGCTTTCTTTCCAAGGACGAAATGGAGGCCGAAAGCACCCTGCGGCGGACCCGTTCGCTTGAAGGAAAAAGCGCTGATTCCGACCCTGTTTACATGATCCGCCCAGACGCCGATCGAGACCATCTCAGCCCCGAGGATTTTCTGGTCGGCCGGCGGATACCGTCTGATCGCCTCAAGATTATTCCACCCGAGAAAGTTCCCGCGGAAGTACGAGAGGCCATTCAAAAGGCAGCGGAGGAGTGGAAAAGCTCGCCCGACTACCAAAAGCCGCTGACGGCGGAAGAGCAGCGACAAAAGTCAGTCGATGGCGTTTTGAGTACGCCCCTCAGCGCGGCCTATATCAGCCGGCTTTTATCGCAACTGTCGGCGGCGGTGGCAAAAGCCGATCCCGCCAATGCGCTTCGCAGCAGCGACGAGGGGACCAAAGCCTAAGGCAATTTCGAATTCCGATTCAGGCTGCCATGGCCCTTCACGCCTCCGGCTCGCCCACCGCGCAGCCGGTGTCGCCCAGGCGATCGCGCAACGCCAGGAGACGCTCGCGCAGCTCGGCGATTTCGCCCAATTCGGCGCCCATGGCGCAGCCGAGTTCGACCGGTATGCCCGCTGCCTGATGCGAGAGCGCCCGTCCTTCGCCGGTGAGATGGACGATCACCTGCCGCTCGTCTTCCTTGCCGCGCCGGCGCGTGACGTAGCCGCCCACCTCGAGGCGTTTCAGGAGCGGCGTCAGTGTGCCGGAGTCGAGTTTCAGGCGCTCGCCGATTTCCTTCACCGTCTGCCCGTCAGCCTCCCACAACACCAGCATGACCAGATATTGCGGATAGGTGAGGCCGAGCGGCTCGAGCAGCGGCCTGTAGGCGCGATTAAGGGCGTGGGTGAAGGAATAGGCGGCAAAGCAGAGCTGATCGGAGAGCTTTGGGGCGCTGGTCATATCGATCCGAAGTTGGAACCTTTGGTGGCCTTCGGCGTTTTCTCGCCGACCACAGAAATCAATATACGGCGCAGCAGCTATTTCCCCAGTGGAAATCGCGTACGATCACGCAAATGTGAATTGCTCGAAATCAAATTGCGCGCAATTTATATAGGTAACGGAACACCAACCAGGCGAGGAAGCCATGAACGTTCTATATACTGCCCATGCCCACACGATCGGCGGCCGTACCGGCCATTCGGAAACCTCCGATGGCCGTCTCAAGGTCGATCTGTCGAGCCCGAAAGAGCTGGGTGGCGACAACGGTCCGGGCACCAATCCCGAGCAGCTGTTCGCGGCCGGTTATTCGGCCTGCTTCATGGGCGCTCTGAAGTTCGTGGCATCCAAGGAAAAGGTGACCATTCCCGCCGAGGCGTCGATCGATGCCCATATCGGCATCGGCCCGCGCGATGACGGTACCGGCTTCGGCATCACCGCCAAGCTCGAGATCAAGGTGCCGGGCGTCGACCGCGCCGTGGTCGAGGATCTGGTCAAGAAGGCCGACGTGGTCTGCCCCTACAGCCATGCGACGCGTGGCAACATCGAAAAAACGCTGGTCGTGCTCTGAGGTGGGTGTACTCCTCCCCCGTCCCGCCTAATGCCGACCATCGACGCGCCGGGTGCCCCGCCCGGCGCGTCGCCGTTTTTTGAAGATTTCTCCTTGTGGATTGCTGAGCAGACCCCATACGTCAGGTTTCGACCTTGATCGCATCCTGGCGTCAACATAGGGTCTGCCGTCCATTCGGGGGAGGAAACGATGGCCGCACGCTTTGCCAGCATCGGCGAATGCATGGTCGAACTGGCGCCGCAGGCGAGCGGTCTCTATCGGCGGGGTTTTGCCGGGGACACGCTCAACACCGCCTGGTATCTGAGGGCGCTTCTCGATCGCCGGGAGTCATTGGTCAAATATGTGACCGGAGCCGGCACCGACACGCTCTCCGACGAGATGGTCCGCTTCATCGCCGACGCCGGCATTGATACCTCGGCTATCGAGCGGATCGCCGACCGTACCGTCGGGCTCTATCTCATCACGCTCCATGGCGCGGAACGCTCCTTCACCTATTGGCGAAACGAGTCGGCTGCCAAGCTCGTCGCCTCGGTTGGCGCCCGGCTCGACGCGGCGCTCGCCGACGTCGAGGTCGTCTATTTCTCCGGCATCACGCTGGCTATCCTGTCGTCGGAGCATCGGCGCACGCTGTTCATGTCGCTTGCCAAGGTGCGGGCGCGCGGTGGCGTCGTTGTGTTCGACCCCAATCTTCGGCCGCGCCTCTGGCCCGACCGGTCGACCATGGCGGCGGCGATCATCGAAGGCTATCGCGCCGCGACCATTGCCTTGCCGACCTCGCCCGACGATGCCGACCTCTATGGCGACGCCGACGCGGTGGGTACCGCCGACCGCATCTCCGCCCTGGGCGTCGCAGAGATCGTCGTCAAGGCCGGCGCCGATCCGACACTGGTGCGGGCCGGCGGCGTCGACAGCTGGGTGGCCGCCGAACGCGTCGATCAACCGGTGGACACCACCGGTGCCGGTGACAGCTTCAATGCCGGCTATCTCGCGGCCCGCCTTGCTGGCGGCCGTTCGCCCGCCGAGGCGGCGCGGCACGGCCATGCCGTGGCGGCGCGCGTGATCCAGGCGCGTGGGGCGCTGATCGACATGAATCTCCTGGCCGACCTTTCGATGGGCGCTTCTGTCTGATCTTTGGGCAAATGCCTGTGAAGAAGGCGGCGGTTTTTATGCGTCGCGCGTCTTCGCGGGTAAATTGCCCGGCGCCGAGGCTGGCACGCTTCCTGCTTTTAAGACTGCGAGTGGGCCGAGCACGGCGCATCTTCCAAGGGAACCGACCCAAACAACTGGGTCAAACACATCGCCGTCGGCAATTGGCGCTCCGTCTCCCGGGCGACGACAGCCGGCGGCGAAATTTTGATGACGGTGGCGGGCACCGGCGACCCACGTTTGGCGGGGCGAGAAAAACCTGATTGTCGATCCCAGTATTCGGGTAATGAAAATCCGGTTATGGACGGAGTTTGGCACGGCGGTTCTTCTGCCGGACGGCCACTGATGGAATACTTGAGGGGATGACCCTTCCCAAAACCCTGACCAGGATGCCCGATATGACCGAGCGCGACGCACGCGCCCCGCTCCGCACATTCCCGGCCCGCATGCAGCCGCTTTCCCGGCTGCCGCTGTTCGTCGATCTGACGGGACGGCGCGTGGTGGTCGCGGGTGCTTCGGAGGCGGCGGCTTGGAAGGCGGAACTGTTTTCGGCGGCCGGTGGCGACGTCCATGTGTTCGCCGAGGCGCCGGATGTCGAACTGGTCGCCGTGGTGGAGCGCGGCACGCCGCCGGGCCGGCTGACGCTGCATCGGCGCGGCTGGACCGAGGCGGATGTCGCGGGCAGCGTCCTTGCCGTGCTGGACAGTGACGATCCTGAAGAAATCGCCGTCTTTCAAGCCGCGGGTCATGCCGCAGCGGCCCTGGTCAATGTCATCGACAAGCCCGCCGCCTGCGACGTGCTGTTCGGCTCCATCGTCAACCGCTCGCCGGTGGTGATCGGCATCTCCACCGACGGTGCCGCGCCGGTGGTGGGGCAGGCGATCCGCCGCCGCATCGAAACGCTGTTGCCGCCGACACTGGCCGCCTGGGGCGCGCTGGCCGGCCGCATCCGCGAAGCCGTCACCTCCCGCCTCGCCCCCGGCGCGGCGCGGCGCAATTTCTGGGAACGCTTTGCAGAGCGGGCTTTCGGGCCGGCGCCGGAAGAGGGCGATGCTCTCAGGCTGATCGCCGAGGCGGAGGGCGCACCGGGGGCGAGCGAGCAGACCGGCCGGGTGATCCTGGTTGGCGCCGGGCCTGGCGAGCCAGAGCTGCTTACCCTCAAGGCGGTGCGGGCGCTGCAATCGGCCGACGTGGTGCTCTACGACGACCTGGTTTCACCCGATGTGCTGGAGCTGGCTCGCCGTGAGGCGCGGCGGGTCGTCGTCGGTAAACGCGGTGGCAAGGCCTCCTGCAAGCAGGAAGACATCAACGACCTGATGGTCGAGCTGGCGCGAGCCGGCGAGCGGGTCGTTCGCCTCAAGGCCGGCGATCCCATGGTGTTCGGCCGGGCCGGCGAGGAAATCGACAGGCTCGTTGCCGAGGGCATCGCCGTCGACGTGGTCCCGGGTATCTCGGCCGGCATCGCGTTGGCCGCCGCGCTTGGTGCCTCACTCACCCATCGCGATGCCGCCCATTCGTTGCGCTTTGTCACCGGCCACGCCAAGAGCGGCGAACTCGACGAGGGGCTCGACTGGAAGGGCCTCGCCGATCCCGACACGACGCTGGTGGTCTACATGGGCGGGCGCACCGCCGGCCGGCTCGCCGCCCGACTGATCGCCGAAGGGCTTGCGCCTGAGACGCCGGTGGCCTTTGGCTTTGGCGTCGGCCAGAAAGGGCAACGGCTCGAACGCCATCGCCTCGCCGACCTCCTGACGCTCGGCTCGGTGCCCACCGACCAGCCGCTGGTGATCGGCATCGGCAAGGTGTTTGCGACGGGAACGCTGGCAGTCGGCGCGCCAGCCGAGACTGTCAGCGTCTCCTGAGGCTGTTGTTTTTCATCGCTTTGCCGCTGCCCGGGATGTTAGGACTCCCGCACATTTTCCAACGATGGCGGACGGCATGGATAAGACGATTTTGACCATCCCCGGTGACATGCCGGGCCTCAGCTATTGCCTGACGGTACTGCGCTTTGCCGGTTCTGACCCGGCAGCGCCCGCCGCCTATCTTCAGGCGGCGCTGCATGGCAACGAGCTACCGGGTGTCGCGGCGCTGCACGTGTTGATCCCCAAGCTCAAGGCGGCCGAGGCGGAAGGCCGGCTCACGGGGGCGGTCACCGTCGTGCCGTTCGCCAATCCGATCGGCCTCAACCAGTTCCAGTGGGACGACCACCAGGGCCGTTTCTTCTACGGCAGCCGCACCAACTTCAACCGTGCTTTCGCGCTCATTGACCGGCCCGACCCGGCATTGCTGACGGACGACGCCGACGGCGTTTCCTGCGACAAGCGCCTGAAGACAACGCTGCAGAGACTGTCGCTCGACGCCGACCTGGTTCTCGATCTCCACTGCGACAATGACGGGCCGAATTATCTCTACATGCCGGCCGAGCTATGGCCGCACAGCGCCGATCTCGCGGCCGCGCTCGACTGCGGCGCCGTGCTGACCTTCGAGGGCGGGACCGACGCCTCCTTCGACGAGGCGGCTTTTCGCCCCCATCTTTCGTCCGGAAACTTCGAGCGCCGCGTCGTGGCGACGGTGGAGCTGAAGGGCATCCAAGACGTCGGACCGGAAACGGCGGCGAAGGACGGCGATGGCCTTTATCGCTTCCTGGTCGGGCGCGGGGTGATTGCCGACACATCGGCGGCGCCGGTGGGGCCGTTTACCGGCAAGGGCGTGCCGCAATCCTATGTCGAGATGGTCCGTGCCCCGGTCGGCGGCATGGTCTTCTTTCATGTAAAGCCGGGCGATGTGGTCAAGGCGGGGCAACTCATCGCCGAGCTGATCCCGGTGCCGGGCGACCTTTCGGCCGTTGTACCGGTGCATGCCGTGGCGTCGGGCCTGGTGCTGACCCGCGTGCTCGCCCGCGCCATCCGCGTGAGAGATGATCTGGTGAAGATCGTCGGAGACACGCGCTCGGTAACGGCGAAGGATGGCGGTGCGCTGGAAACATAAGGTCACCTTCATCGATTGATCCCTTTGAGCTGCTTGCATTTGCCGGGCTTATCTGGTTAGGCCCGGTCTCCAGCCACGAGGGGACACCGCCATGGTCGCACAGATTATCGATGGCTTCGCCATCGCCGCCGAGCTCCGCCAGGATATCGCCGCCCGCGCCGCCGAGATGAAAGAGACGCATGGCGTCGTTCCCGGTCTGGCCGTGGTCCTGGTCGGTGACGATCCGGCGAGCGGCGTCTACGTGCGCAACAAGTTGAAGGCGACCGCCGAGTGCGGTCTGCGTAGCGTCGAGCACATCCTGCCGGCCAACACTTCGGAAGCCGATCTGCTCGCTCTGGTCGGCAAGCTCAATGCCGATCCGGGGGTGCATGGCATCCTGGTGCAGCTGCCGCTGCCCAAGCAGATCGACGCCGACAAGGTGCTGGGCCTGATCGACCCCGACAAGGACGTCGACGGCTTCCACCCGGTCAACGCCGGGCGCCTGTCCATCGGCCTGCCGGGCTTCGTGCCCTGCACGCCGCGTGGCTCGCAGATCCTGATCGATCGGGTACTGCCCAACCTTGCTGGCAAGCATGCGGTGGTGATCGGCCGCTCCAACATCGTCGGCAAGCCGATGGCACAGCTACTCCTGCAGAAGAACGCCACCGTCACCATCGCCCATTCCAAGACGGCCGACCTGCCGGGCCTCTGCCGCACGGCGGACGTGCTGATCGCCGCCGTGGGACGGCCGCTGATGGTGACGGGCGACTGGGTGAAGCCGGGCGCCGTGGTGATCGATGTCGGCATCAACCGCATCGAGGTCGACGGCAAGGGCAAGCTGGTTGGCGATGTCGATTTCGCATCGGTGGTGGAAGTCGCCGGCTTCATCACGCCGGTGCCGAAGGGCGTGGGACCGATGACTATCGCCTGCCTGATGCTGAACACGCTGGATTCGGCGGCCCGGCGGATCGCTGCCGGCAAGTGAAGGTCAGCGGCTCTCCAGCCAGTCCATGATGCCGCTGGCCGCCGCGCGGCCGGTGGCAAAACATCCGTTGAGGAGGTAGCCACCGGTCGGCGCCTCCCAATCGAGCATCTCGCCGGCGACGAAGACGCCCGGCCGCGCCTTGAGCATGAAGCGGTCGTCGATGCTGTCGAAGCGGATGCCACCGGCCGAGGAAATCGCCTCCTCGATCGGCCGGATCCGGATGAGCGGGATCGGCAGCGCCTTGAGGCGAGCGGCAAGCCTCAGGGCATCGCGCCGCTCTTCTTCTGACGAAAACAGCCTGACGAGCGTCGCCTTGACGCCGTCGAGGCCGGCGCCTTTGCGCAGGCGGTTGCTGAACGACGCCTTGGCGTCCTGCCGGGCTAGATCGTGGGCGAGACGCTCGGCACTGCGTCCGGGCGCGAGATCGATCACGAAGTTGGCCTTGCCGTCACGCTCGAGGCGGTCGCGCAAAGCGGCCGAATGGGCGTAGACGAGGCCGCCCTCGATGCCATGACGAGAGACGACGAACTCGCCGGGAGCGGTTCCCGCGTCGGAGGTGGCGGTCACCGACTTGACCGGTGTGCCGGCGAAACGTTCGATAAAGGGTGCGTCCCAATCGACATCGAAGCCGACGTTGGCCGGTTTCAGGTCGGCGACTTCGGCGCCGGCCGCTCTGAAAGGCTCGACCCACTGGGCGTTCGAGCCGAGGCGCGGCCAGGAGGCGCCGCCGAGGGCAAACAGCGCGGCGTCGGCTGACACGTCGACCGCGCCGTCCATCGTCTCGAAGACAAGGCCGTGTTGCGAAAAGCCGGTCCAACGATGGCGCGTCTTCACCGTGACGCCGAGGCCGCCCAGCCGCCGCAGCCAGGCGCGCAACAGCGGCGAGGCCTTCATCGCCTTGGGAAACACCCGGCCGGACGAGCCGACGAAGGTGTCGGCGCCGAGCCCATTGGCCCACGCGACAAGATCGTCGGGGCGGAAGGCGTCGAGCGCGTTCCTCAGCGCCGGCGCCAAGGGGTGATAGCGCGTGACGAAGCGCTCATAGGGCTCGGCATGGGTTAGGTTGAGGCCGCTCTTGCCTGCCAAAAGGAACTTGCGGCCAAGGCTCGGCATACCGTCATAGACGGTAACGCGGCAGCCCGCCGTCGCCAAGATCTCCGCCGCCATCAGACCGGCCGGTCCGCCACCGACGATCGCCACATCCACCATCACTACCTCGCCTCTTCAAGAGAGGAGCATGTGCGGCGTCGGCCATGCCGGTGCAAGCGGAATCTGCGAGAGGGTTGCCGCCGGACTAGGCAACTGCATGATAGACATGCTTTGAAACATGCAGGATACACTTTGATAAACATGACCGTTAAGCTAGGGTATGAGGCCTGATGCTGTTGGCGGGGTGGTCATGGGATTTGCGAAAGCGAGGGCCATCTATATCGAGGGAGCGAGCGCGCTCTATCGAAATACCGGTCTTCTCAACAAGGCGATCAACACCCTCCCACGCCACGTCATTTTCGGCTGCGCTTTGCATGTTTATGCTCAGAATGCCTTCGATCCTTCCACGCCGGCGCTGACGCTCACGCGCCTGCAGAAGCTGTCGGCCGACTATCGTGGCTTGAGCCCCGGGCGGGTGGCAGCGCAAGCGCTGCTATTACGCAAGCTCGGTTTTCTCGATACGCGACCGGCCAGCGATCGACGACAGCGCATCCTCGAGCCGACCGATAAGATGGTGATCGAGGACCATCGCTGGCTGATGACGCAGCTGGCGCCGCTGGGGCCGCTGGGGCTGTTCCATCTGACCGAAGCCGAGCGCTCGACGCCGGATTTCGCGCTGGCGTTCCGCGCCGCCTGGGCGGTGACACCCGACGAAGTGACCGATTTCGTCGCACGCCACCCGACCATCGGATTTTTCATCATGCACGATGGTGGCTACTCGATGCTGCTGGAGCTGCTGCGGGAATGGCAGAAAAACGGCTCGACGCGCGTTGCCTTCGACGTCGTTACCACCGCCTCGGCCTTTTGCGTGTCGAAGAGCCAGCTGTGGAATTTGCTTCACGCGGCGCAGGCTCAGGGATTGCTCAAAGCCGAAGCATCGGCCTGGCGTATGATCACCCTCAACGACCGGCTATTGGCCGATTTTGATGCGTGGTTCACTGAAAAGATGACAGGCTTCGCCGCCGCCGCGATGCGCGCTCGCTTCTTCTGGGCAGATCATCGGCAAAAATAAAAGCCGGAACAAAACTGTTCCGGCTTTTCTATCACTATTACCTAAAATATATATGCTCGCTCGGGGCGTCTAGCTTTACGTCATGAAATTTGAACTTTGGTATCGTTCTTTTCTGTTTCGTTTGGCCTAAGGCGTTTCCTGAACGACTTCTTTTTTATAATATGTCTATTGCGGTGTCTAAAAATTCACCATGGCTTAATAATACCAAAGGATGACTGCCAGCACAAAGGGTTTCAGCCGCGCGGCACGTTATTTTTTGCATGTTTTTCCTATTAGGGATTTTACGTGTAAGCCGTCTCTGCCTATGAAGGGCTGTTTCCCAGCGACTTACCGCCGACAGCCAACCGCTCGCTGCCGATTGGCGAGGCGTTGTCGGCGTTTCCTCGCCGCCGCAAATCTGTTAACGCCAGGGCCATGATGGACGTAATCAAGCCAATCTTCTCCTACCGGAAACACTGGGCTGCCCGCTTCGGCACGGCGCCGTTCCTGCCACAAAGCCGCGCCGAGATGGATTTGCTCGGCTGGGACAGCTGCGACGTGATCGTCGTCACAGGCGATGCCTATGTCGACCACCCGTCTTTCGGCATGGCGGTGATCGGTCGTCTTCTGGAATCGCAGGGCTTCCGTGTGGGCATCATTGCCCAGCCGGATTGGCGCAATGCCGATGCCTTCAAGGTGCTCGGCAGGCCGAACCTGTTCTGGGGCGTGACCTCCGGCAACATGGATTCGATGGTCAATCGCTACACGTCCGACCGCCGCATTCGCCACAACGACAGCTACACGCCGAACAACGAGGGCGACAAGCGTCCCGATCGCGCCGTCATCGTCTATTCGCAGCGCTGCCGCGAGGCCTTTCGCGACGTGCCGATCGTGCTCGGGGGCATCGAGGCGTCGCTGAGGCGCATCGCTCATTACGATTACTGGTCGGACAAGGTGCGCCGGTCGGTCCTGGTCGACTCCAAGGCGGACATCCTGCTCTACGGCAATGCCGAGCGGGCCATCGTCGAGGTGGCGCACCGCATCGCCAAGGGTGGCGATCCCCAGACCTTCGACGATGTGCGCGGCGTGGCGCTGATGAAGCACGCGGTGCCCGACGGCTGGACGGAAGCTCATGCCGACGACATCGACAGCGCCGACGAGGGCGCCCGTCAGCTCGGACCGCACACGGTGCTGCGCTTGCCGGCTTTCGAGCAGGTAGAGGCCGACGCCGAGACTTATGCCCGCGCCAGTCGCGTTCTTCATCGCGAGAGCAATCCCGGCAATGCCCGGCCGCTGGTGCAGCGGCATGGCGACCGCGAACTGTGGGTGACGCCGCCGCCGATCCCGCTCTCCACCGAGGAGATGGATGGCGTCTACGAGCTGCCCTATGCGCGGGCGCCGCATCCGGCCTATGGCGACGCCAAGATTCCCGCCTGGGAGATGATCCGCTTTTCGGTGACCATCATGCGCGGCTGCTTCGGCGGCTGTTCGTTCTGCTCGATCACCGAGCATGAGGGGCGGGTGATCCAGAACCGCTCGGAAGACTCGATCGTCAAGGAGATCGAGAAGATCCGCGACAAGACCGAGGGCTTCACCGGCATCATCTCCGACATTGGCGGCCCCACCGCCAACATGTACCGGATCGCTTGCAAGGATCCGAAGATCGAGAGCGCCTGCCGCAAGCCGTCCTGCGTCTATCCGGATATCTGTCCCAACCTCAACACCAGCCATGAGGCGCTGATCCAGCTCTATCGCAAGGTGCGGGCGGTGCCGGGCGTCAAGAAGGTGATGGTCGCCTCCGGCGTCCGCTACGACCTTGCCGTCAAGAGCCCGACTTACATCAAGGAGCTGGTGCGCCACCACGTCGGCGGCTACCTGAAGATCGCGCCCGAGCATACCGAGGAGGGGCCGCTCTCCAAGATGATGAAGCCGGGCATCGGCGCCTACGATCGCTTCAAACAGCTGTTCGACGCGGCGGCGGCGGAAGCCGGCAAGAAATACTTCCTGATCCCCTATTTCATCGCGGCCCATCCCGGCACGTCCGACCTGGACATGTTGAACCTGGCGCTGTGGCTGAAGAGGAACGGTTATCGCGCCGATCAGGTGCAGACCTTCCTGCCGTCGCCGATGGCGCTTTCGACCGCCATGTATCATTCCGGCGTCAACCCGCTGAAGGCGGTCAGGCGCGGCGGCTCGGAGCGGGTGGAGACGGTGAAGGGCCTCAAGCAGCGCCGCCTGCACAAGGCCTTCCTGCGCTACCACGACCCGGAGAACTGGCCGCTGTTGCGCGAGGCGCTGAAGACGATGGGCCGCGCCGACCTGATCGGCAACGGCAAGCATCACCTGATCCCGACGTTCCAACCGGCCGGCACTGGGCTTGGCGGCGGCGAGGGGCGTCGCGTCGGTGCCAAGAACGGCACGCAGAAGTTCCTGACCAAGGGTACCTTTGGCAGCGCATCGGCCGGTGGACAGACGCGTCGGCCGCCGCGCGCTCGTTGATCCGCTCTCCTTCTCACGCGGCGCGAGCGTCGCGGGAGAAGGATTCGATCAGACCGCGCATTCGGACGATCTCGGCATGAATGGTGCCGGCGGTGGCGGTGACGTCACCGGCGACGGCGCGCGTGTGGTCGGCGGCGGTCGCCAGATCCTTCGTTCCGGCGGCCATGTCGTCGGTGGAAGAGGCCGCCATGGCGGCGCTGCCAGAGATCTCGGCCGTCGCGTCGCCCTGGCCAACCACCGATTCCGACAGTGCACCGGCGGCGGTGTCGATATCGGCCATGGAGGCTGCGATGTGGCGGATGAGTTCGACCGCCGAACGGGTGGCGTTGCCGATGCCGTCGATCAGCGAGCGGATATCGTCGGTGGCGTGGGTCGTCTGATTGGCGAGGCTCTTCACCTCACCGGCCACCACAGCGAACCCACGGCCCATCTCGCCGGCCCGCGCCGCTTCGATGGTGGCATTGAGCGCCAGAAGGTTGGTCTGGGCGGCGATCGAGCCGATCAGGTCGACCACTTCGCCGACGCGGGAGGTGGTTTCCGACAGGCCTGCAATGACGCCGCTCGCGGTGCGGGCGTGCTTGGTGCCGCTGCCGGCGACGGTGACGGCGGCGTTGGCCTGATCGCGGGCGACGGCCTGCGAGCGGGCAAGCTCGCTGGCGGCTGAGGCCATGGTGCGGACGCTTTCGGCGGCGCTGCCGGCGGCAAGCGAGGTGCGCTGGGCGAGTTCCGCCGCATGCGAGGCGGCGCCGGAGAGATCGGCGGTGCCGCGACCGAGCTTGCCTGCCAGATCCTCGACGGAACTGATCACGCCGGCGGCGGCGCCGTCAAAGGCGGCGATCGCCGTCTCCAGGGCGGCGCGGCGCTCCTCACGCTGGGCATGATCGCGCTCGGCGGCACGGCGTAGGTCCTCGCGTTCGCGGCCACTTGCCTGGAACACCAAAAGCGCCTCGCCCATGGCGGCGATCTCGTCGCCTCCCTTGCGTACGGGAACGATGACATCGAGGTCGCCGTGGGCCAGCGCGTGCATCACCTGGGTGAGGGCGCGCAAGGGGCGGGCGATGCGACGGTTGAGAAGCAGCGTCACCACGACGGCCACGCCGACAATGCCGATGATCACCGAGAGGACGATCAGGCTGACGCGGTCGCGGTCGGCTCGCGCGGCGTTCGCCACGTCGTCGGCCGTCTGATGCAGGCCGTCGGCGGCGGTGGCCGACAAGCGTGTCGCGTCGGCGCGGGCCGCTTCCAGCGCCTCCGTCGCCCGACGAAGACCGGTGGCGGCCTTGCGATAATCGGCAAACGGCGCGGCCACGTCCTTGGCGGCGTCGGCGCCGAGCGCGGTGATGGTGCTGCCTACCCGATCAAGAGCAGTGTCGATCGCCTTGCCGTGTCCGGCATCCGGGCGGAGCCGGTAGTCCTCGGTGGCGAGCAGCAGTTCATAGGCGGCGGTGCGGAAATCGCGAACCGCCGCGCCGAAGGCGGCGGCGTGGTCGCGGCGGATCGACAGGCCG
Source organism: Pleomorphomonas sp. PLEO (assembly GCF_041320595.1). Taxonomy (NCBI): domain Bacteria; kingdom Pseudomonadati; phylum Pseudomonadota; class Alphaproteobacteria; order Hyphomicrobiales; family Pleomorphomonadaceae; genus Pleomorphomonas; species Pleomorphomonas sp. PLEO. The sequence continues at coordinate 2,519,224 of NZ_CP166625.1, forward strand.
GCGGCGCGACTGAATGCCTTGTCGGCGCTGGCGCGCGCCTCGGCGTTCACCGCGTCGATGCGCTGGTCGATGGTGGCAAGACGCGGCGACAGGCGCGGCCACTCGGCGGCGAGGTCGATGAACTGGCTGTTGTCGCCCTTGCGGGCCACGGTCTGGTAGAGGTCGCCGGCAAGGCTGGAGATGGCCTTGAGTGCCTCGGCGAAGGCCGGGTTCTCATTCTGGACGCGGGTATCCTCGACGAGGCGGGCGGCGGTGGACAGCGCGTTCTGGCCCGCCGTCAGCTGAAAGAAATCGCCGGTGCGCAGATAGGCTTCGAAGGCGGCCCGTCCTCTGCTCAGCCGCAGTTCGGCGTCGGTCAGACCGGACACGATGGCGCGCGTGCCGTCCAGCTCGGCGTTGATCGTGTCGAGATCGTCCTCGGACTTGCCGAGATCCTCGACGGCGCGCGCCTCGAGTTTGGCGGCGGTGGCGGCAAGCGCTGCGAAAGCGCGTTCGATGTCGGCACTGGCGGTGTTGATATCCTGCCAGCCGGAGGAGAGTTCGCGGACCGCGTTGGCAAGACCCGAGGTGACGCCGGCCAGCGTACCGACCGTGCCTTGCTCGACGGCGGTTATGCCTGCGAGCGCCGCGTCGGCGTCGTCCGACTTGCCGGACGCATAGAGCGACTGAATGGCGGCGGTGGCGGTGTTGATCTCGGTGAGGGCCGTCGACACGTCGGTGACCGCGTCGATCGCAGCGCCGGTGCGCATCAGGCCGAAAAAGCCGGTTCCGCCGGCAGCACCGGCGAGCAGGACCAGCAGGAGTGCGAAAAAGAAAAGCTGCGCGGTGATGCTTTGGCCTGATCGCATCGTATTAACCTCAGTTCTGTCGCGTTTCGTGCTGAATAAGCCGATCTCGACTTAACGAGGAATAAATACTCCTAAGTAATCATATGAATTTTATATGACATACAAAGAGAAAGATTCTGCCTATGTTGGCTTTTGAGGTGTTTGATGACAGTAAGTTGTAGTGCTAATGAAGCTTAGAAGCATTCTTCTTCCAGGCGATGAAGCGCGGCGAGGGCATCGGCATCCTCATTGTCCTCGAACAGTTCGGCCATGTAGTAGACGTGGGCGTGCATCAACAGCAGCCGGTCGGCGGCTGGCCGTTCCGAGAGCTCGGCGTCAGTGAGCCGCTGGCGGAAACGCTCCCAGAAGGGGTTGGCGAAGGCGGGGGTGTCGATGTAGCGGCCGAGGTGGGCGAGCACCGCTTCCATGTTGCCGTCGAAGTCGATACCCTCGAAGGTGACGTATCGGTCGTTGATGCGGTGATCGCCGGGCGGCATGGTTTCTCTCCGGTATCCGTGTCGAGTTGCCTCTGTTACGTGCAATCACCTTGCCAAGCCGTGATGAGCCCTTGATATCCGGGGTTTTCCTGAAGAAAGACGCCCTGCCGACTGGACAATTCCCGCCAGAACGATGTCGCGTTTGTGACAAGGATTGCCAACTACATCGATATAGTAGCCCTTCACTGGCGGATTTACGCGATTAAGCTCCTGCGGGCAAAGACGACGTCGTGTTTCTACGGAAGATTTTCTGACGCAAAAGAGGCACTAAGTCCCCGAAAAGCGGGAGCGGCGACCGCGCCTCACCCGCGGGTGTTCTGCCAAAATGGCGGGCCCGGTTCGACACTGAGAAGGATGGAGCAGCAGATGACCGACGTGATCCTCAAGGACGCTGTAAAGGCGATCCCCACGAGCCAGGCCCTCATCGAAGACCCGTTGCTGAACAAGGGCACGGCTTTCACCCAGGCCGAGCGCGATGCTTTCAAGCTCAACGGCTATTTCGGCGACGCAGTCGAGACGCTCGACACGCAGGTCGGCCGCAGCCTCGAGACCATCCGCGCGCTGCCGACCAACCTCGACCGTTACGTCTACCTGCGCGAGCTGCAGGACAACAACGAGACGCTTTACTTCGCGGTGATCACCCGCAATCTCGACGAACTGCTGCCGATGATCTACACGCCGACCGTCGGCGCCGGCTGCCAGCAGTATCATCACATCATCCGCCGTCCGCGCGGCCTGTTCATCTCCTATCCCAACCGCGCCAAGATGGACGAGATCCTCGCCAATCCGCGCTATGACAACGTCGAGTGCATCGTCGTCACCGACGGCGAGCGCATCCTCGGCCTGGGCGACCAGGGCGTCGGCGGCATGGGTATCCCGGTCGGCAAGCTGGCCATCTACACCGGCTGCGGCGGCATTGCCCCCGACACCGTGCTGCCGATCACGCTCGACACCGGCACCAACAATGCCGAGCGCATCGCCGATCCGCTGTACTTCGGCTGGAAGAACGAGCGCATCCGGGGCGAGGAATACGACAACTTCATCGATCAGTTCGTCCAAGCCGTGAAGAAGCGCTGGCCGAACGTTCTGCTGCAGTGGGAAGACTTCCACAAGAACAACGCCAACCGCCTTCTGGACAAGTATCGTGACGCGCTCTGCACGTTCAACGACGATATCCAGGGCACCGCTTCGGTCGCCACCGGCACGCTGCTGTCGGCCATCCAGATCACCGGTAAGTCGCTGAAAGACCAGCGCGTCGCCATCCTCGGCGGCGGTTCGGCCGGCGTCGGCATCGCCGACCTGATCCGCATGGCCATGGTGGCCGAAGGCCTGTCGGACGAAGAAGCCCGCAAGCGCTTCTTCATCGTTGGCCGCTACGGCCTGGTCACCGAGAAGACCCCGAACCTCGACACCTTCCAGCTGGGCTTCCGCCAGGACAGCAAGCTCATCGACGGCTGGGACGTTGCCGAAGCCGGCAAGGCGTCGCTCTATGAAGTGATCAAGAACGCCAAGCCGACCGTGCTGGTCGGCGTGTCCGGTCAGCCGGGCATCTTCACGGAAGAAATCATCCGCGAGATCGCCAAGCACACCGAGCGGCCGATCGTCTTCCCGCTGTCGAACCCGACCTCTTGCGTCGAGGCTCAGCCGTCGGACATCATCAAGTGGACCGAAGGCCGCGCCATCATCGGCACGGGCTCGCCGTTCCTGCCCTTCGAGTACGAGGGCAAGACCTACCACTTCGCCCAGACCAACAACTCCTACATCTTCCCGGGTGTTGGCTTGGGCACGCTGGCCGTTGGCGCCAAGCGCGTGACCGATGCCATGTTCCTGGCCGCTGCCCGCTCGCTCGCCGAGCTGTCGCCGGCCAAGGCCAAGCCGGGCGACAAGCTGCTGCCGACGCTCGACCGCATGCGCGAGGTCTCCTCGCACATCGCCGTCGCCGTTGCCAAGCAGGCGATGGCCGAGGGCCTGGCGCCGAAGATGGACGATGCTGCCATCAAGGCCGCCATCAAGGCCAAGGTGTGGTCGCCGGTCTACAAGTCGCTCGTCTGAACGACGGTCGCAGTTGAATGAATGAACCGGGCGGCCGAAAGGTCGCCCGGTTTCGTTTTGAGGAGCGCTCACCTGGGCAATAAGTGCGTCTAGCCCCACCGCTTTCCGGTCGGCACTCAATATCGGCGCCGGGGCAGTCATGGCGTGGTTGCTCTGAGAAATCGGGTGGCGGCAGCCATTGGGCAGCGGCAGGGTAGGGCGAACCTACAGGAGCCCTTCGATGTCCGTTCTCATGTCCCCCGAATTTCTCCTCACTTCGCTGATCGTCGTCGCCTCGCCCGGCACCGGCGTGCTCTACACCCTCGGCGCCGGCCTCGGGCGCGGTGCCCGCGCCTCGGTGATCGCCGCCTTTGGCTGCACGCTGGGCATCCTGCCGCATCTCGCCGCCGCCGTATTCGGCCTCTCCGCCATGATGCAAACCAGCGTTCTCGCCTTCGAGATTCTCCGGGTGGCCGGTGTCGCCTATCTGCTCTACATGGCCTGGATGACGCTGAAGGAGACCGGCGCGCTGGCCGTGGCGGCTGACGGGCGCGATGCCTCAGCGCTCGATATCACCATCAGGGCGATCCTGCTCAACCTGCTCAATCCCAAACTCACAGTGTTCTTCCTCGCCTTCCTGCCGCAGTTCGTTGGGCACATTGACGCCCATCCGACGCTGCGCTTCATCGAGCTCGGCGGCGTGTTCATGGCGATGACGTTTGCCGTGTTCGTGGTCTATGGGGTTGCCGCTGCTACCGTGCGCGATCAGGTCCTGTCGCGGCCTTCGGTGCTGGCCATGATGCGTCGCCTGTTCGCCGGCGCCTTCGTGTTGCTGGGCGTCAAGCTGGCTTTGACCGAGCAGAATTGACTGGGATCAGCGGAAGTCCACGGCCATCAGCACGCAGAGCGCCAGAAGGCAGCCGAGCGAGGCTAGGAAGATGCGCTTGGCCCAGCCGCGATCGTCCATTGCCGGACCGGAAGCGGCGACATGCAGCCAGTAGCCGCCGCAGGCCACGGCTGTGCAGAGATAGGCGAGGCCGGTGAAGCCGGCGAAGGGCAGTGCCACGGACACAACGCCAAAGGCACTGATGGAAACGAGGATGCGCTGCTTGGTGGCGGCGATGCCGTGGCGGAACGGGTAGGTGGGTACGCCGGCGGCGGCATAATCCTGGCGGCGGAGAACCGCGATGGCGTCGGAATGGGGGATCTGCCACAGCGCGAACATCAGGAACAGGATGACGGCGGCGCCATCCAACCGGCCGGTGACGGCGCAATAGCCGATGACGGGTGGCGTCGCTCCGGCGAGGCTGCCGACCAGCACGCTGACCGGTGAGCGCCGCTTGAACCACATACTGTAGGGACCGACATAGATGACGAGGCCGAAGGCGGCCACCGTTACTGCGAGCGCACCGCAGATCAGGGCGAGCAACAGCAACCCGCTGCCGGCCAGCAAGCCGCCGTAGGTCATGGCCATGGGGACGCCGACCGCGCCGGTCACCATCGGCCGGCGTGCCGTACGGGTCATCCGCGCGTCGATGTCGCGGTCGATGACGTTGTTGACGACGCAGCCGCCCGCCACCACCAGCGCCACGCCGAGCAGCGTGGCGGCGAACAGCCTGAAATCCACCACGCCGCGCGCCGCCAGCAGGAAGCCGCCGGCCGTGGAGATCAGGTTGCCCCCGACGATGCCGGGTTTCACAAGGCTGACATAGGGGTTGCGACTGAGCGTCGTCACCTTAGAACGCCTCGGGCGTCATGGTCATGCCCGGCATGCCAACGCCCATGTTGGCGTGGGCACTGAACATGATCCAGATGCTGCCGCCGACCAGGATGCCGACCACCAGCAGCGCGAACAGCGCGGCGTAGACGTTCCAGCGTTGTTCGAGTGAGCTGTCGATGTGCAGGAAGTCGACGATGTGAACGAAGATTTGCACGGCGGCGAGCGCCAGGATGACGGCGATGGTGGCGTTGCGTGGCAGCGCATGGGTCATCACCAGCGCGAAAGCCGCTCCGGTCAAGATGACCGACAACAGCATGCCACGGAAGTAATGGTGGAAAGTGGCGCCGGCGCCCGGGAGGTGCTCGGTCTTTTGATCAGCCATGTCAGAGCACTCCGATCAGATAGACTTCGGTGAAGACGACGATCCAGATCACGTCGAGGAAGTGCCAGAACAGGCCGAGGAGGCCCAGGCGGCGTTGCACCGTTGCTGTGAGGCCTTGGCGGGTGAGCTGGAAGGCCATGATGATCATCCAGAGGAGGCCGGTGGCAACGTGCAGGCCATGGGTACCCACAAGCGTGAAATAGGCCGACAGGAAGGCGCTGCGGCTGGGGCCTGCCCCTTCTGCGATCAGGTGGTGGAACTCGTAGATTTCCATGACGATGAACACGGCGCCGATGGCGAAGGTCACCGCCATCCACACAAGGGTTGCCCGCTTGCGGTTATCTTGAGCGGCGAGCGTGACGAAGCCGAAGGTAACCGAGCTCAAGAGCAGGACGCCGGTTTCGGCTAGCACATAGCCGAGGTCGAACAGTTCCTGGCCGGTCGGCCCGCCGGCGTAGCTGCGGCCGACCACGGCGAAGACCGCGAACAAGGCTGCGAACAGCACGACGTCGCTCATCAGGTAGAGCCAGAAGCCGAAGACGGTTTTCTCGGTCAGCTCGGCGTCGTGCGTGGAAGCGGCCGGGTGTTGCGTGGCGTGAAGCGAGTGAGCTTCGGGAAGGTCGAGAATGGTCATGGCTGGCTGGCTCCTTCCATGCGGCGCATCTCGATATCCTTCACCTCGGCGGCCGGGATGATGAAGGCGATCTCGTCCTGGAACAGGCGGTAGATAAGCGCTGCCAACATGGCGAGCGCGCCGGCGGCGACCATCCACCAGATATGCCAGACGAGGCCGAAGCCGAGGCCGATGCTGAAGATACCCATCAGGAAACCGGCCGCTGTGTTTTTCGGCATGTGGATGTCGTCATAGGGCGTCGACCGCACGAACATACCGCCGCCGTCCGCCTTCATATTGGCCCAGGCGTCGATCTCGGTGACGCGCGGCGTTTCGGCGAAATTGTAGATCGGCGGTGGTGACGACGTGGACCATTCGAGCGTGCGTCCGTTCCAGGGATCGCCTGTGAGGTCGCGCAGTTCGTCGCGCTTCCAAATGCTGTAGGCGATCTGCAAGATGTTGAAGACGATGCCGAGCGCGATGATGGCCGCGCCACCGGCGGCGACCAGCAGCCAGGGGTGCCAATCGGGATTGTCATAGTGGTTGAGCCGCCGCGTCATGCCCATGAAGCCGAGCACGTAAAGCGGCATGAACGCCACATAGAAACCGACGATCCAGCACCAGAAGGCGGCCTTGCCGAGCGGCTCGTGCAGGCGGATGCCGGTGGCCTTTGGGAACCAGTAGGTGATGCCGGCGAACATGCCGAATACCACGCCGCCGATGATGGTGTTGTGGAAGTGGGCGACCAGGAACAGGGAGTTGTGCAGCACGAAATCGGCGCCCGGCATGGCCAGCAGCACGCCGGTCATGCCGCCAATGGTGAAGGTGATCATGAAGCCGATGGTCCACAGCATGGGCACCGAAAAGCGCACCCGGCCCCGGAACATCGTGAATAGCCAGTTGAACATTTTCACGCCGGTGGGCACGGCGATGATCATGGTGGCGATGCCGAAGAAGGCATTGACGTTGGCGCCGGCACCCATGGTGAAGAAATGGTGCAGCCAGACAACGAAAGAGAAGAAGGTAATGGCGACGGTCGCCCATACCATCGACTTGTAGCCAAAAATCGGCTTGCCTGAAAAAGTAGAGACGACTTCGGAGAATACCCCGAAAGCTGGCAGGACGAGGATATAAACCTCGGGGTGACCCCAGGCCCAGAACAGATTGACATACATCATCTGTTCGCCGCCGCCGTCGTTGGTGAAGAAATGCGTGCCGATGTAGCGGTCAAGGCCAAGCAGCGCCAGCGTGACGGTGAGGATGGGAAAGGCGGCGACGATCAGCACGTTGGTGCAGAAGGCCGTCCAGGTGAAGATCGGCATGCGCATCATCTTCATGCCCGGCGCCCGCATGCGCAGAATAGTGGTGAGGAAGTTCACCCCGGTGAGCAACGTGCCGATGCCGCTGATCTGCAGGCTCCAGATGTAATAGTCGACGCCGACGTCTGGGCTGAAGGACAGTTCGGACAGTGGCGGGTAGGCGGCCCAACCGGTCTTGGCGAATTCGCCGAATAGCAGCGAGGCGTTGATCAGGATGGCGCCCGAAAAAGTCAGCCAGAAGCTCAGCGAATTCAGGAAGGGAAAGGCGACGTCGCGCGCGCCGATCTGCAAGGGCACGGCGATGTTCATCAGGCCGACGACCAGTGGCATCGCCACGAAGAAGATCATGATGACGCCATGCGCGGAAAAGATCTGGTCGTAATGATGTGGCGGCAGGTAGCCCGGATTGGGCCCGAAGGCGAGGGCCTGCTGGGTGCGCATCATGGCGGCGTCGGTGAAGCCGCGCACCAGCATGACCAGAGCGAGCAGCACATACATGATGCCGATCCTCTTGTGATCGACGGAGGTGAGATATTCCGACCACAGCCATTGCCAGCGACCGTAATAGGTTATGGCTGCCGCGACGCCGAGGACCAACAGTGCGCCGACCCCGACGGCCCCCATGATGATGGGCTCGGTGTAGGGGATTTGCTCAAGGGTAAGCTTTCCAAGAAGTGGGTTCACGTCGCGCTCTCCACAGCTGCCGTCACTTTGTGGCGGACGCATTGACCTGGCTGCCAGTGTGCTCCGGCGGCGGTGTATGGCGGTATTTGTCGATGAGGCTTCGCAGCAGGCCGGCATTGCCTGGCGCGTAATAGATGACCGGGCTGTTCTCCCGCTGTTTGGCGAGGTCGGCATAGGTGGGCTCATCGAGCGGATGGCCGCTGGCGGCGACTTTGCGCGTCCAGGCTTCGAAATCGGCATCCGAGCTGGCGAGCGCCTTGAACTTCATGCCCGAAAAGCCGGCGCCGCTGTAGTTGGCCGACATGCCCTCGAAGGTGCCCGGCTTGTTGGCGATCAGGCTGAGTTCGGTCCGCATGCCGGCCATGGCATAGATCTGGCCGGCAAGTCCGGGGATGAAGAAGGAGTTCATCACCGTGTCGGAGGTGATCTTGAAGTGCACCGGCGTGTCGACGGGGAAGGCCACCTCGTTGACGGAAGCGATGTTCTGCTCCGGGTAGATGAACAGCCATTTCCAATCGAGCGCCACGACGTCGATCTCCAGCGTCGGTTTTCCGTTGCCTTCGATCGGTCGGTAGGGATCGAGGGCATGGGTCGTGGTCCAGGCGAGCCAGCCGAGCGTGATGACGATGAGCAGCGGCACGGTCCACACCACCACCTCGATGGCGTTGGAATGTGCCCAATTGGGCATGGCGTTGGCGCGTGTGTTGGAAGCGCGATACCAGAAGGCAAAGACCAGCGTCAGGATGATGACCGGCACCACCACCAGCAGCATCAGCGCCGTGGAGATGAGGATGAGCTGTTTCTCCTTGGCGGCGATCGGGCCGCTCGGGTCCAGCACCGCGAACCGGCACCCGGCCGAGAGCAGGGTGAAACCTAGGAGGATCGAGGCCGAACGCAGACGGGCGAAGCGGGGTCCGCTGGGCATAAGGCGTCTGAAAATGGACAAGAAATTCATTTCAGGGCGATGCTTCAAATAAGACATGCGAACATCCCACGGCGCGCGGTAACCCGCGGCCGCACGTAGCCCCCGCCTCCGTAATAACACGGAAGGACGCGGTTGGCTCCGGGCACCACAGGCGAATGCATCATTTTTTTTCGACCGGTGGCGGTTGCCGGTCGGCCGGCTGCGTTGGAGATACGGCGGCCGACGAAACGTTTGTCGTCAGGCGGATGACACGCTCCAGCGACAAGCCCTGGACGATCGAGGAAAACAGGATCACCGCGTAGGTTGCCGCCAGGATCAGCTCACGCTCCGGCCCGTAGGGCACCGATAGGGCCAGCGCCGCCGAGATGGCGCCGCGCACCGCCGCCCAGGTGAGGATGATGCCGGCGCCGCGATCAAAGCGCAGCCAGCTTCCCAGCGTGGCGAGCGTGGCGGCGACGGTGACCGAACGGGCGATCAGCACCACCGGCACGGCGATCAGGCCGAACATGAGGGGCGCCAGCTGAAGGTGCAGCACCAGCACTTCGAGGCCGAGCAGCACGAACAGGGCAGCGTTGAGCAGGTCGTCGATCAGGCGCCAGAAACCGTAGAAATAGGCGCGCGTGCGCTCGCTCATGGCGCGTGGCGCGCCGAGGTTGCCGATCAACACGCCCGACGCGACGACGGTGATCGGCCCACTGACGCCGATGGCGTCAGCCAGCGCATAACCGCCCATGGCCAGCGCCAGCGAGATCAGAATCTCAACCGAATAGTCGTCGATGCCACGGAAGGCGCGCACGGCGATGCTGGCGGCCACGACGCCGAGCAGCAGGGCGCCGGCAATCTCGAACAGCATATGCACCCCGGCGATGGCGATACCGGCTTGGCCGTCGCCGGTGGCCATCGACAGTGCCAGCGTGAACAGCACAACGCCGACGCCGTCGTTGAATAGGGACTCGCCGGTGACGTCGATGCGCAGCCGATCCGGCAGCGCCAGATGTTGGAGTGCCGCCGATACGGCAATGGGATCGGTCGGGGCAATCAGCGCGCCGAACACCAGGCACCAGGCGAAGGAAATCGAAAGGCCGGCCAATGCCGCGACCCCCCAAAGCATGGCGGCCACCAGCCCTGCCGACAGCGCCACGCCAATGGTGGCGAGCAAGGCAATGGCAAGGCTGCGTTGCTTGAGTTCCTCCCAGTCCACCGTGATGGCGGCGGCGAACAGCAAGAAGGCGAGCACGCCCTGCAGCAGCGTCGCCCCGAAGTCGATCTGACGCAGCATCGCCTCGACGGCGGTGACCGGCCACAGTGACGGTACGATCCGCTCCACCAGCACCAGCGCAACCGCCGCGCCGAGGCCCATCAGCAACAGCGCGATATGCTCGGGCAGTCCGATGAAGCGACGGTTCAGCCAACTGAAGCCGGCGGTGGTGACGATCAGCAGCGCGAAGACTTGGAAAAGCGACAGTTTAGCCTCCACCGGGTTCGCGGGGCTCGGTGGGCCGGATGCCAAGCACCTGGCCGAATTTTAGACTCTCATGCGCGATCAAGGCAGTGCATAGGCGATCACCTCGTCGCTGATCGGCGTTTCCATGAAGTGATGGCCGCCGGCCATGATCGCCACATACTGCTTGCCATTCGCCTCGTAGGTCATCGGCGTCGCCTGTCCGCCGCCCGGCAGCGTGTCGGTCCACAGTGTCTTGCCGGTCTTGAGGTCGATGGCGCGGATGAGGTTGTCGGTGGCGGCGGCGATGAACACCACCCCACCGGCCGTCACCACCGCGCCGCCGTTGTTGGGCGTGCCGATGTCGACGGGCAACAAGGAGGGGATGCCGAACGGGCCGTTGGTACGGGCGGTTCCGAAGGGCCGGTCCCACAGCGTCTTGCCGCTCTTGAGGTCGATCGCCCGGATGCCGCCATAGGGAGGCTCCTTGCAGAGCAGGCCGGTGAACGGCAGGCGCCAGCCGGCATTGACGTTGACGGCGAACGGCGTTTCGGCCTGCGGATCGCCGGCGCCTTCCGCGCCGCCGATCTTGCCGCGCTCCTGGCCGCGCGGTGCCCAACCCAGGCGGTCGGCTTCGTCACGGGGTACCAGATTCACGTAATTGGGCATGTCGTTATAGTTGGCGACGATGATGCCGCGCCCCGGATCGACGGCGATGCCGCCCCAATCCGAACCGCCGTTGTAGCCGGGATATTCGATGCTGTGGCCGGCCGACACCGGGGGCGTGAAGTAGCCTTTGTAGCTCGCCGTGCGGAACTGAATGCGACAGACCATCTGGTCGATCGGCGACATGCCCCACATGTCCTTCTCTGTGAGGTTGGCCTTGCGTAGCGTGTGGTAGAGCGAGTGCGGCTGGGTGGGCGAACGCTGCTCGGGCTCGACGCCGCCGGTAGGTGCCGCCTGTTCCTCCATTGGCGTCAGGACCTTGCCGGTGCGACGATCGAGAATGTAGATGTCGCCTTGCTTTGAGGGCAGAACCAGAGCCGGCACGGTGCCGCCGTCGGCCGGGAAGTCGATCAGCGTCGCCTGCGACCCCAGGTCATAGTCCCAGACGTCCTTGTGCACCGTCTGGAAATGCCAGACGGGTTTGCCGGTGCCGACGTCAATTGCCACCAGCGAATTGGCGAACTCGTTCTCGACGTCGCTGCGCTGGCTGCTCCAATAGTCGACGGCCGAGTTGCCCAAGGGCAAGTAGACGAGGCCGAGCTGCTCGTCGCCGCTGGCCGCCGTCCACATGTTAGGCGTGCCACGCGCGTAGGTTTGGCCGGCCGGCGGAACGCCAGTCAAATCCGGCTGCTTCATGTCCCAGGCCCAGCGCAGCACGCCGGTGACGGCGTCATAGCCCTGGATCGCGCCGGAGGGCGCGCTGCGGATCTGGCCATCGAGCACCTGGTGGCCGGTGACGATAACGCCGCGCACGATGGTCGGCGCGGCGGTGATCGACAGCATGCCGGGATTGACTTCGCCCATGCCGGCTTTGGTGTCGACGGCGCCATCGGCGCCGAAGCCGGGGCAGGGGACGCCGGTGTTGGCATCGACGGCGATCAGGCGGGCGTCGAGCGTGCCTTCGATGATGCGGCTGGCGCAGGCCTCATCGGCGGGGGCATTTGGCACCTGGTAATAGCTGACGCCGCGACAGGCGGCGGTGTAGGGAATCCAGTCGTCGCTGACCTTGGGGTCGTAGCGCCAGCGCTCCTTGCCGGTGGCCGGGTCGAGCGAAAGGATGATGTTCTTCGGAGTGCAGAGGTAGAGCGCGTTGCCGATCTTGAGCGGTGTCGTCTCGGCGCCGTATTTGCCCTTGGCAAAGGCCGACTGAGGCAGGTCGCCGGTGTGGATGTCCCAAACGCGTTTGAGCTTGCCGGCATTGTCCGGTGTGATCTGATCGAGCGGCGAATAGCGGCGGGCGCTTTCGCTGCCGCCATAGGTCGGCCAGTCGGGGCCGGCCTGACGCAACGATGGGTCGGCCATGGCGTTGGCGGAGCCAGCCGGGGGCAGGTCGCCGGTGTAACTGGTGACATTGGCGTTCGGCAGCGTCAGGCCGATGATGCCCGCCGAGAAGAGGATCACCAGGGCGGCGAGAAACGCCACCCGCCAGCCGCCGCGTCGGGGGGATAGCGCGGGTATGGCCAGCACAACGAACAGCAGCATGACCGTGGGGGCGACGACGCGCGGCAGCAGCGCCCAGCCATCAAGGCCGGCTTCCCATACCGCCCACACCAGTGTGGCGGCGTAGACGAGAATGTAGAACCACAGCGCCAGCGCGTTGCCGCGCCAAAGCAGCCAAGAGGTCGCCAAAAGCCCGAGGCCGGCGAGGGCGTAATAGGGCGAGCCGCCAACATAGGCGAGATAGGCGCCGCCGATGAGCAGAACGAGGCCGATCAGGCCAATCACCAGGGCGAGGAGAAGGACCAGCCAAGGTGGCCGGTGCGTCGTGTAGAGGATGGGCATGCGTTCGCCTCCGTACGGACAGGCGTTCTGGACGTGTCCCGGCGCCGGGCGGGACTGCTGACGGGGCGACGGGCGAAATTGTCCTGCGAAATTCCAGGCGTAGCTCGCCGTTGCGTCCTGTCCTCCTAGCGAAAACGCCTCGCCGACCATCCGGTTCCGGAAAACGGGCGAGGACGTTGCTCTGCCCGCTGCCCGCTGCTCCCTGAGCGCCGATGTCACAGCCCGGCGGCAAAACGCGCGGCGCGCTCGCTCCCCCTTGACGAACGCCATATGAATCGAATCAATTGCCGCGTCGTCTTGGGTCATTCCGGGGAGAAGGCGGCCGTTCTCGTGAGGAGCCGTCGTTCACCATGTCCACCGCCGCCAGCCTGACGTCCGACAGCATCGGCCGCGCCGAACAGTTCTCGACCCGTGTCGCCTTTTTCATTGCCGGTTTCGGCGGCGCCGTCTGGGCGGGGCTGGTGCCGTTTGCCAAGACGCGGGCGGGCCTTGAGGCAGGTGGTCTCGGCCTGTTGCTGCTCTCCTTCGGCATCGGCTCGATCATCGCCATGCCGCTTGCCGGGGCGCTGGCCGGAAAATACGGCTGCCGCCGAGTGCTGATCGCCACCTCGCTGATGGTCTGCGTCGCCTTGCCGGCGTTGGCCACTTTATCGAGCCCCATGCTGCTCGCCGCCGCGCTGTTCGTGCTGGGCGCCGGTGTTGGCTCGGTCGATTGTGTGATCAACATTCAGGCGGTGATCGTCGAGCGGGCGGCCGGGCGGGCGCTGATGAGCGGCTTTCATGGCTTGTTCAGTGTCGGCGGCATCGCAGGCGCCGGCGGTTGCTCCGTCATTCTCAGCCTTGGCGGTTCGCCGGTCATCGTGTCGCTCGTCGCCTTCGTCTTCACGGCGGCGATGCTGGCGTGGGCCGCCCCGCATTTTCTCACCTATGGCGGCGATACCTCGGGGCCAGCCTTCGCGCTGCCGCATGGCGTGGTGCTGTTCATCGGCATTCTCTGCTTCATTGTCTTCCTGACCGAAGGCTCCATTCTCGACTGGAGCGCGGTGTTCCTGACTTCCACGCGCGCCGCCGACCCGGCTCATGCCGGCCTCGGCTACGCCGCCTTTGCCACGACCATGACTATTGGCCGCCTCTCGGGTGACGCCATCGTCCGGCGGGTCAGCCGCACGACGATCATTCTGGTCGGTGGGCTTCTCGCCGCGTCAGGTTTGTTGGTTGCAACGCTGGTGCCATCGGTGCTCGCAGCGCTGGTCGGCTTTGCGCTGGTTGGCGCCGGCTGCTCCAACATCGTGCCGGTGCTCTACAGCGCCATCGGCAAGCAGACGCTGATGCCGGAGAGCGTTGCCGTGCCGGCGATAACGACGCTCGGCTATGCCGGCATCCTGATGGGACCGGCGGCCATCGGCTTCGTCGCTCATGTCGCTTCGCTGCCGACCGCCTTCCTGATCGTTTCGGTATCGCTGATCGGCGTGGCGGTGAGCGGACGCTTCCTGAAAGCGTGAGGAAGAGGGTTGGCAGATGCGGGTGCCGCCCTTTATCTTCGCGCCATGATCTACGTGACCGACCGGCTCTACATCGATGAGAAGGACCTGTCCTTCACTTACGTCCTGGCGTCCGGCCCGGGCGGGCAGAACGTCAACAAGGTGGCGACGGCGGTGGCGCTGCGCTACGACCTTTACAACGCCTCGGGAATTCCTTGGGAAACCAAGGTGCGGGCGTCGCGCATCGCCGGCCCGTCGCGGCTGACGCAGGCCGGCGAGATCATCATCCAGGCCCAGCGCTTCCGCTCGCAGGAGCGCAATCGCGACGATGCCATTGAGCGGTTGAAGACCATTCTCGCCGAAGCGGCGGTGCCGCCGAAGCCGCGCGTCGCCACCAAGCCGACGCGGGCGAGCAAGGTGCGCCGCGTCGATGCCAAGACCAAGCGCGGCGCCGTCAAGCGCGACCGTCAACGGCCGGCGGGCGAGGAGTGAGACCATGGCGCTCATCGTCGGCGGTTGCCTGTGCGGCCGTGTTCGCTACGAGGTGGAACGCGACGGCGCCATCGTCGACTACTGCCACTGCGACACATGCCGCCGCTCGACGGGCGGCGCTACCGTCGCCTGGATGCAGGTGCATCCGAGCCGCTTCCGCGTCACGGCCGGTGAGGCGGTGGCCTATGCTTCGTCAGAGAAGATGATCCGGCATTTCTGCTCGGCCTGCGGCAGCCAGCTTTATATGACCGACGCCGAGGGGCGCTCGGTCGGCGTCACCGTCGGCACGCTCGACGACAAGGACGCGGTGGTGCCGGCCGCCCATGGCTGGGACAGCGCTCGTCCGAGCTGGCTGTGCCTTGCCGACGATCTGCCTCGCTTTGCCGCCGATCCCGATTACGACAACTGATCCTCGGGCGCGGGCAGGGCGCCCGTCTCCTCGTCGGTATCGGCGGATTCCAACAGGCCGGCATCGAGCCGCTTCGCCGTCTTGAGGCCGAGGGCGCGCAGCATCTCCGCCTGGCGGATGACGTTGCCGCGACCGGTGGCGAACTTGCCGTAGGCGCGGTCATAGGCGCCCTGGGCATCCTTGAGGCCTTTGCCCACCTTTTCCAGGTCTTCGACGAAGCCGACGAATTTGTCGTAGAGCTCGGCGCCGCGCTTGGCGATGTCCTGGGCGTTCTTGCTCTGCTGTTCCTTCTGCCAAAGCTGAGCGACGATGCGGACGACGAACAGCAGTGATGACGGGCTGACCAAGAGGATGTTCTTCTCCCAGGCCTGGTGCCACAGTTCGGCATCGCGGGTGATGGCCACCAGGAAGGCCGGCTCGATCGGCACGAACAGGATAACGAAGTCGA